>CP090851.1:2195020-2508594 GCA_041879415.1 Vibrio chagasii | reverse complement strand
AAGAGATCCAGCACAAGAGCAAGCCGTTAAATCTTTAGATGAACTTTTTCATCAGTTCCAAGATTATGTGAATACTCCTATTCCTCAATTGACTCGATTTCAGAAATTGCTCGGTAAAAAGCCAGAGCTACCAACGCCACCTAAAGGGCTCTATTTTTGGGGCGGTGTAGGGCGCGGTAAAACTTATCTGATGGATACGTTCTACGATGCCTTGCCGACCACTAAAAAAATGCGAGTGCACTTTCATCGTTTTATGTATCGAGTGCATGATGAATTAAAGGCGCTGGGCAATGTGAGTGATCCATTGCCTTTGGTTGCGGATAAGTTGAAGCAAGAGGCGGATATTATCTGTTTCGATGAGTTTTTCGTTTCAGATATCACCGACGCGATGATCTTAGGCACCTTATTCCAAGAACTATTCGCACGAAACGTTATCTTGGTTGCGACCTCAAATATTCCTCCTGCAGACCTGTATCGTAATGGTCTGCAACGTGCGCGTTTCTTACCTGCGATTAAACTGATTCAAGACAACTGCCATATTCTTAATGTGGACAGCGGCATTGATTATCGTCTGCGTACCTTAGAGCAGGCCGAGATATACCACTATCCACTCGATAGCCAAGCGAACATCAATCTTGAAAAGTACTACAACCAACTGGTTGGGGAAGATAAAGAGAGACTCAAGCAGATTGAAGTGAATCATCGTCAGTTAGACGTTATCGAAGCAAGCGATGGCGTGTTGCATGGAACTTTTGCTCAGCTTTGTCAGTCGGCCCGAAGCCAGAACGACTACATTGAACTGTCTCGCGTTTATCACACGGTTCTCTTGGCTGATGTTCTGCAGATGGGCGCGACTTCTGATGATGCAGCAAGACGTTTTATCGCATTAGTGGACGAGTTCTATGAGCGTAATGTAAAGCTGATTATTTCCGCCGAAGTAGAGCTAGATAATTTATATACCCACGGCCAGCTAGAGTTTGAATTTAAACGGTGTCAGTCGCGTTTAATTGAAATGCAGAGCCATGAATATTTAGCAAAAGAGCACTTGAGTTAGATAGGATTATCTCGATTGAGAAGTAGAAATAAAAAAATCGTGATTTTGTTCAAAAAGAGGTGATTTTTTCTTCGCTCTTCTCTATAATCCTGCGACCTACCGTTACTGCGGGCCTCTAACGATGAGTTAAATCACGTTATGCCAAGAGTTTTCCAACACTCGAAGGGGTGATGAATGGTGACTCTTAGACAGTGGGAATACGCGAGTATTCCTTAAGTGTAAATTTTTTAAATAGGTAATTATTAGCATGAAAACTTTCGTTGCTAAACCAGAAACTGTAAAACGCGACTGGTATGTTGTAGACGCTGAAGGTAAAACTCTTGGTCGTCTAGCAAGTGAAATCGCTTCTCGCCTTCGTGGTAAGCACAAAGCAGAATACACTCCTCACGTAGACACTGGTGATTACATCATCGTTGTTAACGCTGAGAAAGTTGCTGTAACTGGTAACAAAGCTAAGGGTAAGGTTTACTACCGTCACTCTGAGTTCCCAGGTGGTCTTAAGTCTATCACTTTCGAAAAGCTGATCGACAAGAAGCCAGAAATGGTTCTAGAACTAGCTGTTAAAGGTATGCTACCACGTGGTCCTCTAGGCCGCGCTATGTACCGTAAGCTAAAAGTATACGCTGGTGCTGAGCACAACCATGTTGCTCAACAACCACAAGTACTAGACATCTAATTGGGGATTATGAAAATGGCAGAGAATCAATACTACGGCACTGGTCGTCGCAAAAGCTCAGCAGCTCGTGTTTTCATCAAACCAGGTTCTGGTGAGATCGTAATCAACAAGCGTAGCCTTGATGTTTACTTCGGTCGTCCAACTTCTCGTATGGTTGTTAAGCAACCTCTTGAGCTAGTTGAACTAACTGAGAAACTTGACCTTTACATCACTGTTTCTGGTGGTGGTATTTCTGGTCAAGCTGGCGCAATCCGCCACGGTATCACTCGCGCTCTTATGGAGTACGATGAAACTCTACGTCCTGCTCTACGTGCAGCTGGCTACGTTACTCGTGACGCTCGTTGCGTTGAACGTAAGAAAGTTGGTCTACGTAAAGCACGTCGTAAACCTCAATTCTCTAAGCGTTAATTTTTCTTTACGAAAAAGTATACGCTTCCAGTTTTATTACTGGAATTGTGGTTCAAAGCTCGGCTATATGCCGGGCTTTTTGTTTTTATACCCCCGCTAAACGCTTTCCCCCTCTCGTTTTATTTCCAAATTCTTATATTTTGAAAGCTTTTGTAACCCAATGTGCGCTTTGCCTCATGATTGTTACAAAAAGGTAGCTTTATCTTGTCAAAAAGTAGGGTTTTATTTATCATTTGCCGTCAATAAATAGAACTAAATACATATTTTGTTAGCCATGCTCTTTAATCGGAATAATTTCAATCCACAAGGAGCAAATGGGAGAATGTTTGGATGAGCAACGCGCCTTTAAATAACGGTCGCAGGCGTTTCTTAACCGCAACAACAGCCGTTGTTGGTGGTTTGGGAGCTGCTGCTGTAGCCGTGCCTTTTATTAAATCATGGAATCCGAGTGCCAAGGCGAAAGCTGCGGGTGCACCGGTGGAAGTGGAAGTCAGCAAGTTAGAACCGGGACAAATGGTTCGTGTCGAGTGGCAAGGTAAACCTGTATGGGTTGTACGCCGTGCTGAGTCGGTACTAGAAAACCTAAAATCTATCGGTGGTCAACTTCGTGATCCTCAATCTGAAGCTGAACAACAACCTGAATACGCACAGAACGAATTCCGTTCAATTAAGCCGGAATTCTTCGTTGCTGTTGGTTTCTGTACGCACTTAGGTTGTTCTCCGACTTACCTACCTGATTCTTTCGCAGAACAAGTACAAGGTGTTAAGTCTGGTTTCTTCTGTCCGTGTCATGGTTCGAAATTTGATATGGCTGGTCGAGTATTCCAAGGCGTACCAGCACCATTGAACCTTGTTGTGCCAAAGCATATGTATTTAAGCGACACCAAGATCCTGATCGGTATTGACGAGGGAGATGCATAATGCAAGGACTACTAGACTGGGTTGAAAAACGCATACCCGCGATGAATGCTTACAAAAAGCACTTATCTGAATACCCAATGCCTAAGAACTTTAACTTTTGGTACCTTTTCGGTTCTTTGGCAATGTTGGTATTGGTTAACCAAATCCTGACTGGTATTTGGTTAACAATGAACTACGTACCGTCTGGTGATGGTGCGTTTGCTTCAGTTGAATACATCATGCGTGACGTAGAATACGGTTGGCTACTACGTTACATGCACTCGACGGGTGCTTCGGCATTCTTCGTAGTTATCTACCTGCACATGTTCCGTGGTCTAATCTACGGTTCTTACCAAAAACCTCGTGAGCTACTTTGGATCTTCGGTATGTTGATCTTCTTGGTGCTTATGGCTGAGGCTTTCATGGGTTACCTACTACCATGGGGTCAAATGTCTTACTGGGGTGCTCAGGTAATCATTTCTCTGTTTGGTGCGATTCCTGTTATCGGTGATGACCTAACGCTTTGGATCCGTGGTGACTACATCATCTCTGGTGCAACGCTGAACCGTTTCTTCGCACTTCACGTTATCGCGCTACCAATCGTACTTCTGCTGCTTATCGTACTTCACGTACTAGCACTGCACGAAGTGGGTTCGAACAACCCAGACGGTATCGAGACTAAACTACCTAAAGGTACGATGGGCGACGACTACAAAACTCAGTTCCCATTCCACAAGGATTACACTAAGAAATACGACATCATCGACTCTATTCCTTTCCACCCATACGGGACTGTGAAAGATATGGTAGGTGTTGCTGGTTTCCTATTCTTCTTCTGTTACGTGTTGTTCTTCAACCCTGAAATGGGTGGATATTTCCTTGAGCCGCCTAACTTTGAAGCTGCGAACCCACTGAAGACTCCTGAGCACATCGCTCCTGTATGGTACTTCACGCCGTTCTACGCAATCCTACGTGCGGTTCCAGATAAGCTGCTAGGTGTTGTAGCGATGGGCGCATCAATTGTTGTGCTATTCCTACTACCGTGGTTTGACCGTTGTAAAGTACGTTCGTACCGTTACCGTAGCAAATTGCACTTGATTAATATCATCCAATTCACAATAAGCTTTATTGCGCTTGGTGTACTTGGTGCGCTTCCAGCAACGCCAACTTACACGCTACTAGCACAAATCTTTAGCTTAGGTTACTTCATGTTCTTCGTTCTACTGTGGTTCTACAGTAAAAATGAAGCGACGAAACCATTACCAGAAAGGGTGACATTCAAATGAAAAAGTGGATTGTAATTTTATTTGCTATGTTGCCGTCTTTGGCGATGGCAGCGGGTGTAAACGTACCATTAGACAAAGCGAACAATGACTTAACGGACAAAGCTTCATTGCAAAATGGCGCTAAGATGTTCATGAACTACTGTTTCGCTTGTCACTCAACGCAGTACCAACGTTATGAACGTGTTGCGAATGATTTAGAGATCCCTGTAGATCTAATGAAGGAAAATCTGATTTTCGACCCAGAAGCGAAAATTGGTAGCTTGATGGTTAATGCTATGCCAGCTGAGCAAGCGGCAAGTTGGTTTGGTGCTCCGCCACCAGATCTAACTTTGGTTGCTCGTGTTCGTGGTGCAGATTGGCTATACACGTACCTTCGCACTTTCTACGAAGATCCATCTCGTCCATTTGGCGTGAACAACATTGTTTTCCCAAGCGTAGGTATGCCGCACGTACTTGAAGAACTACAAGGCATCCCAACGCCAATCTACGAAACTCACATCGTAGATGGTGAAGAGGTTGAAGTGGTTGTTGGTACTGAAACTGACGGTTCTGGTGAACTAAGTGCTGGTGAGTACGACGACGCAGTTCGTGACCTAGTTAACTTCCTTGTTTACTCAGGCGACCCTGTGAAACTTGAGCGTCACGCAATGGGTTGGTGGGTAATGGCTTTCTTAGTACTGTTCACGATCATCGTGGTTCTACTGAAGAAAGAGTATTGGCGTGATGTGCACTAATTGTGCTATAATACCGTGCTAATTCCCAAATTATGTTAATGTTCAATGGAGGCTTTAGGCCTCCATTGTTTTTATTTAAAGTGTACTGGAGGGCTCCATGGCTGTAGCTGCCAATAAACGTTCTGTAATGACTCTTTTCTCAAGTGCTTCTGATATGTATAGCCATCAGGTGCGCATCGTTCTTGCTGAAAAAGGCGTAAGTGTTGAAGTTGAGTTGGTTGATGAAAAAAATCTTCCAGCAGAGCTTGTTGAACTGAACCCGTACAAATCAGTACCAACTCTTGTTGATCGTGAGCTTGCTCTTTACGACTCTAAGATCATCATGGAATACCTAGATGAGCGTTTTCCTCATCCACCATTGATGCCTGTATACCCTGTTGCTCGTGGTAACAGCCGTCTAATGATGTACCGTATTGAGCGTAACTGGTACTCAGTTGCAGAGAAGATTGTTAAAGGCAATGCTGAAGAATCTGAAGCAGCACGTACTAAACTACGTAACGATCTACTGACTCTTGCTCCTATCTTTGCTGAGTACGAGTACTTCATGAGCGAAGAATTCAGCCTAATCGATTGCTACCTTGCTCCGCTACTATGGCGTTTACCTGAGCTTGGTATCGAGCTAATTGGCCCTGGTTCTAAAGAGCTTAAAGTTTACATGAACCGCGTATTTGAACGTGATTCATTCCTTGCTTCTCTAACAGAAGCTGAGCGCGAGATGCGACTAGTTCGCTAAGCGTTATGGATATTTCAAATATGACACCACGCCGACCATACATGCTACGTGCATTTTATGATTGGCTGGTTGATAACGAATTAACTCCGCATCTTGTTGTTGAAGCAACATTACCTGGTGTGCGAGTTCCAGAAGAGTTTGTTCAAGATGGTCAGATTATTCTGAACATCGCGCCTCGCGCGGTTGGCCAACTTGAGCTGGGTAACGAAGCAGTCACGTTTAGTGCTCGTTTTAGTGGTCGTCCTCACTCTGTGATCGTTCCACTTTATGCTGTACAAGCGATTTACGCTCGTGAGAATGGTGCTGGTACCATGTTTGAACCTGAAGAGGCTTACATGACTTCGCTTGAAGAAGGGATTGAAGAAGGTCCTTTCGAAGAGCCAGAAAAAGGCCCATCTTTGAGTGTTGCAACGGCTGAACCAGAAGCTGAAGAGCCAGACTCAGATCCTGAGCCTCCTCGCCCAGCGAAAGGTCGCCCAAGCCTTCGTGTTATCAAATAACGTTAGTTATAAATAACGATTCAATAAAAAAGCAGCGACTCACCGCTGCTTTTTTCTTTTCTGTTTCCTGCTGAACTCTGTACAGTTTCAGCTTAATCGCTAGTTAACGGCTGTCTCGTCTTCACCATATTCAAATGCTCGGATTACCTGCTTCACACCTGAAATGTTGCGTGCTACTTCGGTCGCGATATCTGCATGTTCACGAGATACTAAGCCCAGTAAGAATACTTCTGAATCTTCAGTGATCACTTTCACTTTGATGCCGTTAAGCTCAGAGTTAGCCAGCAGAGCTGATTTCACTTTAGTGGTAATCCAGCTGTCTTTGCTGATAGCGCTAACTGATAGAGGTTCTTTCACGCGAATCTGGTTGTGAATCGTTTCAACACCAGGTACATCTTTCGCTTGGCTTTCAAAAGAGCGGCGTTCAGCATCTGTTGTAGCTTGACCCATTAACACCACAGAGCCGCGGTAAGAGCTGGCAGTAACACGAACGCTACCACGGTATGGCTGTTTATTGGTGATTGCTGCGACTTCAAATTCGATATTGTTGTCGTTCCAAATCTCTTTGGTGGTACGAGTGTCAGTGACAATGTTTGCTGTGGTTGCTGCACCAGCAATGAAAATGCCAGCACAACCAGATAAAGATAGTGTAAGTAGCGAAACACTAATCAGCTTGAATAGCGTCTTAGAGGTAAATAATTTCATTGTGATGCTCCGTATATCACTCTTCGTGAGCAGGGAAGAGTACTTGATCGATAAGGTCACATAGGCAGTGCAGTGTCACCATGTGGACTTCATGAATACGTGCAGTACGGTGTGATGGGATGCGAATCTCAACATCGTGCTCACCAAGCAAACCTGCCATTTCACCACCGTCTTTACCGGTAAAAGCGATGATCGTCATGTCACGAGTTACCGCTGCTTCCATCGCTTTGATGATGTTTTTGCTGTTACCGCTAGTAGAGATAGCCAGTAAAATATCACCCGTTTGACCAAACGCACGTACCTGCTTAGAGAAGATCTCTTCGTAGTGGTAGTCGTTTGCAACCGCAGTAAGCGTGGTGTTATCAGCGGTAAGAGCCATTGCTGGTAGGCTAGGGCGCTCGGTTTCAAAACGGTTAAGTAGGCACGATACAAATTGCTGAGCGTTTGATGCAGAACCACCATTACCACAACATAGGATTTTGTTTCCGTTGAGTAAGGTCGCAACCATAGCTTGAGCTGCGTGCGTGATTGCGTCTGGTAGTGCTTCTGCAGCCGCAATTTGGATTTGAATACTTTCTGTAAAACTTTCTTTAATGCTGTCTAGCATGTTTATCCTTGGGTAATCGCGTTTTGAATCCAGTTGATATGATCATCCGGCCCTTCAATGGCAATGATATCAAACCTGAAGTCTGTGGAGTGTACCGACAAGCCTTGCTGTATCAGCCACACTTGGGCTGTTTTGAGTAGCCTTTGTGACTTCTTCGCTGTCACCATCTCAGCGGCATGTCCGTAGCGAGTTTGCTTACGGTATTTTACCTCGGCAAACACAATCGTATTGTTATGGCGCATTATAAGATCAATCTCGCCACATTTTGCTATGAAGTTTTGTTGAATTAACGATAAACCGTGGCGGGTCAGATAGGCCTTTGCCACGGCCTCGTATTGATCACCTACCTGTTTATGGGTGACCGTTGCTTTAGATAAGAACGTTCGGCTAAAAAGCCCCATGCTCTGCCCAGCTGATTTCACGTTGTACCACACAGTTGTTGTCGATGGTTAACACACCAGTTTCACCCGGGATGCTGTAACCTTGTACGGCTTTCATCTGTGGTAGCGCATCCATTAGGTAGTATGCATCCATACCTAACGCTTGCAGACGTTTCTGTCCGTTTGAATGTGCTGGCCATAGTTCGTTAAGCTCTTTGTTCAGCTCGCCTTTGTTTTCAACAAGTAGTGGGATATCGCTGTAGAATACACCTGTTAGGTCTTCATACTGCTTATCACCACTGTTGCTGCGTGAGTTAGAGAACAGAGCTGGCTGGCTCGCGTCTGGGTTGATCGCAACTTCAATGAAAGGCTTGATCAGCGTTAGCTCTGAGTTCTTCGCCACGATGTAGACAGAATCGATATCACGACGACTGCGTGGTTCGGTCTCTAGGTCAAGATCAAGTAGGTTATCCATTTGCGCGATACGCTGTTGGCTCTCTTGTAGACCGAATACCTGATTCACGTTGCGTTGAAGTTGGCGTTTGTCAGAAAAGAAGCTGATTGCCACATCGTTGTTGCTGTATTTCTTCCACTCTTCTTTAAACGCTTGCTCAACACGATCGCCAAGGCGACCCTTCGGAGCCAGAATCAGTGGGTATTTGTAGCCTTGAGCAAACAGGTGTTTCGCTGCTTGAGCAACTTCTTGCTCTGGTGATAGAGCGAGGTAGCAAATATTGGTGTCAGGTTCTAGCTGAGTTGGAATATTCAGAGCTAAAGCCGGGATTGAATTCTCGTGGTTTTTCTGTGCTTGCTGAAGCTTAGTGATGTTGCTCTTAATCAGTGGACCAACGATGAAATCAACATTGTTCTCTTCTAGCGTAGCTTTAATCTCAGCGGCACTTTGAACATTGGTATCCATAACCGTTAGCGTTGCATCTTCTTCGCGCTCTTTGTCATTCATCATCGCAAAGATAAAACCATCACGTACCAGTTGTGCTTGCTTGCCATATTTACCCGTTAGCGGTAGCAGCAGTGCAGTACTGGTTGGTTTGCTGATCTCTAACGCTAGGATGTCAGTGATTGCTTGCGGTGTGTAAGTAGCAGCAGGGTGCTTAGGGTTTTCGGCTAACCAATCAGACAGGGTTTCCTGTAGGTTTGGAAGGTTCGAGTTAAGCGTCTTCATATAAATAGCGAGCTGTAACCAACCGGCTAAAACGTCTTCCGTCGGCGACGTTTTTAGCTCTAGAATCTCATATTGAGAGTAGCTATTTAGATTTTGCCAGATTCGATCAGCGGTTTGCTGTTGGAGCTCGTCGTTATCTTCTGCGTACTCAGAATAAAGAACAAGTTCACGGCTCGCCTCGAAATACTCGCTTCGCATCTCTGAAATATTCGCGCGTAGCTCGTGGTAATCTTTCCACTGCTCGTTTGGTAGTTTCCACCAAGGCTGGAAGTTTAGTTGGCTGTACGCTTGATCCAGCTGTGAGTTATTCACCAACAGTTGAGCTCGAGCGAGTTGCCACTCTGCTTGCTGAACTTCAGTAAGTTCTTGTTTTGCTATGCGTTTAATAAGCAGAGTCGCTTGGTCAGTTTTGCCAGCCTGCACAGAAGCTTTAAGCGCCATGATTAACCAGTCGTTTTGTAGGCTTCCTTTGCTACTATCCGCTTGCATCATGTAACTTTCAGTGGATTGCACTGGATCTAGTGTAATATCTACGCTTGTTGGTGCTTGCGGACCTGAAGAACAAGCCGCCAATGTAATTGCTAATGCAATTGGAGTTAGTAAGCGTGGTACACTGAGTCTCTTATGGTTCATCGTTGCCATGAGTTCTTTAAATTCCGTATAAATTTGTATCTATATTAATCGTTGAAGTGATGGTAAACAAATGACAGATAACAAAACCTTGCTCACAGAGAGCCCAACTCTCTACATTGTGCCTACCCCAATCGGAAATTTGGGAGATATCACTCAAAGAGCAATTGAAATTTTATCAAGTGTCGATGTTATTGCAGCCGAAGACACACGCCACACGGGTAAGCTGCTTGCTCACTTCAATATATCAACCAGAACGTTCGCTTTACATGATCATAATGAACAAACTAAAGCTCAAGTTCTAGTCGAAAAGTTATTAGAAGGTCAGTCTATCGCATTAGTCTCTGATGCGGGTACACCTTTAATTAGTGACCCAGGTTACCATCTTGTATCACAATGTCGTCAAGCGGGTGTGAGAGTTGTGCCACTTCCTGGTGCTTGTGCGGTGATTACCGCGTTAAGTGCGTCAGGTTTACCATCGGATCGTTTCAGCTTTGAAGGCTTTTTGCCACCAAAGAGTAAAGGTCGTAAAGATAAGTTCCTAGAGATCGCGAAAGCAGAGCGTACGTGCATCTTTTACGAATCACCGCACCGCATTTCTGACTCTCTACAAGACATGCTTGAGATCTTAGGTCCTGACCGTGAAGTTGTGTTGGCGCGTGAGTTAACTAAGACTTTCGAAACCATTCAAGGTCTGCCTCTTGGTGAGCTGATTGAGTGGATTGAGGAGGACGCAAACCGTAAGCGCGGAGAAATGGTTCTCTTGATTCATGGTCACCGCGAAGAAGCGAGCACAGAACTACCAGATGAAGCGACTCGCACGCTAGGTATTCTGACCAAAGAACTGCCTCTTAAAAAAGCGGCGGCAATGACTGCAGAAATCTACAACCTGAAAAAGAACGCGCTGTACAAATGGGGCCTAGAGCACCTGGATGGTTAATGCTTCTTTGAGCAGTTAACAAAGATACAGATAAAAGAGCTCGCAATGAGCTCCTTTTATCTGTATCTCTCAACACAGCACTCTAATCCGCTTTTAGTTCTGTTCTCATCTCGAATCTCGCCACTCGCATCTGCTCTTTAGGTCAATTCCCCACCAGTTAATCATTGGTTTGCACCATATTTGTGATCTCGCTAGACACTGCACACTAATCTCTATACAATCCGCCCTCGGAGTTGAACGGGTAATCGCTGCTTTGCTGATGTCCTTCGGGAGACTGACGTTGAGGTCCTTCTGGAAACTGACGTTGAAGTCCTTCGGGAGACTGGCAGAGGGGAGGAACGTCCGGGCTCCATAGAGCAGGGTGCCAGATAACGTCTGGGGGGCGCGAGCCCACGACAAGTGCAGCAGAGAGAAGACCGCCGATGGCCTCATTTCTTCGGAAGGGGCACAGGTAAGGCTGAAAGGGTGCGGTAAGAGCGCACCGTGCGACTGGTAACAGTTCGTAGCAAGGTAAACTCCACCCGGAGCAAGATCAAATAGGCCCTCACATTGCGTTGCTCGCGTATGGGGGCGGGTAGATTGCTTGAGCCTGTGAGCGATTGCAGGCCTAGACGAATGGTTACCGCCGCGCAAGCGGAACAGAACCCGGCGTATGTGTCAACTCCACCCATTTTAAGAACCCATCATTACTTAACGGTAGTGATGGGTTTTTTGCTTTATATTGACGTAAATTATTTAGATTTCCTTAAAATCCGTCATCTTGGTATGAGCTTGGGTCAAAAATTCCCAAAGCCTGTACACAATATGGTGGAGATACAGCGTGAAATCAGTACACTAAAACGTTAACAGAACAAATTATTGCCGAACTAATGGCTCAATCCACTCACTGAGAAGACTATGACAGAAGCATTCAAACATATTTCAGTATTGCTTAACGAATCTATTGACGGACTTGCGATCAAACCTGACGGTACCTACATCGATGGTACTTTTGGCCGTGGTGGTCACAGCCGTACAATCCTGTCTAAACTGGGCGAGAATGGACGACTATTTAGTATCGACCGCGATCCACAAGCGATTGCAGAAGCACAAAAAATTGATGACCCTCGCTTTACTATCATCCACGGCCCATTCTCAGGTATGGCTGAATACGCAGAGCGTTATGATTTAGTGGGTAAAGTTGACGGTGTTCTGCTGGATTTAGGCGTTTCTTCTCCGCAACTTGATGACGCTGAACGTGGCTTCAGTTTCATGAAAGATGGCCCACTAGATATGCGTATGGACCCAACTTCGGGCATCCCTGTATCTCAGTGGCTACTAGAAGCGGATCTTGATGATATCACTTGGGTGATTCGTGAGTTTGGTGAAGACAAGCACGCTCGTCGTATCGCAAAAGGCATCATCGCTTATCAAGAAAACGAAGAGAATGAGCCATTAACTCGTACTGGTCAGTTGGCTAAGCTTATCTCTGATGTCGCACCAAAAAGCTTCAAAGAGAAAAAGCACCCAGCAACACGTGCTTTCCAAGCATTCCGTATCTACATTAACAGTGAATTGGAAGAGATCGATACGGCACTAAAAGGCGCAGCAAGCATTCTTGCCCCAGAGGGTCGCCTGTCTGTTATTAGCTTCCACTCACTTGAAGACCGTATGGTGAAGCGCTTTATTCGTAAAGAGAGCCAAGGCCCACAAGTGCCTCACGGTCTCCCTTTAACGGAAGAGCAGATCAAAGCACTAGGCAGTGCTGTTCTTAAGCCGGTAGGCAAAGCGATAAAACCATCGAAAGGCGAAGTGGATGAGAACACTCGTTCACGTAGCTCAGTATTACGAATCGCAGAAAAGCTATAGTCAATGAAGACCTCCAAGCCGAACTTAGCCAAGATAATATTTTTTGATTTGATCTCCGTGGGTAAACTCCCATTGGTGTTGCTTATCTGTATCTTCGCGAGCGCGATGGGGGTCGTTCTCACGACACACATGTCACGTCAGGCAATCACGCAAAAAGACATGGCATTGAGTGAGCGTGAGCAGCTTGATAATGAATGGCGAAATTTAATGCTTGAAGAGACGGCTCTGGCTGAACACAGTCGCGTTCAAGCATCGGCAAAACGAGAGCTAGACATGAAACGTCCAGACTCCGACAAAGAAGTTGTGATCACACTGAAATGACCGGAAAAAAGGAAAAAGCACCCGCGAAAGCCGTTAAGAAACCAACGAAAGAGCGAGTGAAGAGCGAAAAGGACTCGGATCCAATTCTGATTAAATGGCGTTTCAACGTCGTTATTGCTTTTGTGTTGGTTGCCTTTTCTGTACTAGTCGGTCGTGTGGCTTACATCCAAGTCATTGAACCAGATAACTTAATTCGTCAGGGCGACCTTCGTTCTGTACGTGTTAAGGCTATTCCTTCTGCCCGCGGTATCATTTCAGACCGTAATGGCGAACCACTTGCTGTTAGTGTGCCTGTTGAAGCGGTATGGGCTGACCCGAAAACCATCTTCGATAAAAATGGTATGGCCCAAATTGATCGTTGGTATGCACTAGCTGATGTACTCGGTTTAGATCGACAATCGATGATCAACAAGATCTCCAGCGACAAATCCCGTCGTTTTATCTACCTACAAAGACAAGTTAGCCCAGCAATGGCGAAATATATCCGCGACTTAAAGCTGGTGGGTATTGGTCTTAAAGCAGAATCTCGTCGTTATTACCCAGCCGGTGAAGTCAGCGCGCATCTTATTGGTGTGACCGGAATTGACGGACACGGCCTAGAAGGTGTCGAGCGCAGCTACGATAAGTGGCTAACGGGTGAAGCAGGTAAACGTACAATCCGTAAAGACCGTTACGGGCGAGTCGTTGAAAACATTGCACTAGAAGAGCGTGAAGAGGGGAAACCACTCGAATTAACCATCGATCAGCGCTTACAAGCCATCGCTTATCGAGCGATTAAACAGGCGGTAGCCGATCACAAGGCGACGTCTGGCTCTGCTATCTTATTAGACGTAAAAACGGGGGCGGTTTTGGCCATGGTCAACGCGCCGTCTTACAACCCAAACAATCGTGCTGATTTACAAAGCTTTAAGATGCGTAACCGCGTGATTACTGATGCTTTTGAACCAGGTTCGACGGTTAAGCCTTTTGTCGTGCTAGCCGCTCTCGAAAATGGTACCGCGGATGCTGATACTGTAATTGATACGGGCAACGGCATCATGCAAATCGGCGGTAGCCGTGTACGTGATACTTCTAAAGTTGGCAAGGCAGACTTAGCGTTAATCCTTAAGAAGTCGAGTAACATCGGTGTGGCGAAATTAGCACTGGATATGCCGCTGGAAGCGCTATTGGGTATGTACAGTTCAGTAGGCCTAGGTGAGATGTCTGGGCTGAACCTAGTAGGTGAAACTGCCGGTATTTTCCCTAACCGTCGACGCTGGTCTAAGTTTGAAATTGCGACCTTATCCTTTGGTTATGGCCTAGCGATTACTCCACTTCAATTGGCTCATGCCTATGCGACGTTAGCGAATCACGGTGTTTACGAACCTATTCATATCGTTAAAAGCAACGACCAAGATTTCTCAAAACAGATCATCAAGCGCGAAAATGCTGAGTTGGTTTTGAACATGCTAGAAGGCGTAACCCAAAAGGGTGGTACAGCGACAAGAGCTGCCGTGCCGGGTTACCGAGTAGCAGCAAAAACAGGTACATCTAGAAAAGCGATTTCCGGTGGTTATGGAGACGAGTACTTCGCCTATACCGCTGGTGTTGCTCCGGTGAGTGATCCAAGAGTCTCTTTGGTTGTGATGATCAATGAACCTCAAGGTGACCTCTACTATGGTGGCTCGGTCGCAGCCCCTGTTTTTTCCGAAATCATGAAGGGCGCACTGCAAATTCTGAATGTCCCTGCTGATGAAAACAAGTTTCAAGAATAGAGCTAATCAGGATTCAATATGAGTAATAGCCTCACGCTGTCATCTTTACTTTCTCCTTGGGGAGATTTTAGTGCTCCCGAGTTAGCGTCGATTGCGGTTGAGCAATTGGAGCTCGACAGTCGTGCCATCAAGGACGGTGATATTTTTGTTGCCATTGTAGGGCACGCAGTCGATGGTCGTCGTTTTATCGATAAAGCCGTTGCTCAGGGCGCAAAGGCGGTTATTGCACAAGCTAGCGATGACAAAGTGCATGGTTTGGTTGAATGGTTAAATGAAGTGCCGGTGATTTATGTATCAGAGCTAAATTCAATTCTCTCTGAACTGGCGGGTCATGTTTACTCTTCTCAAGCAACCAAGCTTATTGGCGTTACTGGCACCAATGGCAAAACCACCATCACTCAATTGATTGCTCAGTGGCTAGACCTAGTGGGTCAACGCTCTGCGGTAATGGGCACCACGGGTAACGGTTTTCTAGACAACCTTAAAACGGCGGCTAATACGACTGGTAGTGCGATTGAAATACAACGCACACTGAGTGAGTTGGCTGAAGAAAATGCCGTTTATACCGCGATGGAAATCTCGTCCCATGGTTTGGTTCAAGGCCGAGTCAAGGCGTTGGACTTTGAGGTTGGTGTATTTACCAACCTGAGCCGTGACCACTTGGATTACCACGGTACGATGGAAGAGTACGCACTGGCTAAGAAGAGCTTGTTTACTCAGCATAAGTGTAAGCACGCTGTGATTAATGTGGACGATGAAGTCGGTAAAGCTTGGATGGCAGATCTGTCCAATGCAGTAGCCGTATCATTGCTTCCGTTATCGGGTTACCAGCAGTCAGTATGGGCATCGGATGTTGGTTATGCAGAGACAGGTATCAAACTCGCTTTTGATGGCAGTTGGGGACAGGGACAACTGTCTGTTCCTTTAATTGGCCAGTTCAACGCATCAAATGTATTGGTTGCTTTCGCGACATTACTTTCACTAGGCATCGACAAGCAAACTTTGATCGACACAGCACCTCAATTGCAACCGGTTATTGGTCGCATGGAATTGTTCCAAGTACCAAACAAAGCAAAAGTAGTGGTCGATTACGCGCATACACCAGACGCACTAGAGAAAGCATTAGCAGCACTGCGAGTTCACTGCTCTGGAAAGCTATGGGCAATCTTTGGCTGCGGTGGTGATCGAGATACCGGCAAGCGCCCTATGATGGCGGTGACCGCGGAGCAGTTCGCCGACAACATTATTATTTCAGATGACAACCCTCGCAGCGAAGATCCGGCATTGATTGTTAAAGACATGCTGGCCGGCTTAAGTGAGCCTGATGCCGCCTTTGTTGAACACGATCGTTTTCAGGCGGTTAAGTTTGCTTTAGAGCAGGCGGGTAATAACGACATTATTCTTCTGGCAGGTAAAGGCCATGAGGATTACCAAGTATTGAAAGACAAAACGATACACTATTCGGATCGAGAGTCTGCGCTACAACTTTTAGGTATTTCATAATGATTGATGTATCACTCGAGCAGATCTGCTCAGCGGTGAGCGGCCAGCTGATAGAGGCTGGCAAATCGAGCAATAGTTTGATCAATGCGGTTTCTACCGACACTCGCACTGTTGAAGAAGGTGCGTTGTTTGTTGCTCTTGTTGGTGAACGTTTTGATGCACATGATTTTTGCGGTCAGGCTGTTGAGGCTAATGCGAGTGCGTTATTAGTCGAACGAAAACTTGACCTAAATATTACTCAAGTTGTTGTTGAAGACACTAAACTAGCTTTAGGTCAGCTAAGTGCTTGGATTCATGAGCAATGTAACGTTCCAACTATGGCGATTACAGGCAGCTGCGGCAAGACGACAGTAAAAGAGATGGTTGCGAGCATTTTGCAGCAACGTGGCAAGGTGTTGTTTACAGCGGGTAACTTCAATAATGATATTGGGGTACCGTTAACTCTGCTGCGTAGTGAGCCAAGCGACGACTACGCAGTGATCGAACTAGGCGCCAATCACATCGGTGAAATTGCTTACACCACTCAGCTTGTTAAACCACAGGTTGCGTTGGTGAACAATGTCGCGGCAGCACACTTAGAAGGTTTTGGTTCTATCGATGGTGTGAAGCAAGCGAAAGGCGAAATTTTTCAGGGGCTTGCTGCTGGTGATACTGCTATTGTTAACCTAGAGAGCAATGGCGGTGATTTCTGGAATGATGTGCTTGCAGATAAAAGCGTGCTGACTTTTTCTGAAAGTGATGATGCTGCAGATTACTTTGCGACGAATATTCGCATCAATGAGCAGGGTGAAGCTTGCTTTGATATGCAGACTCCGCAAGGTGCCATCGATGTCGAACTTGGCATTATTGGTCAGCACAATGTGGCAAACGCATTAGCGGCAGCTGCACTGAGCATTCAATTCGGTGCCACGCTTGAAGAAATTAAAAGCGGTTTAGCGAATCTTATCTCTGTGAAAGGCCGAGTTGAGGTTCAACAATTAAGTCAGAATATCAAGCTGATAGATGACAGTTATAACGCCAGCGTACCGGCAA
The DNA here is from genome assembly GCA_041879415.1 of Vibrio chagasii. Classification (NCBI taxonomy): domain Bacteria; kingdom Pseudomonadati; phylum Pseudomonadota; class Gammaproteobacteria; order Vibrionales; family Vibrionaceae; genus Vibrio; species Vibrio chagasii. The sequence continues at coordinate 2,491,400 of CP090851.1, read as the reverse complement.
TGAAGGCTGCAGCGAAATTGCTGTCGAGCTTCAAAGGTCAGCGCTGGTTGATTTTAGGCAATATGGCTGAATTAGGCGATGAAAGCCTTGCACTTCACCGTCAAGTCGGTGAATATGCTGCCCCATTCGCTTTTGAGCATGTACTCACTTACGGTGATGATACCAAGGTGATTAGTGAAGTGTGTAACGGCACCCACTTTGCAACGCACGAAGCGATGATCGCGCACATAGAGCAGCACTTGAGCTTGCCAGAAAACACGCCACATACCTTGTTGGTAAAAGGCGCCAATAGTGCAGGAATGAGTAAAATAGCCGCTGCTTTAAAGGAGAACTTTTCATGATAATTTGGCTTGCAGAGCTACTACAGCCACACTTTTCTTTTTTCCGTTTGTTCGAATACTTATCGTTTCGTGCAATCGCGAGCATTTTGACGGCTTTATGCCTGTCGCTGTGGATGGGACCTCGTTTAATTGAGCGTCTGCAAATGCTGCAAATTGGCCAAGTTGTTCGTAACGACGGCCCTGAGTCTCACTTCAGCAAACGTGGTACACCAACCATGGGTGGTGTGATGATCCTGGCTGCGATCATTATTACAGTCTTGCTTTGGGCTGATTTATCAAACCCTTACGTTTGGGCCGTGCTTGTCGTGCTAGGCGGTTACGGTGCAGTTGGTTTTGTTGATGATTATCGTAAAGTTGTTCGTAAGAACACTGATGGTCTGATTGCTCGTTGGAAGTACTTCTGGCAGTCGGCGATTGCTTTAGTAGTGGCATTTGCTCTGTATGCTCATGGGCAAGACACTGCAGCAACACAATTAGTGGTGCCTTTCTTTAAAGATGTGATGCCACAACTTGGTTTACTGTACATTGTTCTAACTTACTTTGTTATTGTGGGAACCAGTAACGCCGTAAACCTAACGGACGGCCTTGATGGCTTGGCGATTATGCCAACGGTTATGGTTGCAGCGGGTTTTGCTGTTATCGCTTGGGCGACAGGTAACGTTAACTTCGCAGCCTACCTACACATCCCATACATTCCATACACCTCTGAACTGGTTGTGGTATGTACTGCTATCGTTGGTGCTGGTCTTGGTTTCCTATGGTTCAACACTTACCCAGCTCAAGTATTCATGGGCGATGTTGGCTCTTTAGCTCTGGGTGGTGCGTTAGGTGTGATTGCGGTACTTGTTCGTCAAGAGTTGGTATTAGTGATCATGGGTGGCGTGTTTGTAATGGAGACCTTGTCAGTAATCCTGCAAGTTGGCTCTTACAAATTACGTGGCCAACGTATTTTCCGTATGGCACCGATTCACCACCACTACGAGCTTAAAGGCTGGCCAGAACCACGTGTTATCGTGCGCTTTTGGATCATCTCAATGGTGTTGGTACTGATTGGTTTAGCGACACTGAAAGTTCGTTAATCCTATGTGAGCCTCTGTTATAGGGGCTCTTTAAAACTATTAAGAGCATCTTGTTTAAATGGAACGTTGGCAAAATATTCAAAATGTAGTGGTTGTGGGGCTCGGTATTACCGGGCTCTCTGTCGTTAAACATCTCGTAAAATATCAGCCTCAAACGCATGTAAAGGTCATTGATACGCGAGAGCTGCCACCAGGAAAGGAATCTTTGCCTGAATCGGTAGAGCTGCATTCTGGAAGTTGGAATAGCCAATGGCTAGCTGAAGCTGACTTGGTAGTTGCTAACCCAGGAATTGCTTTAGCGACGCCGGAAATTCAAGATGTGCTTCAAGCAGGAACGCCTGTCGTTGGTGACATTGAGCTATTTGGCTGGGCAGTCGATAAACCTGTTGTGGCGATCACTGGTTCAAACGGTAAGAGCACCGTGACGGATTTGACTGGTGTGCTTGCTAAAGCTGCTGGGCTTAATGTTGGTGTTGGTGGCAATATTGGTATTCCTGCTCTAGACCTCTTAGAGCTTGATGCCGATTTATATGTCCTTGAGCTTTCAAGTTTTCAGCTAGAAACCACATCGAATTTAAACCTTGCCGCTGCGGCATTCTTAAACCTGTCTGAAGATCACATGGATCGCTATCAGGGCATGGCTGATTACCGTGAGGCTAAGCTAAGAATCTTTAATAACGCGCAGTGTGCGATTGTAAATCGTGAAGACAAAGAGACTTACCCTGACCAAACAATGCCATTGGTAACTTTTGGCCTAGATAACCAAGAGTTTGGTGTGTCAACGATTGATGGTAGTGAATGGCTGGTCGATAACGGTAAACCGGTCCTTACTACTCAAGATTTAACATTGGTTGGACGTCACAATGTGGCGAATACGTTAGTCTCTCTTGCACTATTGAAGCAAGTTGGTATCGACTACAACAAAAGTCTAGAGGCTTTGAAGGCCTATAACGGTTTGACGCATCGTTGCCAAGTGGTGGCTGATAAGCGCGAAATCAAATGGGTTAATGACTCCAAAGCAACAAACGTTGCCAGCACATTGGCGGCTCTGTCTGGTTTGGAGTATCAAGGTACGCTATATCTTCTTGTTGGCGGCGTGGGTAAAGGTGCTGATTTTAGCGAGTTGGAACCTGTATTAGCGCAACTTGAACGTGTTCAATTGTGTTGTTTCGGTGAAGATGCAGATCAATTCATGCCACTACACCCATCGGCACAAAAGTTCGATACCATGCAGCAGATAATCGAATCCATCTCGCCACAGCTGGTGGCTGGAGATATGGTGATGCTGTCTCCGGCGTGCGCAAGCTTCGATCAATTTAATAATTTCATGGCAAGAGGTGATGCGTTCACTGAGCTTGCTCATGAGTATGCTTAACGTGTTGAAGGACTAACATTCAGTGCAAAGAGTCAAAGAGATTAATCAATCCATCTGGCAGTGGCTAAACCGTGCTACTCCTGAGGCGCTTTACGATCGTCAATTGGTATGGATTGCTCTTGGGCTAATGCTGACAGGTTTGGTGATGGTAACGTCTGCTTCGTTCCCAATCAGTGCTCGTTTAACCGATCAGCCGTTTCACTTTATGTTCCGTCACGCGATCTTCCTGTTGCTCGCATTGGGTGTATCCAGTGTGATATTGCAAATCCCGATGAAGCGCTGGTTTCAATACAGTATGTACCTGTTGGGTTTATCCTTCTTCTTGCTGGTCGTGGTATTAGCCGTCGGTAAGTCAGTTAACGGTGCATCTCGCTGGATACCTCTTGGGCTATTTAACTTACAGCCTGCCGAGGTCGCTAAGCTTTCCTTGTTTATCTTCATGGCGGGCTACTTGGTTCGTAAACAAGACGAAGTGAGAAAAACCTTTTTTGGTGGTTTTGCAAAACCCATCATGGTGTTTGGTGCTTTTGCCGTCTTGCTACTTGGTCAACCCGACTTAGGTACCGTAGTTGTAATGTTGGTGACCCTGTTTGGCATGTTGTTCATTGCTGGTGCCAAGTTGTCACAGTTTATTGCCTTGATGGTCGCTGGTATTGCCGCCGTCGTTGGTTTGATCGTAATTGAACCTTACCGTGTTCGACGTGTGACTTCATTCTGGGAACCTTGGAATGACCCATTTGGTAGTGGTTACCAATTAACTCAGTCATTGATGGCGTTCGGCCGTGGTGATTGGATGGGGCAAGGTCTTGGTAACTCGATTCAAAAACTCGAATACCTACCAGAAGCGCATACCGACTTTGTATTTGCGGTCTTGGCTGAAGAGCTTGGTTTTGTCGGTGTTACCTTAGTATTAATGTTGATCTTTAGCTTGGTGTTAAAAGCTATTCTGATTGGCAAAAAAGCCTTCGAACATGATCAGGTATTCAGTGGTTATCTGGCTTTTGGTATTGGTATTTGGTTTGCGTTTCAGACGCTTGTTAACGTAGGTGCTGCATCTGGCATTGTTCCGACCAAAGGTCTAACCCTGCCGCTAATTAGTTATGGTGGCTCGAGTTTAATTGTTATGTCTGTGGCGGTATCAATGCTGCTGCGCATTGACCACGAATGCCGAATGCAACAAAAACAACAAGCTGACAATCAAAACGAATTAGTAGAATAAGAATCTAACGCGATGAAACAAAACAAAAAACTTTTAGTGATGGCTGGTGGTACTGGCGGTCACGTTTTCCCTGGGTTAGCAGTAGCGAAAAAGCTTCAGCAACAAGGTTGGGAAATTCGCTGGTTAGGCACAGCAGACAGGATGGAAGCGGATTTAGTGCCAAAGCATGGCATTGAGATCGACTTCATTAAAGTGAAAGGCCTGCGTGGTCAAGGCATTAGCAAGCTAATTAAAGCCCCATTCCAAATTATTAATGCCATACTTCAAGCAAAGCAGCATATCAAAGCATGGCAGCCTGACGTGGTACTTGGCATGGGTGGCTATGTGAGTGGCCCAGGTGGTATTGCGGCATGGCTATCAGGCATTCCAGTGGTTTTGCATGAACAAAATGCTGTGGCGGGTCTAACCAACCAGTGGCTATCTAAGATTGCGAAAAAGGTTTTCCAAGCCTTCCCTGGGGCATTTCCTACTGCTGAAGTAGTGGGGAACCCAGTTCGTGAGGACGTGGTAGCTTTACCGGAGCCTGAGCAGCGCATGGCTGAGCGTGATGGCGATATCCGCATTTTAGTTATGGGTGGCAGCCAGGGGGCTAAAATCCTCAACGATACTTTACCTATTGCGATGGCACAGCTTGGAGAAGGCTTCACTGTGGTGCACCAAGCGGGTAAGAACAATCAACAGCAAGTGATTGAACAATATAAATCACATTCTGTAGATAATGTTCAAGTGACTGAATTTATTGATGATGTGGCGCAAGCTTATGAGTGGGCAGATCTACTAGTGTGTCGCTCCGGTGCGTTAACGGTATCAGAAGTGTCTGCAGCCGGTGTCGGTTCTATTTTTGTTCCGTTCATGCATAAAGACAGACAGCAAGCACTGAATGCCGACCATTTAGTTGAATGTGGTGCGGCGTTAATGATTGAACAGCCACAACTGACAGCTGAAAAGTTAGCGAACACCATCGCTGATCTTGATAGAAATGAATTAAAAATGATGGCAACAAAAGCGCGTCAAGCAGCCAAGCTTAATGCTGACGTTACCGTCGCTGAAGCGATTAAAGCTTTAGCAAAATAATGAGACTGAATTGATGACGATTGAACATACCCAAGACTTAGCGCAAATCCGTGCAATGGTGCCAGAGATGCGCCGTGTTAAATCTATCCACTTCATTGGTATTGGTGGTGCTGGAATGAGCGGGATTGCTGAAGTCTTGCTAAATGAAGGCTACCAGATCACTGGTTCTGATATTGCTCAAAACCCAGTGACAGAGCGTTTAGTTAGCAAGGGTGCGACTGTTTTCATTGGTCACCAAGCAAGTAACGTTGCTGATGCAAGTGTGGTCGTGGTATCAACCGCTATCAACGAAGAGAACCCTGAGATTATTGCCGCTCGTGAAGCGCGCACACCTATCGTTCGTCGTGCAGAAATGCTGGCTGAGCTGATGCGTTTTCGTCACGGTATTGCCGTGGCAGGTACGCACGGTAAGACAACAACGACTGCTTTGGTTACACAGATTTACTCTGAAGCTGGCCTAGATCCAACGTTTGTAAACGGCGGTTTAGTGAAAAGCGCAGGTACCAATGCACGTTTAGGTTCAAGCCGTATCCTTATCGCTGAAGCTGATGAGAGTGATGCATCATTCTTACACCTGCAACCTATGGTGAGTATCGTAACCAATATCGAAGCCGATCACATGGATACCTATGGCGGTGACTTCGAAACACTAAAGCAGACGTTTATCGATTTCTTACACAACCTGCCATTCTACGGTCAGGCTGTGATGTGTGTGGATGACCCTGTTGTTCGTGAGCTTATTCCTCAGGTTAGCCGCCAAGTGATTACTTACGGCTTCTCAGAAGATGCGGATATCCGTATCGAGAACTACGTACAAGAAGGCCAGCAAGGTAAGTTCACAGTAGTTCGTGAAGGTAAAGCTAATCTTGATATTACGCTGAACATCCCAGGTCGTCATAATGCACTGAATGCATCGGCGGCAATTGCAGTGGCGACAGAAGATGACATCAGCGATGAAGCGATCCTAAAAGCGATGGCGGGAACCGAAGGTACTGGACGTCGATTCGATCACCTTGGTGAGTACGAAACTGGTAACGGTGTCGCAATGTTGGTGGACGATTATGGTCATCACCCAACGGAAGTTGATGTAACAATTCAGGCTGCTCGTAGTGGTTGGGCTGATAAGCGTCTTGTGATGATTTTCCAACCACATCGTTATAGCCGAACGCGTGACCTATATGATGACTTTGCTAACGTTCTTGAGCAGGTTGATGTCTTAATCTTACTAGATGTTTATTCTGCTGGTGAGAAACCTATTGCAGGGGCAGACGGACGCTCGTTAAGTCGAACTATTCGTGGGCGTGGTAAGATTGACCCAATCTTTGTGGCTGATATTAATACTCTGCCATCGGTTTTAGCTAACGTAATTCAAGGCGGCGACCTTGTACTGACGCAGGGTGCAGGCGATGTTGGTCGTGTGGCTAAGCAGCTAGAATCATTACAGTTAGACATTAATAAAATGAAGAACGTGTAGCAGAATACTGTCTACATACTGTGGTCAATCGCTCACTTCTTGCGATTGACCTAAAATTGACCAAAAATCTTATTATCAACGTTTGATAGTTTGATTTTGCTCAGTATAATTCATAGGTTAAAGTAAGTGCTTTTACCTCTATTACGAAGATAGGGAATAGAATTGCGAACCAACGACAGGGAAAGCGGGCTTTGGTAGAAAGTACTTTTAGCGAAAACCGCCACCTATTCAGTTTACCATCGCTCAAGAAACACGCTTTAGGCGGGTCTTTTTTTGTCATGGTATTGCTATTCATTGGGTTTCTTTTCTATACCACTCTGACTTGGATGTGGGACGATCAGCGATTGCCTCTCTCCAAAATAGTTATTCAAGGTGACTTAACTTATGTAACCGCTGGTGATGTTCAGCATGCTTTTGGCAAACTTGAGCATATTGGTACATTCATGTCGCAAGACATCGGTGTGTTGCAAGACAGTTTAGAAGCGTTGCCTTGGGTGTCAGTCGTCTCTATCCGTAAACAGTGGCCAGACACTATAAAAGTATTTTTGACTGAGTATCATGCGGCAGCAATCTGGAATGGCAACATGCTGTTGAATGATGATGGTCAGGTGTTTAATGGCGATATCGGCCTTCTGAAAGGCGATAGAGTTAAGCTTTACGGCCCAGATGGCACCAGCCAAGAAGTGATCGAAAAGTGGAGAAAGATAACCCCTTTGATTAACAGTCTAGGGTTAACCGTTACCTCACTTGTTCTCAACGAACGTCGCGCTTGGCAAATAATCCTAGATAACGGTATCCGTTTAGAACTAGGTAAAGATTCTTTAGATGAGCGTGTTGAACGCTTCATTTCGCTTTACAACGAACTTGGTAGTAAGGCGAATCAAGTGAGCTACATCGACCTCAGGTATGATACGGGAGCCGCTGTAGGCTGGTTTCCAGAGCAAGAGTTAGAAGAGAGCACAGATGACTAAGACCGCAGATGACAACATAATCGTTGGTCTTGATATAGGCACTGCGACCATATCAGCTCTGGTTGGTGAAATACTGCCTGATGGTCAAATCAATATCATTGGCTCTGGGCAAAGCCCATCCAGAGGTATGGATAAAGGTGGTGTGAACGACCTAGAGTCGGTAGTTAAGTCGGTTCAGCGAGCAATTGATCAAGCAGAGTTGATGGCTGAATGCCAAATCAGCAATGTGTTTATCTCGCTATCAGGCAAACATATCGCAAGCCGAATTGAAAAAGGCATGGGCACTATCTCTGATGAAGAGGTGTCTCAAGACGATATGGATCGAGCGATCCATACCGCGAAATCAATTAAAATAGGTGAAGAGCAGAGAATTCTGCACGTGATCCCACAAGAATTTACCATTGATTATCAAGAAGGGATTAAGAACCCACTTGGTCTGTCTGGTGTCCGAATGGAGGTGAGCGTTCATCTAATTTCTTGCCATAGCGACATGGCGAGAAACATTATTAAAGCTGTTGAACGATGTGGTCTCACAGTAGAGCAAATCGTGTTTTCAGGACTTGCCTCAAGTAATGCGGTAATTACTGAAGATGAGCGAGAACTCGGAGTGTGTGTGGTTGATATCGGCGCGGGTACAATGGATATTTCCATCTGGACTGGCGGTGCACTACGACACACAGAAGTCTTTTCCTACGCAGGAAATGCAGTAACCAGTGATATTGCCTTCGCTTTCGGTACGCCAGTGAGTGATGCCGAAGAGATAAAAGTAAACCATGGTTGCGCTCTGAGTGAGCTCGTTAGCAAGGATGACTCTGTTAACGTCCCAAGTGTTGGTGGTCGCCCATCGAGAAGTTTGCAACGACAAACTTTGTCGGAAGTGATTGAACCACGTTACACTGAACTTATGGGGCTCGTTAACCAAACTATCGATACGGTTCAATTACAGCTACGAGACGAAGGTATTAAACACCACCTTGCAGCTGGCGTCGTTCTCACTGGTGGAGCGGCACAAATTGACGGGTTGGTAGAGTGTGCGGAACGTGTTTTCCGCAATCAAGTTCGAGTTGGTAAGCCATTAGAAGTTAGTGGCTTAACTGATTATGTTAAAGAGCCGTATCATTCTACGGCGGTTGGTTTACTTCATTACGCAAGAGATTGTCAGATCAGTGATGAAGGTGATTACAGCGAACCTAAGCGTTCAGCACCTTCGATGTCTGGTTTATTTGGTAAATTGCGTAATTGGATACAAAAAGAGTTTTAACCTGAGTTGCAGGAAAAAACGGAGATAACACATGTTTGAACCGATGATGGAAATGTCTGACGATGCAGTAATTAAAGTCGTTGGAGTTGGTGGCGGTGGCGGTAACGCTGTTGAGCACATGGTACGTGAATCAATCGAAGGCGTAGAGTTCATCAGTGTTAACACTGATGCGCAAGCACTTCGTAAAACAAGCGTGAGCAGCGTGATCCAAATTGGTGGTGATATCACTAAAGGTCTTGGCGCTGGTGCAAACCCACAAGTAGGCCGTGATGCAGCTCTCGAAGATCGAGAAAGAATTAAAGAAGTTCTAACTGGCGCCGATATGGTATTTATCGCAGCTGGTATGGGCGGTGGTACTGGTACAGGTGCTGCTCCAGTTATTGCTGAAGTTGCGAAAGAGCTTGGTGTGCTAACCGTTGCTGTTGTAACTAAGCCATTTAGCTTTGAAGGCAAAAAGCGTCTAGCGTTTGCTGAGCAAGGTATCGAAGAGCTTTCTAAACATGTGGATTCATTAATTACGATTCCAAATGAAAAGCTACTTAAAGTACTAGGCCGTGGCGTTACACTGCTAGAAGCTTTCGCAAGTGCAAATGATGTACTTAAAAACGCTGTACAAGGTATCGCTGAGCTAATTACTCGCCCTGGTATGATCAACGTCGACTTCGCGGATGTTCGCACCGTAATGTCGGAAATGGGTCATGCAATGATGGGTAGCGGTATCGCAAAAGGTGAAGACCGTGCTGAAGAAGCTGCTGAAACGGCAATTTCTAGCCCACTACTAGAAGACATCGACCTAGCTGGTGCGCGTGGCGTTCTTGTGAACATCACAGCTGGCCTAGATATGCGTCTAGATGAATTCGAGACAGTAGGTAACACAGTTAAGGCATTCGCTTCTGATAACGCAACAGTTGTGATTGGTACTTCTCTAGACCCTGATATGACGGACGAAATCCGTGTAACTGTTGTTGCAACAGGTATCGGTACAGAGAGAAAGCCAGACATTACATTAGTTGCTGGTGGTAAAGCTAAGGTTGCACCAACTCCTCAACCACAAGTAGCGGCACAAGCTGCACCAAAAGTGGAAGAGAAAGTGGCACAGCCATTGCAAGAAAAAACTGAGGTAAAACCTCAAGTTAAGCCGCAGCCAACAACGTCGCCTGTTTCTTCAGGTACAGGCGCTAGCCAAAGTGCAGCACCTAAAGCTGAAAAAGAGAGCGGATACTTAGATATTCCAGCATTCTTACGACGTCAGGCTGATTAACAATTACCCAAAATTTGACTATCGTCGAATTAATGGTAAAATTCGCGGTCGGTAAATACTGACCGTGATTTGTAGCACTGATAACGAGGCAAGCAGATGATCAGACAACGTACTCTGAAAGAAATTGTGAAAACAACTGGTGTGGGTCTCCACTCTGGTCGTAAAGTCACACTTACTCTTCGCCCGGCAGCTGCAAATACAGGTATTGTTTACCGTCGTACTGATGTAAATCCACCTGTAGATTTTCCAGCTGATCCAGCATCAGTTCGTGACACTATGTTATGTACTGCTCTTGTGAATGACGAAGGCGTACGTATTTCTACAGTGGAACACCTTAACGCTGCTCTAGCGGGCATGGGCATCGACAACATTATTGTTGAAGTAGATGCACCAGAGATCCCAATTATGGATGGTAGCGCAAGCCCATTCGTATACTTGCTTCAGCAAGCGGGTGTTGAAACACTGAATGCACCAAAACGTTTCATTCGCATTAAAAAGCCAGTTCGTTTTGAAGACGGTGATAAGTGGGCAGAATTTGTACCATTTAACGGCTTCCGTATGGACTTTGAGATCGACTTTAACCACCCTGCAATTGAATCTGATGAGCAACGCTTGTTGTTTGATTTCTCTTCACAAGGTTTTGTGAAAGAGATTTCTCGAGCTCGTACTTTCGGTTTCATGCGTGATATTGAGTATCTACAATCTCAAAACCTAGTGCTTGGTGGTAGCTTCGATAATGCAATCGTACTAGACGAATACCGCATTCTTAATGAAGAAGGTCTACGTTTTGACAATGAGTTTGTAACTCATAAAGTGCTAGATGCGATTGGTGACCTATACATGTGTGGACACGCTATTATCGGTGAGTTCCGTGCATACAAATCAGGTCACGGCCTAAACAACCAACTACTACGTGCAGTACTTGCTGACGCAGAAGCTTGGGAATGGGCAACATTTGAAGAAGAAGCTGGCTCGCCAGTGGCTTTTGCTGAACCTGGAATGGTTTTAGCGTAATTGTTGTTTTCAACAATGTAAGATTTCGAAAACCAGGCTATCGGCCTGGTTTTTTTGTATCTATTTTCCAGATACAGTGTCATCAACATCCGAAAGTCATCGACTAATGGGCGCCAGTCTGGCTAATCCATCAGCAATTAGAAAGAAAAGTTCCAAGCACATCAAACAAATGGGGTTATAAATGGTCGTTGGTGTGAAAATTACTTACACTAAGGGGCATTAATTTTAACTCAAGCCTTGAAAACTCTACTCTCAAGTACAATATCAGAAATACTAGATTTATCTCAGTATCCTTGGTTAGTAACTGAAGACTGGTTCATCGCTAGTAGAGACTGACGGCATTTAAAATAGATCGCGGACGATCTGAGAACGAAGAGATTCCAAGCACATGATTACTAAGCTGCTGACAAAGGTAATTGGCAGTCGCAATGACAGAACACTGCGCCGCCTTAGAAAAATTGTAAAAGAAATTAATAACTACGAGCCAACGTTTGAAGCGCTTTCTGACGAAGAGCTAAAAGCGAAAACTGTTGAGTTTCGTGAGCGCTTAGATAAAGGTGAATCACTAGACCAACTTCTACCTGAAGCATTTGCTACGGTACGTGAAGCGTCTAAGCGTGTTTACGGCATGCGTCACTTTGACGTGCAATTGATTGGTGGCATGGTTCTAAATGCAGGCCAAATTGCAGAGATGCGTACTGGTGAGGGTAAGACTCTTACAGCAACTCTACCAGCTTATCTTAACGCCCTACCAAGCAAAGGTGTTCACGTAGTAACGGTGAACGACTACCTAGCTAAGCGTGATGCGGAAACTAACCGCCCATTATTTGAATTCCTTGGTATGACTGTTGGCGTGAACGTGCCAAACATGGCTCCGCCAGAGAAAAAAGAAGCATACCAAGCGGATATCCTATACGGAACAAACAACGAGTTTGGTTTCGACTACCTACGTGACAACATGGCTTTCCGTGCTGAAGATCGTGTTCAACGCGAACGCTTCTTTGCTGTAGTCGATGAGGTTGACTCAATCTTAATCGATGAAGCGCGTACACCTCTTATTATCTCTGGCCCGGCTGAAGATAGCTCAGATCTTTACACGCGTATTAACACATTGATTCCTCATCTTGAGCGTCAAGATAAAGAAGATTCAGAAGAGTACCGTGGTGAAGGTCACTACACCATGGACGAAAAATCTAAGCAGGTTCACCTGACTGAAAACGGTCAAGAATTTGTTGAAGAGCTAATGGTGAAAAATGGTCTGATGGAAGAGGGCGATACGCTTTACTCTCCAACAAACATCAGCCTACTGCACCATGTTAATGCTGCACTTCGTGCACACGTATTGTTTGAGAAGAACGTAGACTACATCGTAACTGAAGAAGGCGAAGTGGTTATCGTTGACGAACATACTGGTCGTACAATGCCAGGTCGTCGTTGGTCTGAAGGTTTACACCAAGCTGTTGAAGCAAAAGAAGGTGTGAAGATTCAGAATGAAAACCAAACGCTAGCTTCGATTACTTTCCAAAACTTCTTCCGTCTGTACGAGAAACTGTCAGGTATGACAGGTACAGCTGATACTGAAGCTTTCGAATTCCAGTCTATCTATGGCCTAGAAACAGTTGTTATCCCAACTAACAAACCTATGGTTCGTAACGATATGCCAGATGTGGTTTATCGTACAGAAGAAGACAAATTCAATGCGATCATTGAAGACATTAAAGACCGTGTTGCTGCAGGTCAGCCATCACTGGTTGGTACGGTTTCTATCGAGAAATCAGAGCTACTGTCTAACGCACTGAAAAAAGCAAAAATTAAGCACAACGTACTAAACGCGAAATTCCACGAGAAAGAAGCGGAAATCGTAGCGCAAGCAGGTACACCTGGTGCAGTAACCATCGCAACTAACATGGCCGGTCGTGGTACCGATATCGTGTTAGGTGGTAGCTGGCAGTCTGAAGTTGAGAAACTACAAAACCCAACTCAAGAGCAGATCGACAAGATCAAAGCGGATTGGAAAGTGGTTCACGACAAAGTACTAGAGTCAGGTGGTCTACACATCATTGGTACAGAGCGTCACGAATCTCGTCGTATCGATAACCAGTTACGTGGTCGTTCTGGTCGTCAAGGTGATGCAGGTTCTTCACGTTTCTACCTATCGATGGAAGACTCTCTACTACGTATCTTCACATCTGATCGTATGGCTGGTCTTATCCAGAGCGGTATGGATGAAGGTGAAGCGATCGAATCTAAGATGCTATCTCGCTCTATCGAGAAAGCACAACGTAAAGTTGAAGGCCGTAACTTCGATATCCGTAAGCAACTTCTAGAGTACGATGATGTAGCGAATGACCAACGTAAAGTGGTTTACGAGCTGCGTGATGAGCTAATGGGCTCTGACGACATCAGCGAAATGATCGAACATAACCGTGAAGACGTGTTTACGTCGGTTATAGATGAGTACATTGCTCCTCAATCGCTTGAAGATATGTGGGATATCGCGGGTCTACAAGATCGCCTGAAGAACGACTTCGACCTAGACTTTGATCTCCAAGGTTGGTTGGACGAAGACGACAAGCTTTACGAAGAAGCACTACGTGAACGTATCCTAGGCATGGCTGTTGATGCTTACAAACAGAAAGAAGAAGTGGTTGGGGCACAAGTGCTACGTAACTTCGAGAAGTCTGTAATGCTGCAAACGCTAGATGGTCTATGGAAAGAGCACTTGGCTGCGATGGATCACCTTCGTCAAGGTATCCACCTACGTGGTTATGCTCAGAAGAACCCGAAACAAGAGTACAAACGTGAGTCGTTTGAACTGTTTGAAGGTCTACTGGATGTACTGAAGTCAGATGTTATTACTATCCTTTCGAAAGTTCGCGTTCAGCAACAAGAAGAAGTAGAAAAGATGGAAGCGCAGCGTCAGGCTCAAGCTGAAGAAGCAGCGCGTCGTGCACAAGCGCAACACGCAACAGCAGAAAACCAGCTAGGTGATGATGAAGCAGAAGCAGCGTCGCCACAAACTGTAGTTCGTGATGAGCGTAAAGTTGGCCGTAACGAGCCTTGCCCATGTGGTAGTGGTAAGAAGTACAAACAGTGTCACGGTAAAATCAATTGATGCTTTGCTGTAAAGGCTGATAACTGCGTCGGCGATGCTCATTTACACTTGTAAACTCCGCGTCGCCTCCTTGTTCTCAACCATTACAGCTTTGCCTAAATATAATTTTATTTATTCAAGAGTCGCTTAGGCGGCTCTTTTTGTATGTGAAAATAATAAGGTTTCGATAGCGTCATCCTCGAGAGTGAGGGACGATCGAGTCGGGGATCTTTCGAACTAACAAAAGAGCAGATTCCCTATCTAATTCGTTCCTCATTGTAGTGAATGACGGTAGAGACATAGAAGGAACACCATCAATGAAAAGAATTCATATCGTAGCGGGTATTATCTTCAATCAAGATAAGTCACAGGTATTTATTACAAAGCGTCCAGATGATAAGCACAAGGGCGGTTTCTGGGAGTTTCCAGGCGGCAAGGTTGAAGAGGGTGAGACCATTGAGCAAGCGATGACTCGTGAGCTCGATGAAGAGATCGGTATCAAAGTGACTGAGCAGTCTCTGTTTGAGCACCTTGAATTCGATTACACGGACAAGTCACTTAAGTTCGATTTTATTCTCGTGACTGATTTTGAAGAGCAACCATATGGTAAAGAAGGTCAGCAAGGTGAATGGGTAAGCCTTGAATTATTGAATCAGTACGCTTTCCCTGAAGCAAATGTGCCAATTTTGGAGCGAGTAGTAAAAGAGTTTTCTTAATTGCTAGCCTGAGTTTGAGATTGTTGTTAGTTTAAAGAGATTAATCGAATGAACGTTGCCACAAGAGAACTGTGGTGACGGAAACCAAAACAATGGAGATATTCGCAGTGGTAAGAATTGCAATAGCAGGAGCCGCGGGTCGTATGGGCCGCAACTTGGTGAAAGCCGCTCATCATAACTCAGAAGCTAGCGTTGGCGCTGGCTCTGAACGTCCTGAGTCATCATTAGTTGGCGTTGATGTTGGCGAGTTATGTGGGGAAGGTCGTTTTGATGTTGCTCTTGTGGATG
This sequence comes from Vibrio chagasii, assembly GCA_041879415.1. Taxonomy (NCBI): domain Bacteria; kingdom Pseudomonadati; phylum Pseudomonadota; class Gammaproteobacteria; order Vibrionales; family Vibrionaceae; genus Vibrio; species Vibrio chagasii. The sequence goes on along the minus strand of CP090851.1, from coordinate 2,476,233 downwards.
ACTTGTCTAAAGCCATCGAAGAGTTTGATGTGATTGTCGACTTTACCGCACCTGTTAGCACGTTAGCGAATATTGAACTTTGTAAACGCCACGGTAAAAAACTCATCATCGGTACGACAGGCTTCTCTGAAGAAGAGAAGCAGGTGATTGATGCAGCCTCAAAAGAGATGCCTATCGTAATGGCACCAAACTACAGTGTAGGCGTTAACCTAGTATTTAAGCTGCTAGAAAAGGCCGCTAAAGTGATGGGTGATTACTGTGATGTTGAAATCGTTGAGGCTCACCACCGTCATAAAGTAGATGCACCATCGGGTACTGCTATTGGTATGGGTGAAGCGATCGCCGGTGCTATGGGTAATGAGCTGAATGATGTAGCGGTATGGTCACGTGAAGGCATCACGGGTGAACGTACGAAAGATGAGATTGGCTTCGCAACGATTCGTGCTGGTGACATCATTGGAGAGCATACTGCGATGTTTGCAGATATCGGCGAACGAGTAGAGATTACTCATAAAGCGACGGACCGAATGACCTTTGCGAATGGTGCGATCAAAGCAGCAGTTTGGCTCAATGACAAACCAGCGGGCTTTTATACCATGACTGATGTCCTTGGTTTGAATGACCTGTAAATAGATAATTATGCGCTGGCAATTGCCGGCGCTTTCTTTATTTGCTACCTTTAACTCTGTATTCTTGTTTCTCACCTCTCTCTTAAATCTACCTTTTAACATCATTTTTACCTCACTTTTCTTGTTGTTTTGTTGTCTTGGTCTTGTTTTTGGATTAGATCTTTAAATCTTCATGTTTTCTGTTTGTATTTATCGATTGCTTTTTGTTGGTGATGTTTTTAGTACTTAAAGACTGAGAAAAGTAATGGGATAAAATTGGAAAATCTCAATATAGTGCTTAATTGACCATGAAAGTTGAACTTTTGGAGCTTTGGGTAGATAAATTGAATTAGTGCGTACAAATCTTTAATTTCTTTTCCGTTAAATGTTGACACGTATCACGCACATCACTAAAATACCGCCAATTTGTCTAATTTCCATAAACACGCAGTTTCTGGTGTTACAGGAAGGTAGATTTGCAAATTAAATCAATTTTAATGCATATTTATTTCTGGAGGTTGTCTTGAAAAAGTCAGCACTACTTGTCCTAGAAGATGGGACAGTATTTCACGGTGAAGCCATTGGCGCTGTAGGTTCTGCAGTTGGTGAAGTCGTTTTTAATACCTCGATGACGGGGTACCAAGAAATCCTCACTGATCCTTCCTATTCTCAACAAATCGTTACCCTTACTTACCCTCACATTGGCAATACCGGAACCAATTCCGAAGACGAAGAATCCTCTTCAATCCACGCTCAAGGCCTTGTGATTCGCGATCTCCCTCTTATCGCTTCTAACTTCCGTAATGAACAATCCCTTTCTGATTACCTTAAGTCGCAAAACGTTGTTGGTATCGCTGATATCGATACTCGTAAGCTGACGCGTATTCTTCGTGAAAAAGGCGCACAGAACGGTTGTATTGTAGCGGGTAACAACCTAGACGAAGCTTTGGCTCTAGCTAAAGCAAAAGAATTCCCTGGCCTGAAAGGTATGGACCTTGCGAAAGAAGTTACAACAAAAGAAGCGTATCAATGGAAACAAGGTTCGTGGACGCTTACGGGTGGACTTCCTGAAGCGAAAGCAGACTCAGAATTGCCATACCACGTTGTTGCTTATGACTTCGGTGCAAAACGAAACATCCTACGAATGCTCGTTGACCGCGGCTGCCGCCTAACGGTTGTTCCTGCTGAAACTTCTGCTGAAGAAGTGCTTGCACTAAACCCAGACGGTGTATTCCTTTCAAATGGTCCTGGTGACCCAGAACCATGTACTTACGCAATTGAAGCGACAAAAGTGTTCCTAGAAAAAGGCTTACCAATCTTCGGTATCTGTCTAGGCCACCAAATTCTTGCTCTTGCGTCAGGCGCTAAGACAGTGAAGATGAAGTTTGGTCACCACGGTGCAAACCACCCAGTTAAAGATTTAGATCGTGATGTTGTGATGATTACTTCGCAAAACCACGGCTTTGCTGCTGACGAAGACACACTTCCTGAAAACCTACGTGCAACGCACAAGTCTCTATTTGATGGTTCTCTACAAGGTATCCACCGTACAGATAAACCAGCATTTAGCTTCCAAGGTCACCCAGAAGCAAGCCCAGGTCCAGAAGACGCAGCGCCGTTATTCGACCACTTCATTGAACTAATTAAAAAGCACACAGCGTAATTCGGAGTAGTAGACAATGCCAAAACGTACTGACATTAAAAGTATTCTAATTCTAGGTGCTGGCCCGATCGTTATCGGCCAAGCATGTGAGTTCGATTACTCTGGTGCTCAAGCTTGTAAAGCGCTTCGCGAAGAAGGTTACCGAGTTATTCTTGTAAACTCGAACCCAGCGACCATCATGACTGACCCTGATATGGCTGATGCAACTTACATCGAGCCTATCCAATGGGAAGTTGTTCGCAACATCATTGCGAAAGAGAAGCCAGATGCAGTTCTACCTACAATGGGTGGCCAAACAGCACTTAACTGTGCACTAGACCTAGAGAAACACGGTGTTCTTGAAGAGTTCGGTGTAGAGATGATTGGTGCAACGGCTGACGCTATCGATAAAGCAGAAGATCGTTCTCGTTTCGATAAAGCGATGAAGTCTATCGGCCTTGAGTGTCCACGTGCGGATACGGCGAAAACCATGGAAGAAGCTTACGGCGTTCTAGATATGGTTGGCTTCCCATGTATCATCCGTCCATCATTCACTATGGGTGGTACTGGCGGTGGTATCGCATACAACAAAGAAGAATTTGAAGAAATCTGTCGTCGTGGTCTGGATCTATCTCCAACCAACGAGCTTCTAATCGATGAATCTCTTATCGGTTGGAAAGAGTACGAGATGGAAGTGGTTCGTGACAAAGCGGACAACTGTATCATCGTATGTGCGATTGAAAACTTTGACCCAATGGGCATCCACACGGGTGACTCAATCACAGTTGCACCAGCACAGACGCTAACAGACAAAGAATACCAACTGATGCGTAACGCATCTCTAGCAGTACTGCGTGAGATTGGTGTTGAAACGGGTGGTTCTAACGTACAGTTTGGTATCAACCCGAAAGATGGCCGTATGGTTATCATTGAGATGAACCCACGTGTATCTCGTTCTTCTGCACTAGCATCTAAAGCGACAGGTTTCCCAATCGCTAAGATTGCAGCAAAACTGGCTGTGGGTTACACGTTAGATGAACTACAAAATGACATCACGGGTGGCGCAACACCAGCATCATTCGAACCAACAATCGACTACGTAGTAACTAAGATTCCTCGTTTTAACTTCGAGAAATTTGCAGGTGCTAACGACCGTCTAACGACGCAAATGAAGTCTGTTGGTGAAGTTATGGCTATCGGCCGTAACCAGCAAGAGTCTCTACAAAAAGCACTTCGCGGCCTAGAAGTTGGCGCGACAGGCTTTGACGAAATGGTTGACCTAGATGCGCCTGACGCACTAACAACAATTCGTCACGAACTAAAAGAAGCTGGCGCAGAGCGTATTTGGTACATCGCGGATGCATTCCGTGCGGGTATGTCTGTAGATGGCGTATTCAACCTAACGCAAATCGACCGTTGGTTCCTAGTTCAAATCGAAGACATCGTTAAGCTTGAGCAAGAGCTTAAAGCGAAAGGCTTTGCTGGTCTGAACAAAGACGAGCTTAACAAGCTGAAGCGTAAAGGTTTTGCGGATGCACGCCTATCTAAGATTCTAGGTGTAGCGGAAAGCGAAATTCGTCGTCTACGTGACCAATACGACATCCACCCAGTGTACAAGCGCGTTGATACGTGTGCAGCTGAGTTCTCTTCAGATACGGCTTACATGTACTCATCTTACGATGACGAGTGTGAGGCGAACCCAACAGACAAAGACAAGATCATGATTCTTGGTGGCGGTCCAAACCGTATCGGCCAAGGTATTGAATTTGACTACTGTTGTGTACACGCATCACTAGCTCTACGTGAAGATGGCTACGAAACTATCATGGTTAACTGTAACCCTGAGACTGTTTCAACGGATTACGACACTTCTGACCGTCTGTACTTCGAACCAGTAACTCTGGAAGATGTACTAGCAATCGCTCGTGTTGAAAAGCCAAAAGGCGTTATCGTTCAGTACGGTGGTCAAACGCCACTTAAACTGGCTCGCGCACTTGAAGCGGCTGGCGTGCCAATCATCGGTACTAGCCCTGACGCAATCGACCGTGCAGAAGACCGTGAGCGTTTCCAAGTTGCTGTTGACCGTCTAGGTCTTCTACAACCAGAGAACGCGACAGTAACAACAATGGAACAAGCGGTAGAGAAATCTCGCGAAATCGGCTTCCCATTGGTTGTACGTCCTTCTTACGTGCTTGGTGGTCGTGCGATGGAAATCGTATACGACGAGCAAGACTTACGTCGCTACTTCAACGAAGCTGTAAGCGTATCGAACGAATCTCCAGTTCTTCTTGATAGCTTCCTAGATGACGCGGTTGAAGTGGATATCGATGCTATCTGTGACGGTGAGCGCGTAGTTATCGGCGGTATCATGGAGCACATCGAACAAGCGGGTGTTCACTCAGGTGACTCAGCATGTTCTCTTCCTGCATACACGCTAAGCCAAGAAATCCAAGACGTAATGCGTGAGCAAGTTGAAAAGCTGGCGTTCGAGTTGGGTGTTCGTGGTCTGATGAACACGCAGTTTGCTGTGAAGAACAACCAAGTCTACCTAATCGAGGTTAACCCTCGTGCAGCACGTACGGTACCGTTCGTATCTAAAGCAACTGGCGCACCAATCGCTAAGATTGCAGCACGTGTAATGGCGGGTCAATCGCTAGAGTCTCAAGGCTTTACCAAAGAAATCATCCCACCTTACTACTCAGTGAAGGAAGTGGTACTTCCATTCAACAAGTTCCCAGGTGTTGACCCACTATTAGGCCCAGAAATGCGCTCTACTGGTGAAGTTATGGGTGTTGGCGCAACGTTCGCAGAAGCTTACTCTAAAGCAGAATTGGGTTGTGGCAACATCTACCCAGAAGGCGGCCGTGCACTTCTTTCTGTTCGCGAAGGCGACAAAGAGCGCGTTGTAGACCTAGCATCTAAGCTATCTAAGCTTGGCTACCAGCTAGACGCAACACACGGTACAGCAGTGATTCTTGGCGAAGCGGGTATCAACCCACGTCTAGTAAACAAGGTACACGAAGGCCGTCCTCATATTCTTGACCGTATCAAGAACAACGAGTACACCTACATCGTGAACACTGCCGCTGGCCGTCAAGCGATTGAAGACTCTAAAGTTCTTCGTCGTGGTGCACTTGCTGAGAAAGTGAACTACACAACTACGCTAAACGCAGCGTTTGCAACGTGTATGGCTCACACAGCTGACGCGAAGACGACAGTAACTTCTGTTCAAGAGCTACACGCACAGGTAAAAGCTTCTCAAGCTTAATTTGTCTTAGCTTAGCTAACTGAACTGAAGTTAGCGGATATAAATGCTCAAAGCCCACTCTTCGGAGTGGGCTTTTTTATGTCTGTGATACAGCGTTAGTTAAATGATGAATATTTGGAATAGGTTAAAATCTTGTGTTTCGTTATTGATCGCCTGCTCAGGATGGTAAGTTGTCGCTACACGAGACTTTGAGGCGTTGGGCATATGGAAATCACTCTGGAAATATTGGCTATCTTATTTGTTGTCGCAACGGCAGCTGGCTTTATCGATGCGATGGCTGGCGGTGGCGGGCTACTGACTTTGCCAGCACTACTCGCAGCGGGAGTCCCACCGACACAAGCCCTAGCAACTAACAAGCTTCAAAGCTCTTTCGGCAGTTTTTCCGCAAGCTGGTACTTCGTGCGTAACGGTATCGTTAGTATCAAGGAGATGCGCCTCGCTATTTTGTGTACCTTCATTGGCTCGGCGATTGGTGCAGAACTCGTTCAGTTCATTGATGCGAGCTTATTGACCAGCGTGATCCCACTGCTGCTGATCGCTATCTCACTCTACTTCTTATTAGCACCACAAACTAAAGCCTCTGAAGGTAAGCAGAAGATCTCTGAAGCCATGTTTGCTTTGTGTATTGGCGGTGGTGTTGGCTTTTACGATGGCTTCTTTGGGCCAGGTACCGGCTCTATCTTTACTGTCTGCTTTGTCGCAATTGGTCATTTCTCTTTAGTCGATGCGACCGCTCGTACTAAGGTGTTGAACTTTACCTCTAACATCGCTGCACTGATCTTCTTTATTTTGGCAGGCTTGCCAATTTGGGAACTCGGCTTAGTGATGGCAATTGGTGGCTTTATGGGGGCTCAGCTAGGCGCTAAAGTGGTGGTGACAAAAGGGCAGAAGTGGATTCGCCCTCTAGTGATTGTGATGTCGATGCTAATGGCTTCTAAACTGCTTTGGGAACAGCATCAACAATGGATTCTATCAGTGTTTTAACCCGTGGAGACTGATAGCTATTTGGTCTCACGCAGATATGAATCGGTCGAATTAAGCCCGCTAATTCTGGGAAACTATACAGATATTGAGATTCAATATTGAGTGTTTTTACGATAGATAGTGGGATCAAAGCAGGTCCTGTCCCACCTAATGCAAGCTGCGCCGCTGCGGTGTAAGCGTCCATTTCCATCAAAGGTTTAATGCCAAACTTTTCTAATACTGAAAGTTGGTAAGAGTTGGCTGGGTTAGTCATGTCATTCGTGATGACTTTGGGTGGAAGCCCGTTCAACGGCAGTTTACTTACAATGTAAAAGGGCTCGTCGAATAGATGAAACGTCATTAATCCATGATGTGGCGGCAACAAGCCTGCGCATAAACCTAGGGTTGCCTTACCGGACTGAACTCGCTCGATGATTCTGGGCGTATGGTTGGTGGTTATGGTGATGTATTTATCTTGTTGGATAAACAGCCCCATCATTTCACCTAAATAGCCGGCGATCAGAGACTTAGAGCTGTCTAAGGTGATGAGAGTGGTATCTTCCAGTTCTTGCTGTTCATAAATAAGACCACGAAGTTCATTGAACGTAGGCCCAATACTCTCGATCAGTGCTATTGCATCTGGCGTGAGTTTTATCTGCCGACCGCTCGGCTCAATAAGCTTTTTTCCCAACTTCTTTTCTAAGTTAGCAATCCGTTTGCTTACCGCTGATTGGCTGATATACAGCAAGCTGCCAGTGCGGCTCATGGTTTTGGCTTTACTCAAAACCAAGAGAGTTTCGATTCCTTCGAGTAGCATTTGATGGTATTCATGAAAGTTGGGAATGATACCTCCAACTTATCTCAATCAAGGCCGTTGCTCTAGCTTTTGTTTATGAGTTCTTGAACCAAGCTGGCGATTCTTGAACCGTAGTATTGAGCAGTGAGCAAGTCATTGTGGTTAACGTTATCTTCACCATCATCGATACTAGACACTAAACCAATGTTTGAGCCAGTACGGTTTAACCCTAAATTATCTGTGTGTCTTGATGCGTCTAAGCCAACCCAAAGCATTCCGTGCTGGCAAGCTAGAGTGAAAAAGCTAAGCAAGGTTTGTTGTTGCTCTCCATTAAGACTTCCGCCTGTGGTGAATCCAGCAGCGAGCTTGTTTCGCCATAGCTTCTTGCAGTAGTTATCACTGCTCGCATCCATAAAACTTTTAAACTGAGCGGCAGGTGACCCCATATAGGTTGGAGCGCCAAAAACGATCGCATCGCAAGTGTCTAAGAGTTTGAGCTTTTCGTCGTTGTTATATCGGCCTTCAATGACCTCCGAAGGCAGCACTTCAATGAGTAAGGCAGAGTCAGGTAGCTGTGTGTTTACACCCTCAGCGATTAGTTCGGCGACTTGCTTAGTTGCGCCGCATTTAGAAAAGAAAACAATTCCAATTTTATTACAGCTCATCCTAGAACCCTCATCGTTAGTAAATGAATATCTTTATAAAGTTATCTGTTTACTAATATAGCCCGTCAATTGGTTAAGTAAATAAAAAGCATTACTAAGTTAAAAGTAGATATGTGGAAGTGACTTGAAGGGGAGAGGAAGAGCAGATCGCGAGGTGGCAAGATTAAAAAAGGCCCCTCAGCGGAGCCCTTCTTTTAACGATAGCTTATTTAATCGCGAACGTTGGCAAAGATAAGTGCCAACGAATGGCGCCAAGTCTAATCAACAATGTAGAGAACACGCCAGCTAGGAATGCCGTCTCTGAATCGTGGCCCATGCGAATAGCCATAGTGTGGAATGCACCGCCGATGATACAAGCGGTCGCGTAGACTTCGCTTCGTAGGATCATCGGTACTTCACGAGCAAGTACGTCACGAATAATACCGCCGCCGCAGCCTGTAATTACGCCCATGATAATGGCAACCAATGCTGAATCTTGGTACGCCAAGGCCTTTTCAACACCAATGCCAACGAACACAGCTAAACCTATGGCGTCACAGACAGGGAGGATCCACCATGCCAAACGCTTGGGGCGTCTTACGATAATCATAGTCAGTAAGCAGGTACCGATAATGACCCAAAGATAGGTGGTATCGGTTATCCAAAATACGGGAGTCGCGCCGAGTGCCATGTCTCGAATTGTACCACCGCCAATAGCGGTTACACTGCCGAGAACGGCGACACCAAAAGGGTCCATTTTTAGGCGGCCAGCGACAAATACGCCAGAGATAGCAAAGATGGCAGTGCCAAATAAATCGATAATATAAAGCAGCATGGAATCCATGATACTGGTGCTCTTATTGTTAAAATTGTAGGGACAGGTCGGTGGCGAATTGTACGAAAAAACAGACTAAAAAGTTAGTGATTTTCTCTGACTCTATCGAAGTAATCGCACACTTGTTGGATCGCTTGCAAAGTTCGGGTTGTTGGGCGATTAATCCAGTCTGAGTTGAGTGACCATATCTGATTTTTAGCGACGGCTGGGATCTCTTCTTCCCACGATTGCCACATGGTCCCATTCTCAATAGCGTGCTGAGAAGTGAAGATCACCTGAGGTTTATTCAGTACGACTTGCTCAATACCGACTTGCGGGTAGGGGGAAGCACTGTCTTCAAAAATATTTCGGCCGCCACAAAACTCAAACACTTCGCTTGGCCAGTGTCCTTGTGCCACGGTGATAATCGGTTTTTCACTCAGCTGGTAGAAGTAGCTGACCTGCTCCGCATCTTTGTATTTTAGCCTTAATGCGTTGAGCTGTTCTTTGTACTGCTTAGCATTATTCTCACCGATACTTGGATCGCTGGCGTATTGGCTAAGCTGTTCAATATTGGTCGCGATACTGTCTAGGCTTTTGGTTTTCGAGTAATAAATATTAAAACCAAACTGCTCCAGTTTCGCCAGTTCTCTCGGTGGGTTACCCGCTGGCCAAGCAAGGATAAGATCTGGTTGCAGCGCGATGATTTTCTCAACCTTGATGCCTTGATAATTTGCCACTTTTTCTAGCTTATCGGCTTGTGGTGGGTAATCACTTCGTTCACTTACGGCAACTAGGCTATCGCCTAAACCCGCACTGTATGCGAGTTCTGTGGCGTGAGGGGCTAGGCTGACCACACGTTTTGCTGTGGTTACTTCGGTTGCAAGCGTGCTTGGTATCCATAAGCTAAAGCTAATCGCGAAAGTTGCACATGATGTAACAAGTTGAGAGGGTTTCACTTTAAATCCCTTGGTGAATAATGAGTAAGGCTAGGCTTTGTAACAATATCCAGATAGCGATGCGTCCAAATAATAGCTTTTGAACCTGCGATAAGTGCAGTGCGGATGGTGCGATTCTGCCGCCTAATTTTGCGCGAATAGCTTTGGTGTCGTTGTAAATTGCTGGGCCACCGAGTGATAGCTCAAGCTTGTTCCCCACAGAGGTAATCAACCACGCAGGGCCTGGCAGAGGCCAAGAGCGACTTTGAGTGAGCATCATCTTAAATGTGTGAGATGCTTTATCACCGCATACGATCATCAAGGCAAATAAACGCATTGGGATAAATTCGAGGATAGCGACAATCTTGATTGCCGTTGAGCCAAAAGGAGAGAACTGCTTGCGGCTTGGTGACCAAGCTCGGGCTAATTCGACAATCAGACGATACATTAATGCCGCGATTCCGCCTCCGATGGCGTACCAAAATAGGACACAAACCACATTACGACCGTAGCCCATGATGATAGTTTCAGCTCCAGCTTTCCCAAGCCCTAACGATGATAGTGAATCGGTTTGGCGATTGACAATCGGGGCCAGTAATTGACGTGCTGTCGCTTTATCTTCTCGGCTAAGTGCTTTGATGAGTTGGTTCGCTAGCTTTTCATTGTTACGCCAATCAATAGCGAGCAGTAACAAAGCCAGTTGGAACAGTTGAGTCTGCCAAACCAGAGGTTGCAGTGCCAAGAGAATAATCAGAGTTGGAAGTACCATTAACCCCCAGGCTAAGGTGCCGGAGATAAGGCTTTGAGAGTAACTTTGATTGTTGTTGACCTTAGTTGCTAGTAGTTCAGCAAACTTATGCCATAAGGTCGTGGGGTGTGCGGCATGAGGGATCGGTAGAATCAAATGAAAAAGCAGTGCTCCCCACATTACAAGGAGCACGCCATTTGCAAATACCTGATCAAACAGTGTTTGCATGCTTAGTCGCTTACTTTAGTAGGGCAACCATTTTGATAACCATCTCAGAAGAGCTTTGTGCTGCTAGTGGCAGGAACTCTTCAAAACTCATTGGTGATTCTTTGTCTGCAACATCAGAGATTGCACGAACAACCACAAATGGTACTTGGAACTGGTGACAAGCTTGAGCAATCGCAGAAGCTTCCATTTCTACAGCTACTACTGATGGGAAGTGCTTACGGATGAACTCTTGGCGTTCTGCAGTGCAAACAAACGCGTCGCCAGTACAGATAAGACCACGAACCGCGTGCTTGTCTTCCATTTGAGCTAGCGCTTGCTCAGCGACTTTCATTAGGTTCTCGTCTGCTTTGAATGCAGCTGGTTGACCTGCCATTTGACCGATTTCGTAACCGAAAGCTGTTACGTCTGCGTCGTGGTGACGTACTTCAGTAGAGATAACCACATCACCAAGGTTTAGAGTTGAATCAAAACCGCCAGCAGAGCCAGTGTTTAGAACGACATCTGGTTGGTATTCACTTAGTAGGATAGAAGTACCAACAGCTGCTGCTACTTTACCAATGCCTGATTGAAGCAAAACAACGTCAACACCATTTAGCTGACCAGAGAAAAAGGTACAACCGCCTTTATTAACTTCAGTAATGTCTGAAATAGCTGCTTTTAGGATCGCAACTTCTTGCTCCATTGCGCCAATGATGCCGATTTTCATGTGTAGTCTCTTAATTAAAAATATTTAAACAGTAGAGCGAAATTGTAGCATGGATAAGAAGCGTCGAGCGACTGCCCAGAAGCACTTCTCATCCGAATAGTGTGGATTTACTCCAGTATTCTTTGTCTATTTGATTAGACCTTCGCTTTGCAAGCTAGCACGGAGTTGTTCTGCTCGTTTACGGTTCACACCAAAATCAGAGTAGCCAGTGCGGGACTCGGAACGAACGATGAGCTTGTCTCCATCGACTTTTAGCTCAAGGTCATCGACAAAGCGCATGATACGAGATGTGCACTCAACACGCAGGTAATCATCGGTTTTGTTGGCTGTTTTCGCGCCCGGCAAAGTTAGAGCGACTTGCTCAATGGCATCAAGGTTTGCTGAATCGGATAGTTCGTACGCAGCCAAAGCATGTTGTTCACGGTCATCTTGTGTTGATACGCAATTAGGTTTGTCACCACAAGGTGATGAGGTTCTATCTTTCATGTCCGTGATTCCTTGGCTGCAAGCGGTTAATGTTAAAAGTGATAGCGAGAGGAGAGCGGATTTTTTCATTGTGTTTCCTATGGCTTGTTTTTAATTCTAATTGTAGTTATCAGAATTGGCTTGTTTGCTGTTTTTTGTTCCGCTTGTGATAAACGTATCTAATTCAAAAAAGGATCCATAATTGGATCCTTTTTTATAGTAACGAACTGAGTAATAAAGGAAACCCACTCACACTTCTAGGTAATCTAATATCCCTTCAGCGGCTTTGCGGCCTTCATCGATAGCGGTCACCACTAAGTCAGAGCCGCGAACCGCATCGCCACCGGCAAATATTTTGCTGTTGGTGGTTTGATACTGAAACTCTTGTTGACCGGGCGCTTTAATACGGCCCCATTGATCAAGCTCGACACCGAAAGGTTCTAACCACTCCATAGCGTGAGGTTGGAAACCAAATGCCATGATAACGGCATCGGCTTCAAGAATGTGCTCACTGCCTTCAACAGGTTCTGGGCGACGACGGCCCGCTTCATCAGGTTCACCTAACGCGGTTTTCACGACTTTAACGCCAGCAACATGCCCAGAGTTATCAAGCTCTAAGCCGATAGGCTGGAGGTTAAACTTGAACTTCACGCCTTCTTCACGTGCATTCTTCACCTCACGGCGAGAACCTGGCATGTTGGCCTCATCTCGACGATAAGCACACACCACATCAGCCGCATTCTGACGAATAGAGGTTCGAACACAGTCCATCGCGGTATCACCACCGCCAAGCACGACGACTTTCTTACCCTGCATATCGATGAATGGGGTTGGGTTTTCCAGCTCCATGACCTTGTAGGTATTCGAAATCAAGAATGGCAGCGCATCATACACACCCGGAGCGTCTTCATTATCTAGACCTGCCCGCATGTTTTTATAAGTGCCTACACCAAGGAAAACTGCGTCGTAATCATCGACCAGCTCTTGAAGTTGAATGTCTTTTCCAACTTCGGTATTCATTCGGAATTCAACGCCCATTTCGCTAAAGATGCGGCGACGATTTTCCATGATACCTTTCTCAAGCTTGAACGATGGAATACCAAAAGTGAGGAGACCACCTATCTCTGGGTAACGATCAAAGACAACGGCTTTCACGCCATTGCGTACCAAAATATCAGCCGCCGCAAGACCTGCCGGGCCTGCTCCTATGATTGCGACCTTTTTATCGGTCCATTCAACGTGAGACATGTCTGGCTTCCAACCCATCTCAAAGGCTTTATCGGTAATGTACTTTTCAATGTTACCTATGGTGACGGCACCAAAATCATCATTGAGAGTACAAGAGCCTTCACATAAGCGGTCTTGAGGGCAAACACGGCCACATACTTCTGGCAGGCTGTTGGTCTGGTGAGACAGTTCAGCGGCTTCGATAATGCGCCCTTCATTAGCAAGCTTAAGCCACTGAGGGATGTAGTTGTGAACTGGACATTTCCATTCACAATAAGGGTTACCACAATCTAAACAGCGGTCTGCTTGTGCTTTGGCTTGCTGTTTAGTGAAAGGTTCGTAGATCTCTACAAACTCAATTTTACGTATCTTGATTGGTTTCTTCGCTGGGTCTACGCGATTCACATCAATAAATTGGTATACATTCTGGCTCATTATTGGCTCCTTCCAATTATTGCGCTTGAACACGAAGTTCAGCTGAGCTGCGGCTTTGGTGGCCGAGCAAGGTGTTTAGATCCGCCGTCTTTGGTTTCACTAGATAGAACTTTGGAATCCATTCATCAAAGTTCGCCAGAATAGCTTCAGCGTGTACTGAGCCTGTCTCTTCTAAGTGCTCTGCAATCAAGCCACGCAGGTGTTCTTGGTGGATATATAAGTCAGATAGGGAAAGCGCCTCAACCGACTCGTTGTTCACTCGACCTTGGAAGTCTTCATTCTTATCCATGACATAAGCGAAGCCACCTGTCATACCCGCACCGAAGTTGACGCCAGTTGCGCCAAGAATGGCAACAATACCGCCGGTCATGTATTCACAAGCGTTGTCACCTGCGCCTTCAATTACAGCAACCGTGCCTGAGTTACGTACGCCGAATCGTTCGCCAGCAGTACCTGCTGCAAATAACTTGCCTCCGGTTGCACCATACAGGCAGGTGTTACCTATGATGGTCGCTTCGTTACAAGTAAATGCGGTGCCTTGGTGAGGTTTAATGACTACCTTACCGCCAGCCATGCCTTTGCCAACATAGTCATTGGCATCGCCTGTTAGGTACAGCTCAACGCCACCTGCGTTCCAAACAGCGAAAGATTGGCCTGCAGTGCCATCGAGATACAATTTGATTGGTGAACCTGCCATGCCTTGGTTGCCATATCGCTTAGCAATTTCGCCAGAGATACGAGCGCCTATAGAACGGTCTGTATTAATAACGTTGTAGTAAAGGCTGGTGGACTGTCTTTTCTCAATCGCATCGAGTGCATCGTCTAGGATCTGCTGGTTGAGCTGAGCCTTATCAAATGGTGCGTTTGGTTCGGTCCAATACAGAGGATGCCCCTCTGGTGATACCGGAGCTTCCAGTATCGATGAGAGATCCAGTTTACTCTGTTTCGCAGTCAGGCCTTCAACAGCCTCCAGTAAATCTGTGCGTCCGATTAGGTCAGTGAGTTTTTCTACACCAAGGTCAGCAAGGTGTTGGCGAACTTCATCGGCTAAGCCTGTAAAGTAGTTAACCACCATATCTGGTAGCCCTTTGAAGTATTCGCGGCGTAATGTTTCATCTTGAGTTGCAACACCTGTTGCACAGTTATTGAGGTGGCAGATTCGTAAGAATTTACAACCCATTGCCACCATCGGTGCAGTACCAAAGCCAAAGCTTTCAGCACCGAGAATCGCGCCTTTAATTACATCGAGACCGGTTTTCAGACCACCATCGACTTGCAGGCGGATCTTATGACGAAGTCCGTTTGCAACCAGTGCTTGCTGAGTTTCTGCTAGCCCAAGTTCCCAAGGGCAACCCGCGTATTTTACCGAGGTCAGTGGACTTGCTGCGGTACCGCCATCGTAACCAGATATGGTGATCAGATCGGCGTAGGCTTTTGCCACACCAGTCGCGATAGTACCAACACCTGGTTCAGACACTAACTTCACAGAAACCAAGGCTTTAGGGTTAACTTGCTTAAGGTCGAAAATCAGCTGAGCCAAATCCTCGATCGAGTAAATATCGTGATGTGGAGGAGGGGAAATCAGAGTGACACCCTGAACCGAATATCTCAGTTTAGCGATCTCTGCCGTGACCTTATGACCTGGCAGCTGACCACCTTCGCCTGGCTTCGCACCTTGTGCTACCTTGATTTGCAGAACATCCGCATTGGTTAGGTAATGTGGTGTTACCCCAAAACGACCAGACGCAATTTGTTTGATGCGCGAGTTACGGTCGGTACCAAAACGTCTTGGATCTTCACCGCCTTCACCTGAGTTTGAATAACCGCCTAAACGGTTCATAGCCATTGCCAGAGCTTCATGCGCTTCTGGGCTTAGGGCACCAATTGACATCGCTGCGGAGTCAAAGCGCTTGAATAGATCGCTGCTTGGTTCGACTTGCTCAAGAGTTAATGGTTTATCGGCTTTCTTCAGGCTCATTAAGTCACGTAACATAGCCGCAGGGCGAGCATTTACCTGCTTAGCAAAAGAGAGGTAATCCGATGTTTCGCCAGTTTTTACTGCGGTTTGCAGTGTGCCAACCACGTCTGGGTTATAAGCGTGGTATTCACCACCATGGACGTATTTCAGTAAACCACCGTGCTCGATTGGCTTCCGCTTGGTCCATGCTTTACGCGATAAGTTGTAAATATCTTGCTGGAAATCGCTAAAGCTTGCGCCTTGGATTCGAGTGGTAACTCCGCGGAAACAGAGCTCAACGACATCAGAATGTAGGCCAACGGCTTCGAAAAGCTGCGAACAGCGGTAAGAAGCAATGGTTGAAATCCCCATCTTCGACATGATCTTATACAGACCTTTGTTGATGCCGTTTTGGTAGTTCTGCATCGCTGCGCGATAGTCTTTGTCTAAAGAGCCATCATCGAGCATCTTGCCTAACGTTTCATACGCAAGGTACGGATAAACCGCCGTTGCACCAAAGCCAAGTAGTACCGCGAATTGGTGTGGGTCGCGAGCGGTTGCTGTTTCCACTACGATGTTGGCATCACAACGTAGGTTGGTATCAGCAAGGCGAGTCTGCACTGCACCAACCGCCATTGCTGCTGGAATTGGCAGTTTACCTTTCTCTAAACCTTTATCCGATAACACAACCAAAACCGCACCATCACGCACTTCTTGTTCCGCACGATCACATACGTCATTGATGGCTTGTTCGAGATCTTGCTGAGCTGGAGCGTAGTGCATGCTTAGGATCGCATGGCGATAGTGCTTTTGATTCAGTTGCAGAAGTTGCTGCATGTCTGAGTAAAGCAGAACAGGAGAATCAAATGTCACACGATAGGCGTGACCATCTGTTTCACAGAACACGTTCATCTCTTGGCCAATGCTGGTGGCGAGCGACATCACGTGCTTTTCACGTAGAGGATCAATCGGTGGGTTGGTGACTTGGGCAAACTTCTGACGGAAATAATCAGTGACCAGTCGCTCTTTCGAGGAGAGTACCGCCATTGGCGTGTCGTCGCCCATCGAACCGACCGCTTCCTGTCCCATGTCACCAAGCACGCGTAATACTTGATCGGACTCTTCGTTGCTCATCGCAAACTGTTTTTGATAGGTTTTGAGCGTGTCATCGTCGAAGCTACGCTTACCCACTTGATCATCATCGAGTTCAGAAAATGGTGTTAGCTTGTGGACGTTCTTTTCCATCCACTCCTTATATGGGTGACGGCCTTTGAGGTCATTGTCGATCTCATTAGATTGCCATAGCTTGCCGCGGCGAGTATCGATCACCAGTAGCTCACCTGGCCCAACACGGCCTTTTTCTGCGACTTCATCTGGCGCATAGTTCCAGATACCAACCTCTGATGCCAGCGTGATTAGGTTGTCTTTGGTAATGACATAGCGCGCAGGACGCAGGCCATTTCTATCTAGGTTACATGCAGCGTAACGACCGTCAGACAGAACGATACCAGCTGGGCCATCCCACGGTTCCATGTGTTTGGAGTTAAAGTCGTAAAATGCGCGAAGATCTGGATCCATATCTGGGTGGTTCTGCCAAGCAGGCGGAACCAGCATACGCATAGCTCGGAACACATCCATACCACCGGCTAGGAATAGATCGAGCATGTTATCTAGGCTTGAGGAGTCAGAGCCCGTTTCATTCACGAAAGGTGCTGCAGTTTGCAAGTCTGGCAGCAGTGGTGAAGCAAATTTATAGGCACGAGCCTTGGCCCACTGACGGTTACCCTCGATGGTATTGATCTCACCATTGTGCGCTAAATAACGGAATGGCTGCGCGAGAGGCCAACGTGGTTGTGTGTTAGTCGAGAAACGCTGGTGGAACAGACATATCGCTGATTCCATACGTAAGTCTGCAAGATCGAGGTAAAATCGCGGAAGATCGGCAGGCATACACAAGCCTTTGTAGACCATCACTTGTGTTGAAAGGCTACAGATATAGAAATCTTTGTCTTCGGTGATCTGTTTTTCAATTCTGCGACGCGCGATGTATAAGCGGCGTTCGATATCACGCTCACGCCAACCGGCTGGCGCAGAGATAAATACTTGCTGAATATTTGGAACAGAATCTTTTGCGATAGGACCTAATACTTCAGTATTGGTCGGAACTTCACGCCAACCAGCAACGGTCAATGTCTCTTGGGCGAGTTCTTTATTGACGATCTCTTGTGCTGATTGAGCTTTGATTGGGTCTTGGCTGAAGAAAATCATGCCAATAGCGTACTGCTTGCCGAGATTAAAATTATTCTCTTCTGCAATAATTCTTAGATAGGAATCTGGCTTCTGTAGTAGTAAGCCACAGCCATCTCCAGTTTTACCATCCGCAGCGATACCACCACGGTGTGTCATGCGATCTAGGGCTGAAATAGCAGTTCTTACCAACTTATGACTAGGTTGGCCTTCCATTTGCGCTATTAAACCAAATCCACAGTTGTCTTTTTCAAGACTAGGATCATATAGAGCCATTGCAATTCTCCCTTTTGCTTCTCTGTCATCCAGACAGTAAATGACTAACTATTCATGTACTTGTTATTTTTTATAAACTTACCGTTTTTTAGCTAGTTCAACGTTATCCTTTGTGTTAACAAAACCCAGTGGCTTTATTTTCACCAGTTTTACAACGTATAGCTAATTGTGTTTAAGGTCAAGTTCATGGTTAATTATCATGCATAAACGCGATTAACCACGTAATAATCTAAAATACTCGATTGATATCAATTAGATATAAATAGGAAATGTTAATGATATTTAACACTTGTAGTGAGGGCGTATCTGTAGTGACAGAATGCTAGATAGAAAAAAGGCTAGCATCGAGTGCTAGCCAAATATAAAAGTTAGGAAGGGTGTTGCTTTTCCTTTAGGCTAACGTCATTGACGTTAGCCCGAGAAATATTATGCGGAAAGCATGAGTGAATCGGCTTTCGCTTCTAGGTTTGAGTTGCCCATTAAGAAGTCATCAATCGCAATTGCACATTCACGACCTTCGTTAATGCAGCGAACGACTAGAGACTGACCTGTACGCATATCACCAGCCGCAAAAACGCCTTTCTGGTTTGTTGCGTAACCTTCAGAAGCAACGTTACCGCGCTCGTCCAGTTTGATATCAAGTTGAGCAAGTACACCGGTTGGTTCTGGGTGTAGGAAACCCATCGCTAGGAATGCTTGGTCACATGGAATCACACGCTCTGAGTTTGCTACTTCGTCAAAAGTAGGACGCTCACCTGGCGCTGCGTCTTTCCACACGATATCGGCGATACGTAGACCGGTCACTTCGCCTTGATCGTTACCGATGAACTCTTTAGTCAAGATGTTCCAATGACGCTCACAGCCTTCTTCGTGGGAAGTCGTGGTCTTCATGATCATTGGGTATTGAGGCCAAGGCATGTTTGCAGGGCGCTTCTCTGGTGGGATCGGCATGATCTCAACCTGAGTAATACTCGCTGCTTTGTGACGGTTTGATGTACCTACACAGTCAGAGCCAGTATCACCGCCACCGATAACCACAACGTGCTTATCTTTAGCGTGAATCTCTTCACCTTTTAGGTCCATGTCGTTTGCGCGGCGGTTGTTTTGGCCAAGGAATTCCATAGCAAAATGAACGCCTTTCAATTCACGACCTGGGATTGGTAGGTCACGAGGAACCGTAGAACCACCAGTTAGCAATACCACATCAAACTCTTGGCGTAGCTGCTGGGCGTTAACATCAACACCAATGTGTTGATTCACTTTAAATTCAACGCCAGCTTCAGCCATTAGGTTGATCTTACGATCAATCACGTCCATGCCCAGTTTGAAATCTGGGATACCGAAACGCAGTAGGCCGCCAACTTTCTCGTCACGTTCAAATACCGTCACTGAGTGGCCAGCGCTGTTTAGCTGCTCAGCTGCGGCTAGACCTGCAGGGCCAGAGCCAACAATCGCTACGGTTTTGCCTGTGCGAGAGCGAGGAGTTTTTGGCTTTGCATACCCTTCACGGTACGCAGTTTCTACAATCGTTTTCTCGATATTACAGATGGTGATTGGGTCTTGGTTGATACCTAGTACACAAGCACTCTCACAAGGAGAAGGACACACACGACCTGTAAACTCAGGAAAGTTATTGGTCGAGCTTAGGATGTTCCAAGCTTCTTCCCAGCTGTCACGGTAAACCGCGTCATTAAATTCTGGGATGATGTTACCAATCGGACAACCGCTGTGACAGAAAGGTACGCCACAGTCCATACAACGAGAGGCTTGAGTATTAATCTTGTCGCCAAACTCTTCGTTAAGTACGAACTCTTTGTTGTCTTCAATACGAACCGATGGATCGAGCTTCTTTGGAAGCTCGCGACCGTGTTCTAAAAATCCAGTAGGCTTACCCATTATACTGCCTCCACTTCTTCCGTTTGTGCCTGTTGTGCTTCAGCTTTACGCTTCTCAAGAACTGCTTTGTAGTCGCGTGGCATTACTTTAATTAGTGATGCAACACTTGCTTCAAAGTTGTCTAGGAAAGACTGAGCAACTTCACTTCCTGTGAATTCAACGTGCTTGGTTAGCATATCTAGTAGAAGATCTTTATCTTCTTGTTCAATTGGATCTAGGTCTACAAGTTCAGGGTTAAGCTTGGTTTCGAAGTCACCGCCTTTATCCCAAACATAAGCGACACCGCCACTCATACCCGCAGCAAAGTTACGGCCTGTTGAGCCAAGGATAACGGCTACACCGCCAGTCATGTATTCACAACCGTGGTCACCAACGCCCTCAACAACAACCTTCGCGCCTGAGTTACGTACACAGAAACGTTCACCAGCCATACCGCGAATGAAAGATTCACCTGAGGTTGCACCGTAGAAACACACGTTACCAACCACGATGTTATCTTCAGCAACGATAGAAGACTTCGCATCTGGGTACAGTACTAAAGTACCGCCAGACAGACCTTTACCCCAGTAATCGTTCGCGTCGCCTTCTACTTCGAACTTAACGCCTTTCGCAAGGAACGCACCGAAAGATTGGCCAGCACTACCGTGGAACTTAACGTTCATTGGTTGTGGTAAACCTTGGTCTTTGTAAACTTTCGAGATTTCGTTCGACAGCATGGTGCCTGCAGAGCGGTCCGTGTTGATGATTGGGAAGGTCGCATTTACAGCTTCACCTTTCTCAAGTGCAGGAATCGCAGCTTGGATCAACTTGCGGTCTAGAACATCTTCTAGGTTGTGGTTTTGTTGTGTTTGGTTGTAGATACCATCTTCTTCACGAGCCTGCTCAATGTGCAGTACAGGTGTTAGATCTAGGTTCTTGTACTTCCAGTGGCCGATGTCGTCACGAACTTTAAGTTTGTGCGATTGACCCACCATCTCATCGATAGAGCGGAAGCCAAGTTCAGCCATTACTTCACGTAGACCTTCAGCCATGTATTGGAAGAAAGTCACTACGTCTTCTACGCGGCCGTCGAAACGCTCACGCAGAGTTTTGTTTTGTGTTGCGATACCAACAGGACAGGTGTTCTTGTGACACTTACGCATCATGATACAGCCTTCAACAACCAATGCTGCTGTTGCTACGCCCCATTCTTCAGCACCAAGTAGCGTTGCTACTGCAAGGTCACGTGGTGTTTTCATCTGACCATCAGATTGAACAACGATACGGTTACGTAGGCCGTTTTTCAGTAGTGTTTGGTGCGTTTCCGCTAGACCCAGTTCCCAAGGCAGACCTGTGTGACGGATAGAAGACATCGGAGATGCACCCGTACCACCATCGAAACCTGCGATAAGTACTACGTCAGCTTTCGCTTTTGCTACACCTGATGCAATCGTACCAACACCTGCTTCCGATACTAGCTTCACGTTAACGCGGCCAGCGCGGTTTGCGTTCTTCAAGTCGTAGATCAGCTGAGCCAAATCTTCGATTGAGTAGATATCGTGGTGTGGCGGTGGCGAGATAAGACCTACGCCAGGAGTAGAGTGACGCGTCGCGCCGATCCAGTCATCAACCTTATCACCAGGTAGTTGACCACCTTCACCAGGTTTCGCACCTTGAGCCATCTTGATTTGCAGTTCGTCAGCGTTCGATAGGTAGTAAGACGTTACACCAAAGCGACCAGAAGCCACCTGTTTAATTGCTGAAC
Source organism: Vibrio chagasii (assembly GCA_041879415.1). Taxonomy (NCBI): domain Bacteria; kingdom Pseudomonadati; phylum Pseudomonadota; class Gammaproteobacteria; order Vibrionales; family Vibrionaceae; genus Vibrio; species Vibrio chagasii. The sequence continues at coordinate 2,454,631 of CP090851.1, read as the reverse complement.
GTTCCCAGTCACCGTTTTCTTTGCGTTCGAAACGTGCTGGATCTTCACCACCTTCGCCTGAGTTTGATTTCGCGCCGATGCGGTTCATTGCAACAGCCAGTGTTGAGTGAGCCTCATGCGAGATAGAACCAAAGCTCATTGCGCCGGTAGCGAAACGCTTAAGGATATTCTCGATTGGTTCTACTTCCGCTAGAGGAATAGAGCCTGCTGGGTTTTTGATGAAATCAAGTTGGCTACGTAGCGTTGCTGCGTTGTCGCCCTGGTCATCAACGGCTTTCGCATACTTCTTGAACTGAGCGTAATCTTTATTGCGCGTTGATTCTTGAAGTAGAGAGATGGTTTCTGGGTTGAATAGGTGTTTCTCACCACGCTGTTTCCATTGGTAAACACCGCCAACATCAAGGATTTGAGCTGGGATTTCACGAGCTGGGTAACCAACACGGTGACGAACAAGCACTTCACGAGCGATGTCGTCGATCGTTAGGCCTTGAATACGCGAAACCGTACCTGTGAAGTATTTTTCAACCACTGACTTGCTGATACCAAGCGCTTCAAAGATTTGCGCACCGTGGTAAGACTGCAGTGTCGAGATACCCATCTTAGAGAAGATTTTCAGTAGACCGCCGTTAACACCTTTACGGTAGTTATCGAAGAATTCACGTGGGTGAACGTTAGGGTCTAGTTTCTTAGTACGTTGTAGTTCAACAATCGTTTCAATCACTAGGTATGGGTTAACTGCGTTAGCACCGTAGCCCAGAAGCGTTGCGAAGTGGTGTGTTTCACGAGCATCACCCGTTTCAACCACGATGTCACACTTAGCACGTAGGCCTTTACGGATTAGGTGGTGGTGCACAGCGCCAACAGCCAGCATTGCTGGAATTGCAGCGTGGTTAGAGTTAACCGCACGGTCAGTCAGTAGGATGATAGAGTAACCATCAATTACGGCATCTTCTGCATATTGGCAAATACGTTTCAGTGCACGCTCTAACTTACCTTGGTCTCCGTTTGCTTGGAATACGATATCTAGCGTCTTCGCTTGAAGGTGCTCGTTATCAATAGCACGCAGCTTTTCTAACTCAGAGTTAGACAGTACTGGAGACTCAAGCTCTACCTTTTGACAGTGTTCTGGTGTTTCTGAAAGTAGGTTCTGATCTTTACCTAGGTAAGTGTTCAGAGACATAACCATACGCTCACGGATCGGGTCGATCGGTGGGTTAGTTACTTGAGCAAACAGCTGCTTGAAGTAGTTTGAAAGGTGCTGCGATTGGTGAGAAAGAATCGCTAGCGGCCAGTCAGCACCCATTGCAGAAAGCGGCTCATAGCCGGTTTTCGCAAGAGGTAGAATGATTTCGTTTACTTCTTCAGAGCTCACACCAAACGATTGTTGTTTGTGGAGAAGTTTCTCTGGAGAAGGTTGGCTAAATTCGTTGCTCGCATCTGGCAGCTTTTTCAGACTCAGAAGGTTCTCTTCAACCCATTTCTCATAAGGTTGAGATTTCGCGATGCCATCTTTCACTTCTTCATCAGAAATGATGCGGCCTTGCTCAAGGTCAGCAACGAAGATACGACCTGGTTGTAGACGACCACGGTACTCAACGTTTTCTGGTGCGATTTCAACAACGCCAGATTCAGACGCCATCACTAGGAAATCGTCTTTTGTCACTGTGTAGCGAGAAGGGCGCAGACCGTTACGGTCAAGGGTTGCACCTACTTGAACACCATCAGTGAAACATACCGAAGCTGGGCCATCCCATGGTTCCATTACGTTCGCGTGGTACTGGTAGAACGCGCGACGAGTTGGGTCCATGTTTTTGTTTTCTTGCCATGCTTCCGGGATCATCATCATCAGCGCATGTGGCAAAGTACGACCAGACAGAACTAGAAGCTCCAATGCCATGTCGAAGTTTGATGAATCCGAGCTGCCTTCCTGACAGATAGGCAGTAGCATGTCGATTTCAGCTTGTGTGAATAGATCCGATTCTAGGATCGCTTCACGCGCTTTCATCCAGTTTAGGTTGCCGCGAACTGTGTTGATTTCGCCATTGTGCGCGATGTAACGGAAAGGCTGAGCTAGACGCCAACGTGGGAATGTATTGGTAGAGAAGCGAGAGTGTACTAGTGCTAGAGCCGTCACCATAGTTGGATTTTGCAGGTCTAGGAAGTACTGAGGAACTTGTTCTGTTGTTAGCTGACCTTTGTACACCAATGTCTTGTAAGACATAGAGTTGATGTAGAAGTCATCACCGATATTTGAAACGCTTTCTAGGCACACGCGAACGGTGTAGTTACGTAGAACGTAAAGTTTACGCTCAAGCTCTTCTGGAGTAATACCAGGGCCGCCAGAGATAAATACGTGTTCAAATTGAGGTTCAGTGCTTAGTGGGTCAGCACCAATCATTGAATTGTCCGTCGGAAGTTCACGGTAGCCGATCACTTCTAACTCTAGGCGTTGTGCATTGCGTTCTAGAATGTCACGACACTGTGCACGTTTGTGTTCATCTTTAGGGAAAAGTACAACACCAACACCATATTTTTCAAAAGACGGCAGTTTAATTCCAAGCTTAACGGCTTCTTCAAGTAAGAATTCGTGCGGCTTCTGTAGCAGGATACCTGCACCATCACCAGAACACGGATCGCAGCCTTGGCCGCCACGGTGTTCCATACGTGCAAGCATATCGAGTGCTTGAGTTACTACATCATGAGATTTGCGATTCTTTAGATGCGCAACAAAACCGATACCACAAGCGTCATGCTCCAGTTCAGGAGTATACAGACCCTGTGAGTTCTGCTCTTGATCTACCATAGATACATCCTTCCAGTTAAATCTAGGCGCAACTTCTTTGTATAAAGTCAGCCTTGTCCTTTTATATTTATGAGTCTAAACCGGCCTGTGTTGGCGGTTTGAATCCTTTCCGTATCTCGCAGGAAAAGTATTGCGAGAAAAACAATCCTTGGTGATATCCGTTTATTTTTAGCCACAAACTAGTGGTTTATATAGGTGGGAGTTAGATATCACCGACTTATTAGCAAGTTTTCGTTGTAAGAAATTACACAAAAATAGCCAATATGTGTAAGTATCCTACAATTTTGTCTAGGCGAATTGCAATGAAAGTTGAACCGTGTAGACCATTTTTTTCGTTTTATTTTGAATTTTATGTCTAACAAATGTGCAACATTAGGCAAATAGAGCGACTTTTTTGCATGTTTATTGATATTTGATAGGTTGCTCGCAAAAAGCCTTGAGTAAACTAATTGGTCGAATTTTGCAGGGATGTAATTTTTTTTCAAAAAAGACTGATATTCATTCTTATTTACTTGAGCGCTTTGAAAATATGCAATTACATGAGTTGGTCAATACTATCGGCCAAGATCTTCAACGCCGTTATGGCGAAAAGGTTCACAAGCTAACGCTGCACGGTGGTTTTAGCTGTCCAAATCGAGATGGAACCATTGGTCGCGGAGGCTGCACTTTTTGTAATGTGGCGTCTTTTGTCGATGAGCAAACTCAGGTTCAAAGTATTGCCGACCAATTAAAAGATCGTGCGGGTGAAATCGCTCGTGCTAAGAAGTATCTGGCTTATTTTCAGGCGTACACCAGCACTTATGCTGAGGTGCAAGTGCTCAAGAATATGTACGAAGAAGCGCTAAAAGCACCGGGTGCGGATATTGTGGGGCTCTGTGTTGGTACAAGACCAGACTGTGTGCCTGATTCTGTTTTGGAATTATTGGCTAGTTATGTTGAGAAAGGGTACGAGATCTGGTTAGAGCTCGGCTTACAAACGGCTAATAACGATACTCTTAAGCGCATCAATCGCGGCCATGATTTTGCGGTGTATGAAACGATCACCCAGCGTGCACGCGCTCTCGGAATTAAGGTGTGTACTCATCTTATTGTTGGACTACCAAAAGAGACCAAAGCCGATAACCTTGAAACGTTAGACAAGGTATTAGCAGTCGGTACAGATGGCATCAAGCTTCATGGCCTTCATATAGTAGAGGGAAGCACTATGGCCAAAGCATGGAAAGCCGGCAAGCTAGAAGCACCAAGCCTTGAAGAGTATGTCGACATTGCTACTGATATCATCCAACGCACTCCTGCGAACGTGGTTTACCATCGTGTTTCATCTGCGGCAAGACGCCCTACATTACTCTCTCCGTTATGGTGTGAGAACCGTTGGCTAGCGATGACAGAGATAGGTCGATCACTGGATAAAACCGGTGCTCAAGGCGTGAAAACAGGCCCTGCATTCGAGTACATATTACCTGTTTTAAACGCAACTGATTGATAGAAATGAGTGAGAGTAGGTAACAGCAGATAAAACCAACAAATAGTGGTAACATTTCCCTCACAGATTTTATGGTATAGATTGAGAGTAGATGGAACTGGTAATGACTTGGTTGTGGGATAGAGCTTATGGCTACGGTATATATATCGTTCTCATATTGCTGTTTGCCCTGATCTGCTGGCATCTTTATGCTCGTTATCAGTCGCACATTGAACAACTGCTACTCTCTACGCCATCTCCTCTCTTTTTCGTTGATGTCCGAACCGGCGAGATCTTGTATGCCAACCGCCAAGCGATGCAATTGCTTGGTATTCGCCAGATTGGTATTCACTTTCGTTTTCCAACAGTGGAGAGCGAGAACAGCTTTCGCCATTACCTTACTAACCACATCAACTCTCGATCGTTTGAGCAGAACTCGTTGTGGGCACTGTCTGAGTTTGAATTTTTCAAGATCAATCTTGTGGGGCGTAAGATCCGTTTTAGAAGTAAAAAGTCGTGGATGATTCACGCATCTCCCTATAAGAACACTAATGAGGAGTTGTCCCAAGAGCTACGTGAACTGAACGTTGCTCGTACCGCTTTGGACTCTTTGTCTGAACTAATCTACGTAAAAGATCAAAAGGGCGAATTGCTCGCGAGTAATCGCTCGTTTAAAAAGTTTTGGCATGGCCGCCCAGAAGAGGGCACCTTGAGCGTTTCTGGTGGTGCACTGAAAGGGCGCGTTAGTGAGCGTTCATGGACAACTGACCAAGATGGTAAAAGCTGCCTACTCGAAACGTACCAAAGCGTCTTACTTTCTCAAGATGGGGAAAATATTGGGACACTTTCTATTAGCCATGATGTGACCGATTGGCACGACATGCAGCAACAACTGCGTGGCGAAATGGAGAAACGGAAAGACACCGAAGTGGCACTTGCGCAAAGAGACACTATCTTGCAAAACATCTTGGAAGCCAGCCCAGACTCGATCGGTATCTTTAATGAAAACATGGTTTATCAAGCGTGTAATAAACCCTTTGTTACAGCGCTCGGGATCTCTGAAGTCAGTGATTTGATTGGCAAGCGACTACAAGATGTCGTGCCAAACAGTATGTATGTACGGATCTCTGAAACCGACCATCAGGTTCTTCATCAAGGTAAATCGCTGCGCTATATCGATAAAGTGATGTCTAGTGACGGTGAATACACTTGGTATGACGTGGTGAAGTCGCCATTTAGAGATCCTGCATCCAGCACCAATGGTGTGTTGATCATGGCTCGTGATATCACTGAGCGTTACCTTGCAGAGCAGAAGCTCGAAGAGGCGAACCTAGAGCTTGAACGTCTCAGCTTTATGGACAGTTTGACTCAGGTTTCTAACCGACGCCGCTTTGATGAACAGCTGTCGACACTATGGCACTACCATGTGCGCGAGAAGTTGCCGTTGACCATCATGCTTTGTGACATCGACTTCTTTAAAGGTTACAACGACTTCTATGGTCACCAACAGGGCGATGATGCTTTGATTCAGGTTTCACAAGCCTTTAAGCAGGTATTGAATCGTTCGTCTGATTGTGTGGCTCGTTATGGCGGCGAAGAGTTCGGCTTTATCTTGCCAAACACAACCGCTGATGGGGCATTAATGGTGGCACAACGTATTCATGATGAAGTGCTCAAGCTTGGGCTGATTCATGAAAAGTCGACCGTTTCTGAGTTCATTACCGTCAGTATTGGCATTATCTCTTACGTGCCTACTCCTAATGATGAGATGGAGTCTGCGGTAGCCTTAGCCGACAGTGCGCTTTATCAAGCGAAGTCTGATGGCCGAAACCGTTCTAGTGTGCATCCATCATCGATCCGCTAAGCCAATCTATTACTGATTAAGCCATTATTTACTTGGGTTATCTGTTTTAAACAATATAACCCAGCTCTCTTGCTGCATGTGATGTAGCTAGCTTACCTCCTATCTTCAAACAGGGTAGAATGTTGCTAGTCTTATCGCATGGAGCGCTAAATGAAACCCATGAAAAATCTCGCCCAGTATTACGTGGATCTACTCGTAAAACTGGGGATTGTCCGCTTTTCTATCTTACTCGCCCTAGCGCTTGTTGCCCTCGCCGTTGTTGTACAAGTCGGTATTACGCTCGCACTTAAAGGCAATGTTGATGACATCGATATTGTCCGTTCTGTTTTCTTTGGTTTAGTGATTACACCTTGGGCGGTTTATTTCCTTTCTGTAGTGGTTGATCAGCTTGAAGAGTCTCGTCAGCGTTTAGCTAAGTTAGTCTCTAAGCTTGGTGATATGCGTGAGCGCGACCAAGAGTTGAATAACAAGCTGCAGCTCAATATCGAGAAGCTCAATCAAGAAATTGAAGAGCGTGAAAAAGCTGAAGAAGCACGTGCTGAAGCGATGCATGACCTCGAAAATGAGGTGTTTCAGCGTGAGCGAACTCAGCTGGAACTTGCAGAGCGAACAGCGCTGCTACGTTCGTTTATCGATGCTTCGCCTGACCTTATCTACTATCGCAATGAAGATGGCGTGTTCTCGGGTTGTAACCGAGCAGTCGAAGAGCTAACCGGCAAGAAAGAAAAAGACTTGGTGGGTTTGACGCCTTGGGATGTCTACAGTAAAGAAATCGCCCAGCAAGTTGTTGAAACCGATAAAAAAGTTTTTGCTGACAACCAGGCTCTGACCTACGACCAATGGCTCGAATACCCAGATGGGCGTAAGAGCTACTTCGAACTGCGTAAGGTGCCGTTCTACAGCAAAGATGGTCGCCACCTTGGTTTGGTCGGCTTTGGTCGTGATATTACCGAGCGTAAAGAGCACCAAGAGTCTATCGAGAAAGCCAGCCGCGATAAGACCACCTTTATCTCTACTATTAGCCACGAGTTAAGAACGCCGCTTAATGGCATCATTGGTTTAAGCCGCATGTTACTCGATAGTCAATTGACCATAGAGCAGCGTAAGCAGATGCAAACCATCAAAGTGAGCGCGGTAACACTGGGTAATATCTTCAACGATATTATCGATATGGATAAGTTTGACCGTCGCAAGCTTGAGCTATTCCCAACCCCAATCAACTTTGAAGATTTTGTTGTGGAGATCGAAAGTATCTCGGCATTAATGGCTGAACAGAAAGGATTGAGGTTCGACTTAGAACGATTGTCTGACCTTCCAGTAGCTGTTGAGGTTGATGGCACTCGTCTAAGACAGGTGTTATGGAATCTAGTTAGTAACGCGATGAAGTTCACCAAAGATGGTGGCGTGGTGATGACAGTCAGCGCCGATATTGATGGTGATTTTGCCAACATTACCATGGAAGTCGAAGACACAGGTATTGGTATCCCTGAAAGCGAACTCGAGAAGATTTTCGCGATGTACTATCAGGTTAAATCGGGCACCGATAACTTGCACGCTGTGGGCACCGGTATCGGCCTTGCTGTTTCTAAACAGTTGATCAACATGATGGATGGCGACATTGAAGTGACCAGTGAAGAGGGCTTTGGTAGTACCTTTACGGTTTCGATTCGTGTGCCGGTTAATCATGATACTCAAGCCTTGATCAAGAAACCTAGAAAACAGTCGAACCTTAAGATCTTCATGGTTGAAGATATCGAACTTAATATCACGGTTGCGCGCTCGCTGTTGGAGAGTTTAGGTCATGAAGTGACTGTGGTGATGACTGGTAAAGAGGCGCAAATTGCTTTTAATCCAGAAGATTATGACTTGGTATTGTTGGATATCCAGCTACCAGATATGACAGGCTTCGACATTGCTCAGTACTACCGTGAGAAATACAGCAAGCTACCGCCATTAGTGGCATTGACTGCAAATGTACTTAGCAACAAGCAAGAGTACTTCCAGAAAGGTATGGATGAGGCGATCAGTAAGCCGCTATCCGTGAGAGCGATTCAAGATGTGATAAGCGAACTCATTGAGGATGCACCAGAGGTTGTTGAAGAAGCCGAAGTGACCGAAAAAGTTGATGAAAGTAAGCCAACTATTTCTTCTATTGATACCAGTTTGCTTGATATTGATATGCTAGAGTCTTATGTTGACATTGTTGGACCGAAGCCGGTTTTAGATAGCATCGTGATGTTTGAAGATATGATGCCGGAGTATATGGAAATATTGAACTCCAACATGGTCGCGAAAGACCAAGCCAGTATCGTCTCTGAGGCGCACAAGATTAAAGGTGCTGCAGGTTCAATTGGTTTGAAGCGCATCCAGCAAGTGGCTCAGAAAGCTCAATCTCCAGACCTACCAGCTTGGTGGGAAAACATTTCAGATTGGGTCGATGAGATTAATAACGAATACCAGAATGACATTGAAGTCTTAAAGAGTTGGTTAAACCAAAGGTAGAAGAATAATGAAAAAATTAGCATTCGCCGCATGCGTAGTGGCATTAGCGGGCTGTGCTGCACCACAAGTTGAGTGGCAGCAGGACAACCAAGTTGAAGTATCTGCAGCGACAGTCACAATGAAAAGCAACCTTTGGCACAACAAGATGCCAACGATCGGAGAGACTCAAGACAAGACTCTGCATGGTGCTATTTACCTAGAGTCAGATTCAGAGTTACCAGCAACACTAGCGGTGGAGAGTGTGACTGTTAAGCAAGGTGCAGATACCTTGCTAGTAACGTCTGACGATCTAGATCTAAGAACGCACAGCGAGACTCAGTGGGAAGTCGCTTTTGTATGGCAGCTAGAGATCGACAGTGAAAAGCCTGTTGATGTTGCGGTTGAACTGAAAGACGGCGAAACGGTGAAGTGGCTGGTGGAGAAAGACGTTAAGGTCGATACGGTTTACTAAACCTTATTCAATCCAGAACAACAAAAAAGGGAGAATGCGTTAGCATTCTCCCTTTTTAATAACTATTGATTGCGCTTCTACTCTAATAAAACACTCAGTGCTTAACGATTGGAAACGCCAATCTAATTAGTCTTCTAGGTCACCACAGAAGCGGTAGCCTTCACCGTGAATCGTTGCGATGATTTCTGGTGTACCAGAAACAGATTCAAAGTGCTTACGAATACGACGGATTGTTACGTCTACAGTACGATCGTGTGGCTTAAGCTCACGGCCTGTCATCTTCTTAAGAAGGTCTGCACGTGTTTGGATCTTACCTGGGTTCTCACAGAAGTGAAGTAGAGCACGGAACTCTGAACGAGGTAGCTTGTAGCCTTCGCCGTCTGGGCTAACCAGAGAACGACTGTTGATATCTAGTACCCAACCGTTGAACTCGTACTTCTCAACGCTGCGCTTCTCTTCTTGAACAGAGCTTGTGCTCATTGAACGGTTAAGAAGGTTGCGCGCACGGATAGTCAGTTCACGAGGGTTGAAAGGCTTAGTGATGTAATCATCAGCGCCGATCTCTAGGCCTAGGATCTTATCAACTTCATTATCACGACCAGTTAAGAACATAAGCGCTACATTTGCTTGCTCACGTAGTTCACGCGCAAGTAGTAGGCCATTCTTACCTGGAAGGTTGATGTCCATAATTACAAGGTTAACTTGGTTATCAGATAGCACTTGGTGCATCTCTTCACCGTCGCTAGCCTCAAAAACAGCATATCCCTCTGCTTCAAAAATACTCTTTAGAGTGTTACGAGTTACTTGCTCATCTTCAACGATAAGAATCTGCGGGGTTTGCATTTGGCGGTACCTAAATTTGTGACGAAACTGTGCTAATAGAATAAATTCTAGGCAAAAACATAACATACAGGTAATGTATTTTTGATGATAACTTAAAGTTTTCAAAAAAACACTTACTTCCAGCTATCTGCCTTCCTTGAAGTATTGCCCAATAACGTAGATCCAGTACGCCTTTCAATCATTCTTTTAGTGATTGCACCGGATTCTATAATGTTAACAGCATGCTAACAACGCGAGAATGTTAATTCCATTCACTTTGTTGATTTACATCAATTGCCGTATCGCAACAAACTTTAATAGTATGGCTACAACTTAACCAGTGGTATGGTGACTATTTAGCAGGAAAACCAGAATGATTATTCGAGATAGTGATCACATCTCGCCTGCTAAAGAACTGATTATGAACCAAGGAAGCCGAAAGCTGTCTTTAGATTCTAGTAGATAAATATGTTCAATCAAGCCTAATTCAGTATTAGATTGAGCATAGAACAATGAAAACAAAGGAATAATTTTTAATAACAATATAAAAGCATAGGGGCTTGCCTGATTTGCGGGTTTGCCTTACTCATGGAGGATATATGCACGATATAACACCTGACTTATGTGATGAGTTTGAAAGCAAAGTCACCCTACTTAACCTACCTTTGCAGAACTTCGGACAACGTGGTGCGTTCTGGGGAAAAATTGTAACAGTTCGTTGTTATCACGATAATTCCAAGGTTCGTGAGGTATTAGCGACCGACGGCAATGGTAAAGTGCTGGTTGTCGACGGAAATGGCTCGTGTCAAAAAGCGCTACTTGGCGATCAACTCGCTATTCTTGCTATAGAAAATGGTTGGGAGGGCGTGATTGTTAACGGCGCTGTGCGTGATGTTGGCATGATGTCGCAAATGGACTTAGGTGTTCAGGCGCTAGGTGCATCACCATTCAAAACAGAGAAGCGCGGTGTGGGCCAAGTGAATGTGACATTGACAGTGCACAATCAATTGATTCAGCCTGGTGATTACATCTATGCAGATTGGAATGGTGTGTTAATTTCATCTGAGCAGCTGCTCGAATCTTAGGTTATTTACCTATATCAAGCTTATTAGGTTAGAAGCGAAACCCTAATCCTACTTCGACACCTTGCTGCCACTCTTCGTAATCAAGGGTGGCATGCAAATCCAAGTTGTCTGTCAGTTGTACTCGGCTCGATACTTCAGCTGCGACAGACTTCTCATTTTCTTCGGTTTCATCTTTATAGGTATGAAGAGAACTGTTGAAAGAGATCCTTTCTGAGAACTGGTAACTGACACCGCTCAAGAATCCACTTTCGTGTTTCAATGATGCACTGTTGATCCGCGTACCGACATAAAGATCCACATCGTCAAACAAGCTATAGGCGTAGCCACTGTCGACTTTCCACGTATCGAAACTCTCGTTGGATGCATTTTGGGATGAGATAAAGAATTTGTGTGCCGAACGATCAATCTGACCGGGCAATAAGGGCAAGCTATTCGCTGAACAAACAACAGGCATAGCAAAGGCTAAAAGAATAAGTAATCTCTTCACTTCCCACTCCTGATGTCATTTATTATTGTTCTTTGAACGTTATCGTTCAATTAAAGCACAGTTATTGTATGCTTGCTGAACAATCGATATAGCGTTTTGTTATGACCTTATATGAAATTGATTGCTTTTCTCTGTTCGTTAATCAAACTGTATCTTCGAATTGTCGGTGCACACTGGATGTTTTATCACTGAAATGACGGTTTGCTCTGAAAAACGCTTCGAATGTAAAAAAAACGCAACTTTTCATTGACGTCTAGTGGTAAAAATTGATACACGTAGAGTAAAGCACAAGCAGAGAATTTGATATGCAGCACGTAAGCCACCTAGTAATGACCACAACCATTATTATTACCGACATTAACATTGTTGGGGCAGGCTGCTAAGTAACGGATTTTAAAAAAAAGGCCTGTATCCAACAAGATACAGGCCTTTTTTTGTACCATTTTTATGACTTATGGAGAAAGGGATGCGCGTTTTAAAGTTTGGAGGTTCATCATTAGCTGATGCAGATCGTTTTTTACGAGCGGCTGATATTATCGCTAATAATGCCCAGCAAGAAGAGCTAGCCGTTGTACTATCGGCTCCAGGAAAAACAACCAATAAGTTGGTCGCTGTTATTGAAGCTGCACTGAAAAATGGTGAAGCTGAAGCACAAATTACAGAGATCGAATCTTCATTTAATACTCTGTTTTCAGAGATCAAAGCAGCTGTGCCTTCTATTGATGGTTCAGCGTTTCAAGAGCAGGTCGATACCTCTCTTACTCAGTTAAAGCAGTTCGTGAATGGCATCAACCTACTTGGTATGTGTCCGAATCACGTCAATGCTCGCATCATCAGTAAAGGTGAGCGAATCTCTATCCAGTTAATGAAAGCGGTACTGGAAGCGAAAGGCCAACCTGCCAGCCTGATTGACCCTGTTCAATACCTATATGCTAAGGGTGATCACCTAGAAGCTATGGTCGATGTGGATGTCTCTACTCAGAACTTCCAACAGTCGCCACTTCCGAAAGGCCACGTTAACATCATGCCTGGTTTTACTGCTGGTAATGAGAAAGGTGAGCTAGTCACGCTTGGTCGTAATGGCTCTGACTACTCAGCAGCTGTGTTAGCGGCGTGTCTACGTGCTGATTGCTGTGAAATCTGGACTGATGTCGATGGCGTTTACAACTGTGACCCGCGCTTAGTTGACGATGCTCGTCTGCTTAAGTCTTTAAGTTACCAAGAAGCGATGGAGCTTTCTTACTTCGGTGCTTCGGTTCTACACCCTAAAACTATTGCGCCTATCGCACAATTCCATATTCCTTGTCTGATCAAAAACAGCTTTAACCCTCAAGGTGCGGGCACACTTATTGGTCAAGACACTGGCGAAGATAACCTAGCGATCAAAGGTATTACGACGCTAAGTGACCTAACTATGGTTAACGTGTCTGGCCCAGGCATGAAAGGCATGGTTGGTATGGCGAGCCGTGTATTTGGCGCGATGTCTTCAGCTGGTGTTTCTATCGTTCTTATTACTCAATCGTCTTCTGAGTACAGCATCAGCTTCTGTATCGAATCGGCTGACAAGTTAAAAGCTAAGCAAGTGCTATCAGAGGCGTTCGAACTTGAGCTTAAAGATGGCCTATTAGAGCCAGTTGAGTTCATGGACGACGTTGCTATCGTGACGCTGGTGGGCGATGGGATGCGTACTTCACGTGGTGTTGCTTCTCAGTTCTTCTCTTCTTTAGCTGAAGTGAACGTTAACATTGTAGCGATTGCACAAGGTTCATCTGAGCGCGCTATCTCGGCGGTTATCCCTGAAGACAAAATTTCAGAAGCAATTAAAGCTTGCCACGAGAACCTATTTAACTCTAAGCACTTCCTTGACGTATTCGTTGTTGGTGTTGGCGGTGTTGGTGGTGAACTTGTTGACCAGATCCAACGTCAGCAAGGCAAACTGGCTGAAAAAGGCATCGTGATTCGCGTATGTGGTTTAGCCAACAGCAAAGGCTTGTTGCTAGACAGTGAAGGTCTACCACTAGAACAGTGGCGCGATCGCATGTCGAGCGCGACTGAAGAGTTCAGCCTAGCTCGCTTAGCGGCTCTTGTTCAACGTAACCACATCATCAACCCAGTATTGGTTGATTGTACGTCTAGCGAAGATATTGCAGCGCAGTATGCTGACTTCCTAGCAGCAGGCTTCCACGTAGTCACACCGAACAAGAAAGCAAACACAGCAAGCATGGCTTACTACCATCAGCTGCGTGAAGTTGCACGTAACTCACGTCGTAAGCTGATGTACGAGACAACCGTAGGCGCAGGTCTACCAGTAATCGAAAACCTACAGAACCTAATCTCTGCAGGTGATGAACTTGAGAAGTTCAATGGCATTCTGTCTGGTTCTCTTTCTTACATCTTCGGTAAGCTTGATGAAGGCATGACACTGAGCCAAGCAACGAACATCGCTAAAGACAACGGCTTTACTGAACCTGACCCACGTGACGATCTATCTGGTATGGATGTGGCGCGTAAGCTGCTTATCCTTGCTCGTGAAGCTGGCATGGCACTTGAGCTTGAAGATGTAGAAGTTGACCAAGCCCTACCACCAGGTTTTGATGATTCAGGCACGGTTGAAGAGTTTATGGCTCGCTTACCTGAAGCGGACGCTTACTTCCAAGAGCAATCAGCTATCGCAGCAGAAGAAGGCAAAGTACTTCGTTATGTTGGTGAAATCGCGGAAGGTAAGTGTAAGGTTCGTATCGCAGCTGTTGATGGCGACGATCCAATGTTCAAGATTAAAGATGGCGAGAACGCGCTAGCATTCTACAGCCGTTACTACCAACCAATCCCACTTGTTCTTCGCGGCTACGGTGCCGGTACTGAAGTAACAGCAGCAGGCGTATTCTCTGATGTGATGCGTACTCTTGGTTGGAAATTAGGAGTTTAGGAATGAGTTCAAGTGATATGGATGTTGTCGTTTATGCTCCTGCATCAATCGGTAATGTCAGTGTAGGCTTTGATGTACTGGGGGCCGCTGTGTCTCCAGTGGATGGCACATTGCTGGGTGACCGAGTTATGGTTAAAGCCGGTGATGAACCATTCTCGCTTAAAACCGCAGGCAGCTTTGTTTCTAAGCTGCCAACTGAAGCGAAAGAAAACATCGTCTACGACTGTTGGGTGGTGTTCTCTAGAGAGCTAGATAAAAAAGGCGTTTCGATTAAGCCATTAGAAATGACGTTAGAAAAGAACATGCCTATCGGTTCCGGTTTAGGTTCAAGTGCATGTTCAATCGTAGCGGCGCTTGATGCGCTAAACCGTTTCCATGGTCAGCCACTGGATGAAACTGAACTGCTTGCCCTAATGGGTGAAATGGAAGGTAAAATTTCAGGCGGCGTGCATTACGATAACGTAGCACCTTGCTACCTAGGCGGTGTGCAATTGATGCTTGAAGAGCTAGGCATCATTAGCCAAGAAGTCCCATGCTTTGATGACTGGTATTGGGTAATGGCTTACCCGGGCATTAAGGTTTCAACGGCAGAAGCGAGAGAGATCTTACCGTCTCAGTACCGTCGCCAAGATATCATTGCACATGGTCGCCACTTAGCGGGCTTTATCCACGCATGTCACTCAGGCCAACCTGAACTGGCAGCGAAGATGATCAAAGACGTGATCGCTGAACCATATCGTGAGAAACTGCTTCCAGGGTTTGCTGACGCACGTAAATATGCGTTGTCGGCTGGTGCATTGGCTACTGGTATTTCCGGTAGTGGCCCAACTCTATTTAGCATTTGCAAAGAACAAGATGTCGCCGAGCGTGTTGCACGCTGGTTAGAACAAAATTACGTACAAAATGAAGAAGGATTCGTTCACGTTTGTCGCCTAGATAAGCAAGGTTCGATCGTTACAGGAAGTGAGTTATGAAGCTGTACAACATCAAAGAAAATGATGAACAAGTCTCTTTTGGCCAAGCCGTTCGTCAAGGCTTAGGTCGTAATCAAGGTCTATTTTTCCCATCTGAACTGCCAAAGTTTGATGATATCGATGCGCTGCTAGCAGAGGATTTTGTCCCTCGTAGCTCAAAGATTTTATCGGCACTTATTGGTGATGAACTACCGAAAGAGCAGATTGACCAAATGGTGGATGCAGCGTTCCAATTCCCTGCGCCTATCAACCAAGTAAAAGATGGTGTTTACGCACTTGAGCTTTTCCATGGCCCAACACTGGCGTTTAAAGATTTTGGTGGCCGCTTCATGGCGCAATCTCTAGCGGCAGTTTCAAATGGCGGTCAAATCACTATTTTGACAGCAACATCAGGTGATACTGGTGCAGCAGTTGCGCATGCTTTCTACGGCATGGAAGACATCAACGTTGTGATTCTTTACCCGAAAGGCAAGATCAGCCCGCTACAAGAAAAGCTATTCTGTACGCTGGGTAAGAACATTCACACGGTAGCGATTGATGGCGACTTTGACGCGTGTCAGGCACTAGTAAAAGATGCGTTTGATGACGCAGCACTGCGTGAAGAGATTGGTCTTAACTCAGCAAACTCTATCAACATCAGCCGCTTGATGGCTCAGATCTGTTACTACTTTGAGGCAGCTTCTCAGCTAACCAAAGAGCAGCGTGAAAACCTGGTTATTTCTGTACCAAGTGGTAACTTCGGTAACCTAACTGCAGGCCTATTGGCGAAAGCGCTTGGCTTACCAGTGAAGCGTTTCATTGCCGCTACCAATGAAAATGATACGGTTCCTCGCTACCTAGAAACCGGTGAGTGGGCTCCAAAGCCAACCGTTGCGACAACATCGAACGCGATGGATGTGAGCCAACCAAACAACTGGCCTCGTATCGAAGAGCTTTGCCAACTGAAAGGTTGGGGCTTAGATACTCTAGGCAAAGGTAAAGTATCTGACGAGCAGAGTGCTGAATCAGTACGTGACCTTAAAGCGCAAGGTTACCTTTGTGAACCACATGGTGCTATCGCTTACCGTCTATTGGATGAACAGTTGCAAGAGGGTGAAACAGGCTTGTTCCTATGTACAGCTCACCCTGCTAAGTTCAAAGAAGTGGTCGACGATATCCTAGGTTCAGATATTGAATTACCAGGTCCTCTAGCAAAACATGCTGCGATGGATCTATTGTCTGAAGATTTAGATAACGATTTTGAAGCGCTAAAAGCAGTACTTCGTCGTGTTCAACCTGCGTAATCTGTTATAGATAAAAGCAATTGAATTTAGACCATAACAAGAAAGGTGAATGAGCAATCATTCACCTTTTTTATTGCCTGATAGCTTATAAAGTTAACTTTATTTAGGTCATCTCTTAAGGTTAAATGGTTTATCTGGTTAATAGATTTAATCCAAGCTCAACGGAAAGGGATAGTATGAATTTTTTGATTTTCCTTGGCTCTGTACGTGAGAGTACACCGCCAAGACCTGCTCGGTTAGGAATGAGAGTCAGTAAGGCGTGTGCAAAACTACTAACGAATAAACATTCTGAGCATACGGTTGAGATCATCGACCCACTGGATTACGACTTTGGCGAGGTGTTTAAACCTGAATTTTCTTACCATCGCTCCAAAGTACCTGCACACCTTGCTGAGTTAGCGGACAAGATTGCCAAAGCTGATGGCTACGTGATGGTAAGCCCAGAATACAATCATTCAATGAGCCCGGCATTGGCCAATATTCTTAATCATTTTGGTAGCTCGCTATTTTCGTATAAGCCGAGTGCGATTGTGACGTACTCTGCGGGGCAGTGGGGCGGGGCAAGAGCATCGGTTTCGATGCGTACCTTCTTATCTGAACTCGGTTGTTTACCGGTTTCTGCGATGATTCATCTACCTAAAGCGCAAGAAGTCTTTGATGAAGAGGGTTGCGTTGCCCAAGAGTCAGAGCAAGCTCAATGGGATGAATACATGAACCGAACCTTTCATCAGTTGATGTGGTGGGCACAAGGTGCAGCGTTACAGAGAGATAAAGTGGATCCAACGTCGTTAGCAAAAGCCTTCACTAAAGATCCTTCTCAACGAAATGCGCCATAGCCAGTCTATAGGTAATTATTAGCAGTATAAAAACGAAAAAAGCTTGGCCATTTCTGACCAAGCTTTTTAAATCTTTAACACTCTAGTTTCTGAGATTATAGAGACTCAGTGAACGTACGTGCGATAACGTCACGTTGCTGTTCAGTTGTTAGAGAGTTGAAACGTACAGCGTAACCCGATACACGGATAGTTAGCTGTGGGTAGTTCTCTGGGTGAGCAACTGCGTCTTCTAGTGTTTCACGCTTAAGAACGTTAACGTTTAGGTGTTGACCACCTTCGATACGTGGTGCTGCTTCGATAGCAACTTCACGGCTCTCGTATTCACCTAGGTCTGCAGCTGGGATAACTTGGTCAGCTTCGAAACCAGCAGTAGCTGCAACACAACGAGCTTCATTCTTTTCGCTGTCTAGTAGCCAGATTGAGTTTAGTAGGTCGTCGTTTGCTGCTTTAGTAATTTGAATACCTTGGATCATAACTATCTCCTAGTCCACTGAATGTGGTTTGATTATGGTGTTAACTTTCGATTTTTATTGAGCTGGGTAATATATACCTAATGTTTGTGAGGTTAACATTGATTTAAGTCAAAAAACAACCAAAAACCATATTTTTACAAAGGTGATTATTTTGAGGTAAATCAATAAAACCTTTGAAAACAAACTAATTACAAAATATTTTAAAGTATAAAAAATATTTAACGGTCATATTTGTTGTAATTTTACTACATTTGTTGCTCTTTTATTGAGCAGTAACCGATGCGACCCTTTATTTATGATGCATTCTGAAAGTGTGAAGTGATTTAATGACAAACAAAATTTCATCGTCAAAACCTGAAACAAATATTAAGTTTATTGGCGCTCATGTGTCGGCCGCTGGTGGTGTTGATCAGGCTCCTATGAGGGCTCGAGAGATAGGCGCTAATGCGTTCGCACTGTTTACGAAAAACCAGAGACAATGGGCAGCAAAGCCGTTAGAGGCGAAAACCATTAGTGCCTTTAAAGCCAACTGTAAGATGCTAGGCTTTTCAGCAGAGCACATTCTTCCTCACGACTCCTACCTGATTAACCTCGGCGCACCAGAAGAAGAAAAGCTAGAGAAATCGCGCGCTGCCTTTATTGACGAAATGGAGCGTTGTAATCAGCTTGGTCTAACGCTACTGAATTTTCATCCTGGGAGTCATTTAAAGAAAATCTCAGAAAGCGAATGTTTGGCTAAGATCGCTGAGTCTATCAATCTCGCCCATCAAGCTGTTCCTGATGTGATTGCGGTGATTGAGAATACTTCTGGTCAAGGCACTAACTTAGGTTGGAAGTTCGAGCATCTCGCTGAGATCATTGATCAGGTAGAAGATAAGTCTCGTGTTGGCGTATGTTTGGATACTTGTCATACCTTTACAGCGGGCTATGACCTAAGAACAAAAGAGGCGTGCGAGCACACTTTCGCTGAGTTCGACCGCATCGTGGGTATGCACTATCTCAGAGCAATGCACATCAATGATTCAAAGGCTGAGTTCGCGAGCCGAGTTGATAGACACCATTCTTTAGGAAAAGGTGAAATTGGCTGGGATTGTTTCGAGTATATTGCCTCGGATCCTCGCTTTAATGGTATCCCGCTTATCTTAGAAACGATTGATTCGACGATTTGGAAAGAAGAAATTCAACAACTTAGAATGTTTCACCGCGCAGCAACGGTTGAGAATGGCGAAGCGTAATAATAGAGGAGAAAATTAAATTTCTCCGTTTTATCGAAATTGGCACCTTTCTTTCATAGCAACTAAGTGAATATGTAGTTCACTGTTTGATAGAGGAGGGTGCCATTATGTATTCTAAAACTCATACCCCAAGAACGTCTTCAACTATCCATGCTGCAGCTCGCTTACCTGCGCCAAATCGTCATATTCATAGTCATGGTCATCATCGAACTCAACAAAAAAGTGGTTAATAGAGATCCACACAACTTGAACTGATTATTATGATTCATCAACGAATGAACCCTACACATCATGTTTATTGATAGCTGTATGAGGTATAACTAGGGCGTGTTGATCTTTCGAGCTGATTTTTGCAGCGAGTTGTTGGGTATTTATACAAGGCAGAGGCTTTGACGTGTAGCTAGCCTACATGAGAAGCCGCTAACGCAGTAGAAATGACCAGCAAACGCTGCCCGAAGGGTTCGGCTAAAAGCGTTTTACTCTTTGTTGAGGGAGATTTGCTTAGAATGACTAGGCTACTTCTCCCTCGCCGCGATTAAAACGCTTTTATCTCGAACAAAATTTAACCACGAAAGGTCAACACGCCCTAGCGCCTTATTTAGGACAGTTAGCCGATACAGCTATTTTTTTGTCTGGCGAAACCTAGAAACCTTGATGATTGGGAATTAAAACGATGAACGCGCCAAAGACTTGGGAATCCATTATTAATGATGAACGTGAAAAAGAGTACTTTCAAAGTGTTCTCGCTTATGTCGAACTGCAACGTAATAGTGGGAAAACCATCTACCCGCCACTAGAACAGGTGTTCAGTGCCTTCGATATGACACCTTTCGAATCAGTGCGAGTCGTTATCCTAGGACAAGATCCTTATCACGGTGCTAATCAAGCACACGGCTTAGCTTTCTCTGTATTGCCCGGCGTTAAAATCCCGCCTTCTCTGCGCAACATGTACAAAGAACTGGCACAAGATATCGAAGGTTTTGAAGCACCTAACCATGGTTACCTTGAAGCTTGGGCATCACAAGGGGTGTTGATGTTGAATACTGTTTTGACTGTAGAAGAGGCACAAGCACACTCACATGCAAAATGTGGCTGGGAAACCTTTACCGATGCGATCATTGCTGAACTAAACCAGCGCTCTGAGCCGATCATTTTCTTATTATGGGGCGCACATGCCCAGAAGAAAGGCCAAGCAATTGATGCCCAGAAGCACCATGTATTAGCCGCGCCTCACCCTTCACCATTATCTGCACGTCGTGGTTTCTTTGGTTGTCAGCATTTTTCAACGGCTAACAAACTGCTTTCTTCTATGGATCAGCAACCTATCGACTGGCGTCTACCGGCTGAAGTGTAGGTTGGTTGTTTTCTGAGCAGGGTCAAATCATAACTCGGCATCTTCGTATACACTTATAAATAGTAGGTGTAATGGAGTGCAATACTATGATGATTGAAAGGATAAGACGAGAGCATGGCTATATGGCTCGGTTACTCGCAATACTCAACAATAAGTTAGAGCTGCTAAAGCAGGAGCGAGAGATAAACTATAGCCTGATCGCTGAGGTGGTTCATTACCTGATGAACCATTCAGACAAAGTTCATCACCCTAAAGAAGACGTCATTTACCGCTATTACCTGAAGCAATATGGCAGTGATCAAGCGATTGAAGACCTGGAGTTAGAACATCAGTTGTTATCTGAGAAAACGGCTGATTTTCTCGGTGTTGTCGATATGATTCTCCAAGATGCGGTGGTACCGCAACAGGTGTTTATCGACCAGCTTGAATCCTTTGTGAAAGCGCAACGAAAGCACATGGAGTATGAAGAGAAGCAGGTACTACCAATGATCGTACAAGCATTTACGGTGAAGGATTGGCAAAAAGTTGAATCGCAATGGCTTCAGCCAGAAGATGATCCTGTGTTTGGAGATACGATTGCTGATCAGTATCGTCAACTTGCTGCTCGCGTGCGACAAAATGAGCAAGAGTGTGTTTAGCACCTCGATATCGCTCTCTTTATAGTAGAGGGACCCCTTTATTAAAGGTATATAAAGCGGTTTGTAGGCTGAAACGTCACTTGATGAAATAAAAAAGGCACCTTCATAGGTGCCTTTTGCTATCTGTTTTCTTATCGTGCTGATTAAAGCTTTATATCGTCAAGGCTGAAATCAAGTCCTAGGTTCATCTCTCGCAGCTCTTTCTCAAGCTGTCTACGGTCATTGATTGCCTCAATTTCACGCCACTTACGCTTGAGTGGTTTAGAGCGTGTTTTCTGAGTTGCACGTGGCATTTCTAGTTCTGATATTTCATCGAATTGAAAGTTATCCATAAGCCATATCTCCTTCCGTGGGACTAGTTCTTACGAACTATTAAATATCATATTTAGGTTCACCATAACCTTGATTTGTTTCTCATTTGTTTCAAATACATGAAGGTTTTGTTCTCGTTTTTTATGCATGCTCACACATTGTGATGATTTTTGTGTACAAAAAACGAGCAAACAAACCTAAGTAAACGATTAAATTACAGGTTGTTGAATGTTAATTCATTGTGCGAAAGGAATAGCACTTTATCGACAATGCATTTAACTGCGTATCACGCTTTATTGGATAGTCATCTTATCGTCCTAGAAAAAAACGCAGAACTTCACTATACCTTGTAAAACCTAGGCTGGAGTTATTTTTATAGGATGTCGTTCTTGTTGAGGTAGGGCGATTGTGGATGTTGATAGGATGTCCCGATAATGTGACTTTTATTGGGCTGGATTGTTGAAAATTGTGTTAACAAAAGGTGTGTTATTAGTGAAATGTCATTTTAATATAAATGTATTTGCATATTGATTTTTAGATCATCTCGCTGCATTATCCGCCCGTCAAAAAATACACCGATACGTAAAATGGATGCATGAAGCGACATTTACAATCTAGATCGCAACAAATAAATATAAAACTAATGCCGACACAACTATTGACACTGGCATAGGTGATCTAGAGGAAGGCTTGGAAGCATGATCGGTGCTTAAACTCAATTACGAGGTTCACGTGACAGACTTAATCAATTTGATGAACGATCTCCTTTGGGGATCTATCTTAGTTTATTTACTGGTTGGTGTGGGTATCTACTTCACCGTACGACTAGGCTTCATTCAATTCCGCCATTTCGGCCACATGTTCTCTGTTCTAAAGAACAGCCGCAAAGCAGACAGTGCTGGTATCTCTTCTTTCCAAGCTCTTTGTACTAGTCTTGCTGCTCGTGTTGGTACGGGTAACATGGCAGGTGTTGCTGTAGCGCTTACCGCTGGTGGCCCTGGTGCTATCTTCTGGATGTGGCTAATTGCAATGCTAGGTATGGCAACATCGTTTGCAGAAAGTACGCTAGCACAGCTATACAAAACACGCGATAACGACGGTAACTACCGTGGTGGCCCTGCATACTACATGGAGAAAGGCCTAGGCATGCGTTGGATGGGGGTTCTATTCTCTATCTTCCTAATCATCGCATTCGGTCTTGTGTTCAACGCGGTTCAAGCGAACGCGATTGCAAGTGCAATGAATACAGCGTTTGACTTTGAACGCAGCTACACAGGTGTAGCAATCGTAATTATCTCTGCATTCGTTATCTTCGGCGGTATCCGTAAGATCGCACGTACTGCAGAAATCATCGTACCAATCATGGCATTGGCTTACCTTGCTATCGCACTGTTCATCATGTTTGCGAACATTGAGAAAGTGCCTGAAGTGATCGCTCTTATCTTCAAGAGTGCATTCGGTCTGCAAGAAGCAGCTGCGGGTGGCCTAGGTTACGCAATTGCACAAGCGATGATTAACGGTATCAAACGTGGTCTGTTCTCGAACGAAGCGGGTATGGGTTCTGCGCCGAACGCAGCAGCTTCTGCTACGCCTTACCCACCGCACCCAGCATCACAAGGTTATGTACAAATGCTAGGTGTATTCATGGATACGATCGTTATCTGTTCTGCAACAGTAGCAATCATCTTGATGTCTGGTGAGTATGTACCACACGGTGAAGTAACAGGTATCGAACTGACTCAACGTGCACTAACAGCACAAGTGGGCTCATGGGGCGGCATCTTTGTAGCGGTAGCGATTTTCTTCTTCGCTTTCACTTCAATCATTGCAAACTACTCGTACGCTGAAACGAACCTGATTTTCCTAGAGCACAACAATAAGAAAGGCCTAGTGCTATTCCGTATTATTGTACTAGGTATGGTTATGTTTGGTTCTCTAGCAACGCTACCTACGGTATGGGCACTGGCTGACGTATCGATGGGTCTAATGGCGATTGTTAACTTGGTGGCGATTATCCTGCTGTCAGGTATCGTTATTAAGCTAGCGAAGGACTACAACCGCCAACTTGACGCGGGTAAAGTACCGACATTTGATGCAAATGACTTCCCTGAGCTTAAGTCTCAACTGGAAGATGGTATTTGGGACAACAACAAGAAATAATCTTGTTGGAGCGATAAAGCGCTCATCCTAAAACGATTGCAAAGGCTAAGGTTTCGACCTTAGCCTTTTTCTTTGCCTGCGTTTTCATTCTCAGCGGCTTTGGATGATTGAAAGTGGGTGGTTAGAATCATCTATCAAAGTAATAGGAAGAGTCATAAAGACAAGTTGATGTTTTTTCTATACTCTAGCAGCATCCAGTTAGATAACCGATTAGGGTAAAGTTATGTTAGTTGTCGTGTCTCCAGCCAAAACACTTGATTACGAATCACCATTAGCGACAGAACGCTTTAGTCAGCCTGAGTTTGTTGAACACTCTGCTGAACTGATTGAAGAGTGCCGCAAGCTGACACCAGCAGATGTCTCTGCATTGATGAAAGTGAGCGATAAGATCGCAGGGTTGAACGCAGCGCGCTTTGAGCAGTGGAGCGAGACTTTTACCCAAGAGAATGCACGTCAAGCCATCCTTGCCTTCAAAGGTGATGTATACACAGGCCTAGACGCTGAAACACTGTCGGATGAAGATTTTGACTACGCTCAGAACCACCTACGTATGCTTTCTGGTCTTTACGGCTTACTAAAGCCGCTTGATTTGATGCAACCTTACCGCTTAGAAATGGGCACGCGTTTAGCGAATGCTCGCGGTACTAACTTATACCAGTTCTGGGGCAACATCATCACAGATAAGCTGAATGAAGCGCTGAACGCTCAAGGCGACAATGTACTGATCAACCTAGCATCTAACGAGTACTTCAAAGCGGTAAAACCAAAGAACTTGGATGGCCAAGTGATTACACCGGTATTCAAAGACTGTAAGAATGGTCAATACAAGGTGATCAGTTTCTACGCGAAAAAGGCGCGTGGCATGATGGCCCGCTACATCATTGAGAACAAAGTGGACTCAATTGAAGCGCTGACTAAGTTTGATACAGCAGGTTACTACTTCGTAGAAGAAGAATCGAACGCGAAAGAGCTAGTCTTCAAGCGTGAAGAGCAAAACTAGAGGTTATTGGTTCAAGGTAGTCGCGCTTTAAGGCGAGATACCAACTAGATAAAGAAAAGCCCCATGCAGCGAACTGCATGGGGCTTTTTGTTGAATCATTCAGAAGTTAGCAGATTACTTTTTCTTTGCTGCTTTCTTTTTCTTCGCGATTTTTTTCTTCTTCGCGAGCTTCTGCTTCTCTACTGCTTTCTTATCTTCTTTCTTTGGTTTCTTTTTCTTCGTTACAGCGGCTTTCTTGTGCGTTGGACGCATGCCTTCAACGAAGCGCTCTTTGATTGCTTCTTTGGTGTAACGAGCAACGCGTTCAATCATTAATTGATCGTGCGCTTCGATTAGAGAAACCGCATTACCTTTTTTACCAGCACGAGCCGTACGGCCAATTCGGTGTAGGTAAACATCAGCCGTGCGCGGCATGTCGTAGTTAATTACGTGGCTTACGTCTGGAAGGTCGATACCACGAGCCGCCACGTCAGTTGCTAACAGTACGTTTACAGTACCATCACGGAAACGAGCAATTGCATTGTTACGACGGTCTTGAGGCATTTCGCCTTGAATCCAAGCACATGGAATCTGAGCGCTCTCTAGTAGTGCGCGCAGGTCACCTAAACGCTCACGAGTTTTTAAGAAGACGATACTACGCTCAGCTTCTTTAGTAATGATGTGTTTTAGCAGCTCGAGCTTATGCTCTGCTGTGTCTGCACGGTGGTACCACTGAGTGATCTTTTTACGTTCACGTAGTGATGATTTTGCATCGATCTCTGCTGGGTTGTTCAGTAGGTCTTCAGTGAAACCTTCAACACCTTTACCTTCTAGCGTTGCTGAGAAAAGTAAAGTTTGCTTACGCCAGCGACACTCTGCAGATAGGCGATCAACAACAGGACCAAAGCCCATGTCTAGCATGCGGTCTGCTTCATCTAGGATCAGCCATTCGATAGCACGACAATCAAAGCGCTCAGCTTCGATGTATTCCATTAGGCGGCCTGGAGTTGCAACAACGATGTCTTGGGTAGTGCCAAGAATGTCTGCGTGCTCTTGGTACATCACACCACCTGTGATGGTGAAGATGTTCAGTGCAGTGTATTTCGCAAGCTCACGAGCTTGGTCAGTGATCTGCATTGCTAGCTCACGCGTTGGCGTCAGGATAAGCATACGAGCAGGACCCGCTTTCTTACGAGGGAAATCCTGAAGGTATTGCAGTGCTGGCAGTACGAATGATGCTGTTTTACCTGTACCTGTTGGCGCAGATGCCAAAACGTCTCTTCCATCTAACGCTTGTGGGATTGCTTCAGCTTGTATCTGTGTTGGGCGTTCGTAGCCCATTTCGTCAATTGCTTTAAGCAGCTCTTGGTTTAGATCGAGTTCTGCAAAGGTTCTGATCACTGTTGTTTCTCCACAAGCAATAAATGTTTCTGCCTCAAAAAGCAGACGATAAAAAAGAGTAGTCGGACATTATAGAAGCATTAGTGATTAGGATCACATGGTATTTGCTACATCTTGAGATAAAAATCTTTGGTAAGTGCAATAAATGCCTCGCTATAACCACCTTGATGGTGAATGGTGAGCGATTCACACTGCAAATCTTGCTCGCATGCAGGATCTTTCGATAACTCAAAAAGAATTCGACTTGCGGGCTTCTTGTCTGTGGTTTTGACATCAAGACGCTTGGCTAAGTACCAACCGCACTGTTTAGCAAGCTTGATGAAACCTTCTCCCTCAGGCGTTGGCAGTATAAAACTGGCCGTCGCAGCTTCGGTTGTGATCTCGAAACATCGCTTGGCAAGTTGTAGATGATCCAAGCTGTCAGTGTGTCTAGCAGTTGCTCTTTGGCTCTGCTGTGACTGCTCTCCTGAGTTGAAGTAGGGTGGGTTGCAGATTATCGCGTCAAACTTTTTCGGAAAGTCGGTGGTGAGCACGCTGCCATCATGCAGAGTGATGCGATCTTGCCATGGCGACTGCTCAATATTGATGGTCGCAGCCTCAATTGCGTGTGGATCAATATCGATCGCGGAGATCGAGGCATCTGTAAAGCGCTGCGCGACCATCAAGGCCAAAAGCCCAGTGCCTGTTCCAATATCGAGTGCCGAGGACTTAGGTGCAATGCTTACCCACGCGCCGAGTAGCACACCATCGGTGCTGACTGGCATACCGCTTTGCCCACCGTAAATTGAGAATTGCTTAAAATTGAAGCTTTTAGTCTGCACGATTTTGTCTTTCATGAATGTTCTGAGTATCGAGATATTTTAAGTGATTAGCTCTATTGTTAATCAAATGTGTGAATCAATGTTCTGATTGATGATTTATTGTTGTGGATTATGGTTAGTTGATAATTATGACTATTTTTCCATATCCAGTGTAATCGACTGCTTTTGGTTGATATATGCAAATTTATATGGTGTTTTTGTGTGGTGACTTGCAGCTAGCCAAGTGTTTCGTCATTATGCGCGACTATTTTATAGATTGAGTGGCAGCTTTTCGCTGTAACATTCACGTAAGCACAACATAAATTCATAAATATAATTAAGGATTATCTGTGAAACAGAGTCTAAAACTAACAGATATAATGGCATTGGGCTTTATGCTTTTTGCGTTTTTCTTGGGTGCGGGTAACATCATCTTCCCACCTCTAGCTGGCCAATTGGCTGGTGATCATTTTCTTCCAGCGATGTCTGGTTTCCTGCTGACTGCCGTTGGTCTGCCGTTAATCACTATCGTAGCCGTTGCACTTGCGGGTGGCTCTTGGGATCATCTAACCAAAGATCTTCCTAAGAAAGCCGCGACTATCATGGCTGTGTTGATCTTCATTATCATCGGTCCTGCATTTGCTGCACCACGTACCGGCCTTGTTGCTTATGAGATGGCGGTGAAACCGTTCTTCATCGATGCTTCTCAAGCTCACCTAACATTCTTTTCTATCGCATTTTTTGTGGTTGCCATGTTCTTCTCATGGTCTCAAGGTAAGCTAATTGACGTTATCGGCAAGGTTCTAACACCAGCACTTTTCATCGGTTTAGTTGTACTAGCGGTTGCTGTATTTGTTAACCCTCAAGGCGATATTCTTGGTGCTCACGGTGAATACATCACTCAGCCATTAACGAAAGGTTTCCTTGAAGGTTACAACACCATGGATACTTTTGCTTCACTGATGTTTGGTATGCTGATTGTGGATTCTATCCGCAGCAAAGGCATCACTGACCGTGCGGCAACGACTAAGTACCTAATCAGCGCGGGTTGTATTGCTGCGGCTGGTCTAGCGTTCGTTTATATCTCTCTGTTCTTCCTGGGCGCAACAAGCGCAACGGTTGCAGCGGGTGCTGACAATGGCGGTGCGATCTTAAGCCTATACGTTCAATCACTGTTTGGTCCTTCTGGCCAGCTAGTGCTTTCTGTTATCGTACTGCTAGCGTGTCTAACAACAGCGATTGGCCTTGTGTCTGCGTGTTCTGACTACTTCAGCTCACTAACGCCGCTGTCTTACAAAACTTGGGTAATCATCAACGGTGTTGCTTGTGCAACGGTAGCGAACGTTGGTCTTTCTCAGCTTATTTCTCTGTCTGTACCAGTGTTGTTTGCTCTGTACCCAGTAGCGATCGCATTGGTAGCTCTGACGTTCTTGCGTAGCCGTTTCCCTAATCCAAAAGCGGCGTACCGCGTTGTGGTATTGGTGTCACTAATGTTTGCTCTTATCGATGGTGCGAAAGTCGCGGGTGTTGATGTATCAGCACTGAAGATGCTGCCTCTGTTCGAGATCGGCATGGGTTGGTTACTTCCAACGGCTGCAGCAATCATCTGTATGTTCTTTGTTGGTAAGTCAGCAGAGCAAGAGATGGCAGAAGAGACGGTTTAATCTTTGATTGAGATTAGATAGTCATTCTAAATGACACAGAAAAGGCCTCATTACTTCGCAGTAGTGAGGCCTTTTTGTATTCTGTCTGTTTTGAAATGAACAGTTTGTGGAGAGCTTATGTGCTTACAGCTTCTCGCTGTACTCAACTAAAACTTGTTCAACCCAGCTTGCGATACGCTCGTCGCTCAGTTCATATTGTGAATCTTCATCAAGCGCCAAGCCTACGAACTGTGATTGGTCTTCGGTGAGCGCTTTAGACGCTTCGAATTCGTAACTGTCGTCGTTTGGCCAGAAGCCAACAAATTGAGCTCCGGCAGTTTTTAGTTCGTCATGCAGTAGACCCATTGCATCCAAGAACCACTCGCCGTAACCCTCTTGGTCACCTAAGCCAAACAGTGCCACAACCTTACCTTTTACTGGTGTCGTCGCGATATCATCCCAAAGCTCATTCCAATCTTCTTGGATTTCGCCAAAGTCCCACGTAGAAATACCCAGAAGTAATAGGTCGTAGTCTGCCATCAATGAAAGCGGAGCCTCTTTCACGTTATGGATATCAACTAGGTCTTCACCAATAATGCCGCGAATTTTTTCTGCTGCCATTTCTGTGTAGCAGGTGGTTGAGCCGTAAAATAATCCAATTTTCATAGCAAACGTTCGATTTTAATTTCAGATGGCGAATTCTAACCATAAATCGACTTCGATTGCAGCGATTATCCACTCAAGGTGTAATTTTTATGGCATTCATATTTGCTCTGGCATACTCTCAAAACAGTTTCCAATATTGTGAGTAACACTATGCAGTCGCCTCAAGGGCAGAGCGCAGACCACGGTCTAGTTGAGCAGTTTTTAGATGCTATGTGGATGGAGCGAGGGTTATCAGAGAATACTCTTGTCTCGTATCGTACTGATTTATCCAAGCTATTAACGTGGATGGAACAGAATAATTATCGCCTCGACTTTATTAGTCTATCTGGGCTACAGGATTACCAAAGCTGGCTGGTTGATGCGGATTTTAAGCAGACTTCCCGTGCACGTATGTTGTCGGCGATTCGTCGTTTATTCCAATACCTGCATCGTGAGAAAGTCAGAGCGGATGATCCGAGTGCGTTGTTGATTAGCCCTAAGCTGCCACAACGTCTGCCAAAAGACCTAAGTGAAGAGCAAGTGGATGCTTTGCTCGATGCGCCCGATCCGAATGACCCGATTGAACTTCGCGATAAGGCGATGCTTGAGTTATTATATGCAACCGGTTTGCGTGTTACAGAGCTGGTTAGTCTAACGATGGAAAACATCAGCCTGAGACAAGGCGTGGTGCGTGTTATTGGTAAAGGCGGTAAAGAGCGCTTGGTGCCAATGGGCGAAAATGCTGTGGACTGGATTGAGAGTTTTATCGAACAAGGGCGACCGCAACTGCTTGGTGAAAACAGCTCAGATGTGGTTTTTCCAAGTAAGCGAGCTAAGCAAATGACCCGTCAGACGTTTTGGTATCGTATTAAGCATTACGCGGTTGTCGCGGGTATTGACACAGAATTGCTGTCCCCGCACGTTTTAAGACACGCTTTTGCTACTCATTTACTGAACTATGGTGCAGATCTTAGGGTCGTACAGATGTTGCTTGGGCATAGTGACTTATCGACAACCCAAATTTATACTCACGTGGCGACCGAAAGGCTGAAGCAAATTCATACTCAGCATCACCCTCGTGCTTAAATCCATTTATTTTTAAGGTGAACTTAATGAGCGTATTACGCCGTCTTCCTCTATTAGCGCTACCGCTGATGATCACTGCATGTAATGCATCAGAAGCGAAAGTAGAACAAACCACAACAGCTGCAGAGGTTGCTTCAGCTCAAGATATTGATACCGCAGCGCTAACCAAGCGTTTTGAAAAAATAGGCATCAAGGTGAATAAGATTGTTCCTTCAGATATTGATGGTCTTCTAGAGATTCAAACCAACAGTGGCATTATCTTCTCATCTCCAGCGGGCGATCATTTTCTAGCGGGTACACTTTACTCTCTGGATGAGAACGGCAAATTCAGCGATGTATTGGCAGAGCGTCAAGCGCCTATCAATGCTGAGAAAGTAGCGGCACTGTCTGATACAGTTATCGAATACAAAGCAGATAACGAAAAGTATGTTGTGACAGTGTTTACTGACATCACTTGTGGCTACTGTGTTCGTCTACACAGCCAGATGCAGGGCTATAATGACCTAGGTATCACGGTGCGTTACATGGCATACCCACGTCAAGGTGGTACAGGCCAAGTGGCAGACCAAATGGCGGCTATCTGGGCTTCTGACGATCCAAAAGCTGCAATGCACAATGCTAAGGTAGAGCGTAAGATGCCAGCTTCAAGTAAAGACCTTGAAGAGAAGAAACAGATCATCGCTAAGCAGTACCAACTAGGCCGTGAGCTTGGTATTAATGGTACCCCTGCTATCGTATTGGCAAGCGGTGAGTTGGTGAGTGGTTACTTACCTCCAGCACAGCTGCTTCAGCGTCTAGAGCAGTAGTCTCTAGTAGAGCTGTCACAGTCGCCATCAGTTAATATGGCGACTTTATTACTTATTTATTCCCATGTTTTTGATTTAAGGAGTGGCCTGATTGATATCAGGCCCATTTTTATATGATAGAGATTCAACGCCGTCCTGAGGTCGACATTTCCGTTTTACCTGCTCATTTACCAGATCTGTTAAAACGTATCTATGTGAGCCGCGGAGTCAACAGTGCAGACCAACTTGAGACTGCAGCGAAAGGCCTACACTCCTATCAGAAACTAGGCGGCATTGATGCTGCGGTTGAATTGTTGTTTAACGCAATTCAGCATCAAAAACGCATTATTGTTGTTGGCGACTTTGATGCCGATGGTGCGACCAGCTCGGCGTTGTCGGTACTTGCACTGCGAATGCTGGGCAGTTCAAATGTTGATTACCTAGTACCAAACCGTTTTGAAGATGGCTATGGCCTCAGCCCTGAAGTGGTGGAGCAAGCAATCGAAATTGGTGCGGAAGTGATCATGACGGTTGATAACGGTGTATCTTCGATTGAAGGGGTGCGTTTTGCCAAAGAGAAAGGTTTAGAAGTTCTGGTGACTGACCATCACTTACCGGGCAGTGAATTGCCTATGGTTGATGCGATGGTGAACCCGAATCTAGAGAGCTGTGCATTTCCGTCTAAAGCGCTCGCTGGTGTTGGCGTGGCTTTCTACCTGATGATGGCACTGTGTGTGCACATGCGTAAACTGAATTGGTTTGCTGAACGTGGCATGACAGAGCCTAAGCTGATGGAGCTGATAGACCTTGTCGCTCTAGGTACGGTTGCGGACGTGGTGCCACTTGATGAAAATAATCGAATTTTGGTACACCAAGGCTTGCAACGTATTCGAGCGGGTAAGGCTCGTCCGGGTATTCAAGCCTTGATTGAGATTGCCAAGCGAGATGCAAAGCGTTTGGTCGCTTCGGATTTTGGTTTTGCACTGGGCCCTCGTATCAATGCAGCGGGTCGACTTGACGACATGTCGTTTGGTGTTGAGCTGCTAATGAGCAACAACATCCACGCTGCACGTCGCATGGCGAGCGAGCTTGATGGTTTAAACCAGACTCGTAAAGAGATCGAAGAGGGCATGAAGCAAGAAGCGATGGCTTTCTGTGAACGCCTTGAGTTTGGTAAAGACGACCTACCTTCTGGTTTGGCACTATTCCAACGTGATTGGCACCAAGGTGTGATTGGTATTTTGGCTTCGCGTATCAAAGACAAATACCATCGCCCTGTGATTGCGTTCGCCGATGGTGGAGAAGGGAGCATTAAAGGCTCTTGCCGCTCGATTCCGGGTTTGCACATGCGCGATGCGTTAG
Organism: Vibrio chagasii; assembly: GCA_041879415.1. Lineage (NCBI taxonomy): Bacteria > Pseudomonadati > Pseudomonadota > Gammaproteobacteria > Vibrionales > Vibrionaceae > Vibrio > Vibrio chagasii. The sequence continues at coordinate 2,422,263 of CP090851.1, read as the reverse complement.
ATCGCATTGACACTCAAAACCCTGGTTTGATTCTTAAGTTTGGTGGTCACGCAATGGCGGCTGGCTTAACGATCATGGAAAAGGACTTTGAGCGCTTTAGCAAACTGTTCAACGATGTTGTGAAACAAGAACTCGGAGAAACGGCACTTAAGGGCATCATCTTATCTGACGGTGAGTTGTTACCTGAAGAGTTCTCTATGCACACCGCTGAGACGCTGCGCGCGGGTGGTCCTTGGGGACAAGCATTCCCTGAGCCGATCTTCGATGGTGAGTTTAAAGTGTTGCACCAAAAGCTGGTGGGTGAAAAACACCTTAAGTTGATGTTAGAGCCACTATACAAAGGCCACCCAACCAATGTGATGATCGACGGCATCGCTTTCAATGTTGATTTACGTCGCTGGCCAGATGCTTCAGTGAAAACCGTGCATCTTGCCTATAAGCTGGATATTAACGAGTTTCGTGGTAACCAGTCTTTGCAGTTAATGGTTGACCACATCGAAGCAAAATAGCCTAACTTCAATAAGATTACGGCTTTACTCGTCTTATCAAAACAACAAGCTCGGCGCCGAATTCCGGGCTTGTTTTGTCTCTGCTTTATGCCTAAATCGCGCTAATTTCTGAGCTCAAAACTTTATATTGTTGTAAGTGACTGAATATTGGTTTGCCCTCTAAAAATTTCTGTATCTCCGTCACACTTTTGAGTACAATTCTTCGGTTAAATTCTACTCATAAATGATGAGCTAAAATGTTTGAAATCAATCCTATAAAAAACCGTCTACAGGATGTGTCTGAGCGCACAAATATCCTGAGGGGGTACCTTTGACTATGACGCTAAGAAAGAGCGTCTAGAAGAAGTAAACGCAGAATTAGAACAACCGGATGTATGGAACGAACCTGAGCGTGCTCAAGCGCTAGGTAAAGAGCGTTCTGCACTGGAAGCGGTAGTAGAAACGATTGACCAACTTGACCAAGGTGTTGAGGATGTTGATGGCCTACTAGAGCTAGCGGTTGAAGAAGAAGATCAAGAAACGTTCGACGAAATTGAACCAGAGCTAGCGGAGCTTGAAGCTAAGCTAGGTAAACTTGAATTCCGTCGTATGTTCTCTGGTGAGCATGACGCTTCAGATTGTTATATCGATCTACAGTCGGGTTCAGGTGGTACTGAAGCACAAGACTGGACTTCAATGATGCTACGCATGTACTTGCGTTGGGCGGAAGCGAAGGGCTTCAAAACTGAAGTTATCGAAGTATCTGAAGGTGAAGTTGCTGGTTTGAAAGGTGCAACAGTACGTATCTCTGGTGAGTACGCGTACGGTTGGTTACGTACAGAGACAGGTGTTCACCGTCTAGTTCGTAAATCACCATTCGATTCAAGTGGCCGCCGTCATACATCATTTGCTTCTGCGTTTATCTACCCAGAGATTGATGACAACATTACGATCGATATTAACCCTTCTGACTTACGTATTGACGTATACCGTGCTTCGGGCGCTGGTGGTCAGCACGTAAACACCACTGAGTCTGCGGTACGTATTACTCACGTTCCAACTAACACAGTGGTTCAATGTCAGAATGACCGTTCGCAGCATAAGAACAAAGATCAAGCGATGAAGCAGCTACGTGCTAAGCTTTTTGAGCTTGAGATTCAAAAACAAAATGCTGAAAAACAAGCGAACGAAGATACTAAATCAGACATCGGTTGGGGCAGTCAAATCCGCTCTTACGTACTGGATGATTCTCGTATCAAAGATTTACGCACTGGCATTGAAAACCGTAATACTCAAGCGGTTCTTGATGGCGACCTAGATAAATTTATCGAAGCTAGCCTGAAATCAGGTTTATAAGCTTTTCACCGACAAAACTATTTTCATAAAGAAAGACAGGATACATCGAAAATGACTGATGCTGTTCAAAACGAAAACGCACAAGAAGAGAATAAGCTAATTGCTGAGCGTCGTGCCAAGCTGGATCATATCCGCAAGAGCTGCAAAGCAAACGGCCACCCAAATGACTTCCGTCGTGAGCACCTAGCTGGCGACCTTCAAGCGGAATTCGGTGAAAAGACTAAAGAAGAACTAGAAGAGCTAAACCACATTGTTGCTATTGCCGGTCGTGTAATGGCTAAGCGTGGTCCATTCCTAGCTATTCAAGAAACGTCTGGCCGTATCCAAGCATACGCAGCAAAAGACGTACAAAAAGTACTTAAAGAGCAGTACCAAGGCCTAGATATCGGTGACATCATCGGCGTTAAAGGTGCACTTCACAAGTCAGGTAAAGGTGACCTTTACGTGAACATGGAAGAGTTCGAACTGCTAACTAAAGCACTTCGCCCTCTACCAGAGAAGTTCCACGGTCTAACTGACCAAGAGATGCGTTACCGTCAGCGTTACGTTGACCTAATCGTGAACGAAGATTCTCGCAACGCATTCATCGTGCGTTCTAAGCTTGTTTCTTCAATCCGTAACTTCATGAGCTCAAAAGGCTACCTAGAAGTTGAAACGCCAATGATGCACGTGATCCCTGGTGGTGCAACTGCACGTCCATTCATCACTCACCACAATGCACTAGACATCGATATGTACCTACGTGTTGCTCCAGAGCTTTACCTGAAGCGTCTAGTAGTGGGTGGTTTTGACCGTGTATTCGAGATCAACCGTAACTTCCGTAACGAAGGTCTATCGCCACGTCACAACCCAGAATTCACAATGATGGAATTCTACCAAGCGTACTCTGACTACAAAGACCTGATGGATCTAACAGAAGAGATGCTAAGCACTGCGGCTATGGACGTTCTTGGTTCTACTTCTATGCCTTACGGTGACGAGACAGTAGAGTTTGGTGGTAAGTACGCTCGCATGAGCATGTTTGAAGCAATCAAACACTACAACCCTGAGCACGCTGAGATCCAAGCGCTAACAGAAGAAGATCTACAAGACCGTGAGAAGATGGTAGCAATCGCGAAATCTGTACACGTTGAAGTAGAGACATTCTGGACATGTGGTCAGCTTCTAGAAGAGATCTTTGGTGAAACGGCTGAGCCTCAGCTAATTCAACCAACGTTCATCACTGGCTACCCAGCGGACATCTCTCCTCTAGCTCGTCGTAGCGATGACAACCCGTTCTTCACAGACCGTTTTGAGTTCTTCATCGGTGGCCGTGAAGTAGCAAACGGCTTCTCTGAGCTTAACGATGCAGAAGACCAAGACGAGCGTTTCAAAGCACAAGTTAACGCGAAAGACGCAGGCGATGATGAAGCAATGTACTACGATGCAGACTACATCACAGCTCTTGAGCACGGCCTACCGCCAACAGCGGGTCAAGGTATCGGTATCGACCGTCTAGCAATGCTATTCACAAACACGCACACAATCCGTGACGTGATCTTGTTCCCGGCAATGCGCCCACAAGCGTAATTATCGCTTACGGGTTATCGCAACCCAATCCAATAAAAAGCTACCTTCGGGTGGCTTTTTCTGTTTTTAGGCCTCAAAACCCAGCCTGTACCGCACTCTTGATTCGAAAAATCATTATTTCTGACATAGTCTTACTAATGAGACATAAAATCTAAGATAGTCTCTCTACTATAGGTGTCTGCATTGAATACGATCTCGCGGCATTTTGCCACGCGAATAAGCGGTGACTCGTATTAGCCTGATTTAAATAAAAATAGAATAAGGAAGAAGGATGGGAACTCAATTTAAGATGGATTCCTTGCCAGGTTCTCTTATCGTCGTTGGTGGTGCGTACGAACCCTGGTTATCTGTACTTGAGCAAGTGGGTTGGCAGTGTACCCAGTGTGCCGACTTACGAAAAGCGGATGCCTTGATTAATGAAATTGGTCCATGTATTGGCATTGTGGATCTTAGCCATGATGAATTCAGCCTTAATGGTATTGCTAACCTTGTGAGCAACAACAAGCAGGTAAGATGGCTCGCGTTTATCCGTGAATCTCAATTAAGTTCAGATACGATCTGCCAGTTTATCGTTAACTTTTGTATCGACTTTTTCACTGCCCCGATCCCAGACGCTCAGCTGTTAAGCACCATTGGTCACCAGTTAGGAATGCTTAAGCTTGAACAGAAAGTATGGCCAAACTACGGCATCAACAACAATATGGGACTGCTAGGCGACTCTGTGGCTGTGAAACGCCTAAGAGACCAGGTGAAGCGTATTGGCCCAACGGATGTCAGTATTCTGATTTATGGAGAGAGCGGTTCAGGTAAAGAGACGATTGCACGCTCTATTCATCAAAACTCCTCACGATCTCAAAAGCCATTTCTAACGGTGAACTGCCGTGCCTTGTCTGAAATGAGAATAGAATCTGAGGTATTTGGTATCTCCGAACAGCCAATGTCTTCTCCTTGTATGTTAGAAGAGGCTGATGGCGGCACCATCTTGCTCAATGATGTTCTGGCGATGCCACGTAATCAACAGTTGAATCTGCTGCGTTTTCTACAAGAAGGCAAGATTGAAACGGCTGATGGACCTAAGTCTGTTGATGTTCGTATTCTGGCAGCAAACTCTTCTGATATCGAAAAAGCCTTAATCGAAGGGGATTTCAACGAAGAGCTTTATCACTACATTAATGTGCTACGCATTCATGTACCGAGCCTCAAAGAGCGCGTGAGTGATATTTCCGTATTAGCCAATCACTTCCTACGAGAGTATTCGAAAGAGTTTAACGCTCAGGCAAAGAGTTTTTCAGAAGATGCTATTCGTTCGATGAATCGCTACCACTGGCCAGGCAATGTTCGCGAATTGATGAACCAGATAAAGCGCGTTGTGTTGATGTCGGATGCTGTGATCATTGAGGAGCAGCAGCTTGATCTGCCAAAGCAGAATGATGAGCGACGTAGCTTGAAGAGTATTCGCGAACGTTCAGAGCGTGATGCCTTACTGATCGTCTTGGAATCTTATGGTGGGCAGGTTTCATTAGCCGCTAAGGAACTTGGCGTGTCACGGGCAACCATGTACCGTTTGCTGAATAAACACAGCCTGATTTCTGAGGGTGTTGTGTAGAACTCTCTTCTAAGTCATTAAATCAGTTAGTGTAAATTTAAGGCCACGCATAATGCGTGGCTTTTTGGTTGCTAATCGCTGCGTCTATGTTCGAACAATCGGAAGATGAGCTCTTGGTCATTAAGAGAGATATGCTGTGATTTTATATAATCATAGTGAATATCTTATATATAAATGAATATGCAACTGATATTTTAGGTGAATGCATTGTTTTGAAAATGTTAACCAATTATCGGTTGAATAATATACTCACTTGGTTAGACTTTAACCGTGAAAGCAGCGATTTAACAAAGACTTGTCTGCTTTACTACCCCATTTCTTTTTGGATTTTTTAGTTAGCTTGGAGGCGCAAATGAAACATTTCGATTTTATACAGCACATTTGCGCATCGTTTGAACCGTGTACTGACATGGTGACTGTTACGTCACAGATCTCAGCCATGGCCGATCGAAACACCCAAGATAAACCTAACTAATAGATCTGTATCCTTATTTGGCTGCGGAAAAATAGCAGCTAAGTGAGAAGCCCTCATACTATCTAACACGCTATTTTTCCTCAGTTTATTCAACAACTGGAGAGTTATTATGCGTCACTCAGTATATTTAAAATTAGCAACAGTTCTTATCCGTGCCGATCTTCGTCGTGAAGAGCGGGAATGGCAGCGAAAAGTACGTCGTAGTTCACTAGACCTACCATGGCACAACGCTCATTTGCTAAGAGATATTGGCCTTGAGGCCGATGGTCGTCCAATTGGTTTCTCTGAACCTGAAGTGGTCACCATTGAACGTCGCGTTCGTCATCTTCGTCGTGTCCTTAGTGCGCGAATACCGACGTAATCTGTAGGGGTTGATAGCACCATCAACCCCTTAAATAATCGACAGTGATGGTTAGGTGTCAAAGTGAGAGCTTTGAACTAGAACTGGCAAAAAGAGAGAAGCACTGGCTTCTCTTTTTTGCTTTTTTAAGCTTGAAAGATCAGCCCACCCTAGTAAACAAAAAGAGTTCTACTAAGCTAAAGAGAGCAAGGGAGGCCTGTTATGCAAAAGCATCAGTTAGACATGTGGTTACATGGAGATCACAAAGACTCGTACCAGACACCGAAAGTGTACGTTATTGGTTGTTCTGACATCTCAGAATATCTACTAGCCGTGGAGTACAAACACAAGCTAGAGCCAGTAAAACAAGATGGTGAACCGCTTCACTTTGGATCTTTGGATCAAGTGAAAGAGGAGTTACTCCGGCTAGGTTTTGAGAAGGCCTACCTTCGTTTACACAATGCTTACGACGAATTTGGTAACGAGCCAAGTCAAAGCTACTGCGATATTGAATTAGCGTTGAAACCTCATTAGATACAAGCCCTTAGCGCCTTACTTTTTAGTCATTGATGCATGGCTATGGCTATCAAGGTACTATGCGTAGTGTGTCGTGAGTATGTTATGAGTAAATTGAGTTCGTAAATAGAATCCACGAGGTTTGGTTTTGATTGGCTTGCCACTTGCACCATAGGCCTCGGTCAAAACGCGGCTGTTTGCGGCCTTTGGACGCAGATGCAGTGCTTCTCCATGCCTCGCAGTGATCTGTTCAACATTCCCTAAAACGATCAACTCCATCAGCTCTTCCCAATCTCTTTTGAGTATTTCGTCTTCAGCTTCGCTTGGCGTCCACAACAGTGGTGATCCAACGTGTCTCTCTGCCAATGGGATTTCTCTTTCACCTTCTACTGGAATCCACAACACTTTAGATAGCTTGTTACGAACGTGGCTGGTTTCCCATGTCAGCCCTTGCACACCCATTAATGGTGCAACACAAACAAAGGTGGTTTCGAGTGGCTTACCAGAATAGCCAATAGGAATGCTCTTAAGTTCGATGCCTAGTTTCGCGAAATCCTGTTCTGGTTTACTGCCAGCAGGTGCGCCCAAGTGCCACTCTAACAGCTGTCCAACCCATCCTTTGTCTCGCTTAAGGTCATTAGGCATGTCCATCTCTGCTTCATCGGCGAGCTCTTTGAAGGTCATCCCGGCGATCGCATACGCTCGCTCTAACAGCTCTTCTTGTGTTTGTGGTTCTGGTTTCATAATAAAAGGCATGATCAAAAAAACGATTTTATCAGAAGTTATCACCAAATGACGACTGGTTAAGAAATGATCTCCTAGCCTGAAAAGGGATCAAAGTTAGGGTTATCCACAGGACATAAAGGTAATTAATTGAAATATTAATTTAGTGGATAAATAAACAGGGGTTTTTGGTGGATAAAATGCTTGCCAAATGGGGTGTAAAATGAATCTTTCACTTGGTAGTGTGGATAAACACCGGGGTGGTTGATCTTTGAGCAGCTTGTGTTTTCAAAAGATCTTTTGGTTTTTCATCGTGCTTTGTTTTTGTCTTTTCTACTTAAGTGTTTGTTTTTTTGTGTTTTTAATTTTTGTTTTCTCCGAGGTGTTGTGTTGGTGTTGATGAATCTATGGATTAAAAAAAACGATTGCGACTAATTCTTCACATAGTTATTCACAGAAAAGGTGAATAAATGTGGTCTAGGTCTCACTATTGTGTGGGTAACTCAAATTTGAGCAAAACTTATCCATATCCACAGATAATATTCATAAATATAGCGCTTATCACGTCACTAAGTTTGCTCCAATTGGGGATATGTGGAAAAATCAGTGTAATTAAAAATTTAGATAGAGGTTGGCCAGTGATAGATGGCGATGGTTACCGATTAAATGTTGGTATTGTAATCTGTAACAACCATGGTCAGGTCTTCTGGGCTAAACGATACGGGCAACATTCATGGCAATTCCCTCAAGGGGGAATAGATGAAGGTGAAACTCCGGAACAGGCAATGTACCGTGAGTTGTATGAAGAGGTTGGCCTTACTAAAAAGGATGTCAAGATCGTCGCGACAAGTCGTCATTGGTTACGCTACAAGCTACCCAAACGACTGGTTCGATGGGATTCTAAACCTGTCTGTATTGGACAAAAACAGAAGTGGTTCCTTTTACGCTTAGATTGCGATGAATCGCGTATCAATATGCAGCGTGGGAGTACACCTGAGTTTGATGGTTGGCGTTGGGTGAGTTACTGGTACCCAGTTCGACAAGTTGTTTCTTTTAAGCGAGACGTTTACCGTCGAGCGATGAAAGAGTTCGCATCTTTAGCAATGCCGTTTAAAGAGCGAAAAACAAAAGGAAAACGCAAATTGCGTAGAGGTTAAGCATGCTCAGTCAACTAAGGGAAATAGTTGAACACGTATCAAGAGTTGAAGATGTATCAACAGCACTTGATATTCTAGTTAAAGAGACATGCAGTGCGATGCAGACGGAATGTTGCACCGTGTATTTAGCCAATAATGATATGCAGCGCCTTGAGTTGATGGCAACTCAAGGCCTGATCTTTGAAGGTAATAGTATTCACATTGGTTTCGACGAAGGTTTGGTTGGCCTAGTCAAACGAAGCGCTGAACCTATTAACCTTGCACAAGCGTCTGCACACCCTGCTTATAAATTTTTTCCAGAGCTTGGAGAAAACATTTACCACTCTTTTCTTGGCACCCCTATTATCCATCGCAAGCAAGTGCTTGGTGTATTGGTTATTCAACAAAAGACGCCTCGCTTATTCAGCGAGATGGAAGAGTCTTTCCTTGTTACGCTCTCGGCTCAACTTGCGGTTATTGTGGCGCACGCCCAAACCCAAGGTCATTGGCTGTTGGAGCAACAAAAGCTGCCAGGCATCAAAGGTATTGCTGCCTCATCTGGAGTTGCCATTGGTGATCTGTGGTGGGATAACACTCAACCTGAATTAACGGATGTGTATCCTGCTTCGACGCTCAATATTGAGCGCGAACAAGAGTTATTGGCAGTGGCAGTTGAAAATGCCCTCAATGACTTTAAGCGCATGCGAAAGCGCTTAGATAGTGAAATCAATAAAGACGCATTGGCGATCTTTGACCTGTTCACTCACTTACTCAACGATCCTATGTTGCGTAAGGATCTAAAAAGCCAGATTCAGAAAGGCGATAAAGCGGACTGGGCACTAAGGCAGGTAGTCGAGAGTTATTCCAATCGCTTTGCTCGTATGTCGGATGTTTATCTGCGTGAAAGGGCACAGGATATCCGAGAGCTCGGTCAAAGGCTGTTGTATTTCCTCCATAACTCCGAATATGAGCTACGTACCTTAGATAAACCTATTATCCTGGTGGTTCGTGAGTTAACGGCTTCTGTGTTAGCGTCGATTCCAAAAGAGAAGCTGTTGGCAGTGATCTCATTGGAAGGGGCGGCGAACTCGCACGCTGCGATTTTATCTCGCGCGCTTGGTATTCCTTCGGTTATGGGGGTTAACATTAACCTCGAGCAAGCGAATGGCAAGCAAGCCATCGTCGATGGTTATAGTGGCGAGATCTTTATCGAGCCGACCAAGAACCTGCTCAAAGAGTATCGAGGGCTGATTCTTGAAGAGAGTGAACTCTCCTCAATGGTCAATCGCGAGCTGTATCTACCTGCGAAAACCCAAGATGATCAACAGGTCGAAATCCTACTAAATGCAGGCTTGAGCGCTGATACCAATATTGCCATCAATCAAGGCGTTGATGGCGTTGGCCTGTATCGAACGGAAATTTCCTTCTTATTGCAACAACGTTTCCCATCAGAGGATGAACAGTTCAAGCAGTATCGCTCTGTACTTTCTAGCTACCCAAATAAGCAAGTGGTGATGCGTACGCTCGATATTGGTGGCGATAAGGCATTACCTTACTTCCCAATCGAGGAAGACAACCCATTCCTTGGCTGGCGTGGTATCCGCTTTACGCTAGATCATCCAGATATCTTCATTATCCAACTGCGTGCCATGTTGCGTGCGAGTTGTGAAAGCCACAACTTGAGCATTCTGCTACCGATGATCTCGGGCGCTCAGGAGTTGGATGACGCACTACAGTTGATTGAGCAAGCCTATGATGAAGTGCATGAACTTGATAACCGAGTGCGAATGCCTCGTATCGGTATCATGATTGAAGTGCCTTCGATGCTCTATCTGCTACCGCTGATTGCTGACAAGGTCGACTTTGTCTCTGTCGGCACCAATGACTTAACCCAATATTTATTGGCCGTTGACCGGAACAATTCTCGAGTCTCTGATGTCTATGAATCTATGCACCCGGCAGTGATCATGGCATTGAAACAGATTCATGATACTTGTAAGCAATATCAATTACCTGTGTGTATTTGTGGAGAGCTAGCCGGTGATCCAATGGGCGCATTGTTACTGCTTGGATTGGGTTATCAGACGTTAAGTATGAACACCTCGAATGTGGCTAGAACCAAGTATTTGATTCGTCAATCTAACTTAAGCGAATTACAGGATTTGGCAAATAAGGCACTTTCAAAGCCGTATGGCAGTGACATCTATAGTATGATGCTGAACTATTTCGAAGAGCGTGAATTTACAGGCTTCATTCGAGCAGGTAAAAAATAGGAATTAACGTGTCATATGAACTGATAGGCTTGCTGGCAGGCCTTGGTGCTGTTGTTGGTGTTTTAGCTGGCTTGCTGGGTATTGGCGGTGGATTGCTGGTGGTTCCGGCCTTACTGTTCTTGCTCCCGAAAGCGGGTATTCCTCAAGAGTTTGCAATGCAAATGGCATTAGCGACTTCGCTATCCACCATAATTGTTACGTCAGGATCGTCTGCGATTAACCACTTAAAGTTGGGTAACGTCGAGATATTTGTCGTTAAGTGGTTAATGCCAGGAGTTGTAGTTGGCGGTTTTCTCGGTTCTTTTGTAGCTGACGTTATTCCTTCTCAATACTTGCCTAAAGTTTTTGGTGTGATTGTTTTGGTGCTGGCACTGCAGATGCTGTTGTCGATTCGCTCTAAGAGCCAGAAAGCGATGCCAGGCTCTGCGACAACCATGTTATGTGGTGGTGGCATTGGTTTGGTTTCAAGCCTAGCGGGCATTGGTGGCGGCTCGTTGTCTGTACCTTTTCTTAACCATCACGGTGTGGAAATGCGTAAGGCGGTGGGTTCATCTTCAGTGTGTGGTTTTGTTATCGCTATCTCTGGGATGCTAGGATTTATTTGGCATGGCTCGTCTGTCGAGGGGCTGCCTGCGTTTAGCCTTGGTTATGTCTACCTACCTGCCTTGGTTGCGATATCGTGCACATCAGTACTGACCACGCGAGTGGGGGCGAAGTTGGCAACGCAATTACCAACACCAGTACTTAAGAAGTTCTTTGCGGTATTTTTAATGTTTATAGCAGCGACCATGCTGCTGTAGTGTCTTTAGTTAGCGATTGAGCTAACCGTTATTCAATTTAGATAGAGAGCCAAGTATGTCTCAGGGTTTTATTGAATTCCCAAATATCGATCCTGTTCTTATTGAACTAGGACCAATCTCAGTTCGTTGGTACGGCCTAATGTACCTTGTCGGTTTTATGTTTGCTCTTTGGCTAGCAAATCGCCGAGCTGATCAGCCGGGTAGCGGTTGGACTCGAGAGCAAGTCTCAGACTTATTGTTCGCTGGCTTTCTAGGTGTGGTGCTTGGTGGTCGTATTGGCTACGTGTTGTTCTACAACTTTGACCTTTTCTTAGCGGACCCACTTTACCTATTTAAGGTATGGACTGGCGGTATGTCTTTCCACGGCGGCTTGCTTGGTGTTATTACCGCAATGTTCTGGTATGCAAAAAAGAATGGTCGCACCTTCTTTGGCGTCGCAGACATGATTGCACCATTGGTACCCTTTGGTTTAGGTATGGGTCGTTTAGGTAACTTCATGAACAGCGAACTTTGGGGCCGTGTTACAGATGTGCCATGGGCAATCGTATTCCCGAATGGCGGTCCACTTCCTCGCCACCCATCTCAGCTTTATGAAATGGCGCTTGAAGGCATTGTGCTGTTCTTCATCTTGAACTGGTTTATTAAAAAGCCGCGTCCTCTTGGTTCTGTATCAGGGTTATTCCTTGCAGGATATGGTACATTCCGCTTCTTAGTAGAATACGTACGTGAACCAGATGCTCATCTAGGCTTGTTCGGCGGCTTTATCTCTATGGGACAAATCCTGTCACTGCCAATGGTTATCATCGGTGCACTGATGATGGTTTGGGCATACAAGCGTGGTCACTACAAAGACGAATTACCACAACAAACGAAGTAAGGAATTGGTGTGAAACAGTATTTAGATCTCTGTCAGCGTATCGTTGATAACGGTACTTGGATTGAAAATGAACGCACGGGCAAGCGCTGCCTAACCGTGATCAATGCTGACCTTGAATATGATGTTGGTAACAACCAGTTCCCACTTGTCACAACGCGTAAGAGCTTTTGGAAAGCGGCAGTCGCTGAGCTGCTTGGCTACATCCGTGGTTACGACAGCGCTGAAGATTTTCGCAAACTAGGTACAAAAACTTGGGACGCAAACTCTAACTTGAACGAAGCATGGCTGAACAATCCTTACCGTAAGGGTGAAGATGACATGGGGCGTGTTTATGGCGTTCAAGGTCGAGCATGGGCAAAGCCTGATGGTGGTCATATCGACCAACTGAAGAAGATTGTAGATGACCTGACGAATGGTATCGATGACCGTGGTGAGATCTTAAACTTCTACAACCCAGGCGAGTTCCACATGGGCTGCTTGCGTCCGTGTATGTACAGCCACCATTTCTCTCTACTTGGTGACACTCTGTACTTAAACAGTACTCAGCGCTCTTGTGATGTACCACTAGGCCTGAACTTCAATATGGTTCAAGTGTACGTGTTCCTAGCGATCATGGCGCAAATCACAGGTAAAAAAGCGGGTGTGGCTTACCACAAGCTAGTTAATGCTCATATCTATGAAGACCAACTGGCGCCTATGCGTGATATTCAGCTGAAGCGTGAGCCTCTAGCGGGCCCAACGTTCCACATCAACCCTGAGATTAAGTCTCTAGAGGATTTAGAAACTTGGGTAACGATGGATGACTTCTGGGTTGAAGGTTACGAGTGCCACGAAGCGATTAAGTACCCATTCTCGGTTTAATCGAATCCGTTTCGTTTGATTGAAAGGCTGCCACTGTGCAGCCTTTTTTATTTGTGATGCTTGGCTTGCTTACCATTTATAAAACCAATAATCTTGTGGGGTCTTTTCTAACTACAGAACTGCTATGACTCGCTCGCATTGCTTTGTATTGCAACATGACTTTCTTATTTCATTTTATCCTGAGAAGAATCAGTTGGTGATTAATGATGAGGCGATTCATCTAGAGCCATTACAAGCTAAGTTGCTGAGCTATTTCATTGAAAATCGCGGGCGAGTGGTAAGTACACAGCAGATCGCTACTGATGTGTGGCAGAGGACTCATGTATCCGACAATCTGGTTAGGCAAGTCATCAGTTTATTGCGCAGTCAGCTTCGAGATAAGTCACGCCCTTATCGCATTATTCAGACGATACCTAAACAAGGTTACTTGTTTGATATTGAAGTGACCCAGCCGAATGCTGAAGAAACTTCCGTCGACGATGACTCACAACCCGCAACTGAAACCCTCACGCCTTATTACAAAAAGAAGATCATCACTCTCATTGCGACCGCACTGTTAGCGATTGGCTTAACTGCGACTTGGGCATGGACCAACGGTTTTAAGACTAATGAACCTGTGGCGATTACCACTCGTCAGGTTGACGTGATTCCCGTTTATATCCATGACCTAATCCTAGATTCGGCGAACGATTACGAGATGTCGGAAAGTGTCTATAACTATCTTTTTTATGGGTTGAACTCAGCTAAAAACCTATCGGGTTACCATTTTTCTCAGCTATCTAAACAAGGTAAGCAATCACTTGCCAATAATGGTGTCGAGCTCAAAAGTTGGCTCAAGAGAAAGGATGGGGACTATGTGTTGAGCGTGCTGGTGCAAAACAATGCTCAACCCAATCAAAGTCAGAAAGTAGAAAAACGCTTCAGCCAAGATAATTTCTTCGAGGTCATTGGTGATGCCATTCTTGAGATTAAAGCCATTATTGCTCCTATGAGCTCTGAGTATGGGGTAGCGAGTCATCGAGTGACTTCTATTGATAACTATCAGGATTGGAGTGTTATCTCTGAGGGGATATCACTGTTTTATCAGGGCAAAGGCGGTCAACCATTTGAAGATATCGCGGTTCAGTTGGATATGATTCAACAACAAGGACGAGATAACTATTTGGTCAATGCTTTGCTGTCGTATGCCGAGTCTTTGGCCTATTTGCAAAACAGTGAGCAGGAAGATCGCGAACGCGCTCTACTATTGGCTAAGCAAGCTTTTGAGATGAATCCGCGTTGTGATATTGCCAACCTGACCCTGGGGCTTGCATTGTTAATAAACCAACACGCCAATCAAGCTTTTCCTTATCTTTCTTATGCGGCCGAAAGTACACCAAGTCCAATCAGCTTTTATCTACTGAGTGTTGCGGACAAGCTATCGGACAACCCAAAAGGTTCGCAATACAACTATCAGCGTTATACCGAGGTAAAAAAAGAGCATAACGGTCAACTCTTTGATCTTATTGAATCTTTATAAAAACCAAACCTTTTCTAAATGCCTAAACTCCCTTTTTAGTGAAGGTCTGAGTGAGCGCTGGTGGTTCGGGGCTAGGTAGGTTTCCCAAGCCCTAATCGGCTTCTTAACATGTTTGTTTATTGTTTGTAGTCAGCCTTGATTGCCTTGCATCAAGAGTCAAAACAGTGACTTTCACATATTGGTCCTCAAATCATTCATTATTTGGGGTACGCACATGTTGAAGAAATTTGCTTTTCAGATCATACCGATTCAGATCTTTTTATTCGTCTTTTGGTTCAAAAATGGCTTTATCGATAAAGTGATGGGCGTGTTACTTGGCTTTGTTACGCCTGATACCGCTTATGCCGGTGATACCTGGGCTGGTTGGAAGGGTTATATCGTTGGAACTTGGGACAAGAGCCAAGTCGGTCATGTTTTACTTAGCCCAACGTTCGACTTTATGTTTCCGATTCTGATTGCGTTGCAATGTGTTCCATTTTTACTGGTTATTCGCTCGCTGTTTGCCGGTGAGTTCATGGTTGGTAAGGAACGTCCGTGGTTACTTTATGCGGCTTTCTCCTCCCTGTTTGTCACGGCTTGTATGGCGTTTACTCAAACCATCACTGGCGCAAGTGACGGACAGTATTTATGGCAATTTATCGGCTTTGGTATGGTTGCGATCATGTACCTGCGTAATGAGCAAGGTAAGTAAGCTTTTTTAGATGCGAGTAAACGAGGTGCGGGATACGAAGAGCAAAAGCGCCCGTCATTCCCTAGACTGATGAAGAAAGGAGTAGGGAATCTCTGGGTGTTATGCTCTGCGTAAATTCCCTATCCCGCTCGTTCCTCGCTGTAGGGAATGGCGGACTTTTTAGATGCGAGTAAACGGGATTCGAGATGCGAAGAGCTAAGAGTAGAAACGAGTAAATGAGATTAGGGATACGAAAAATATACCTAGGTTTGAGTCGGCGATATACCAAGTACGACTATCACAGTTCATGTTTTTCGTTACTCGTTTACACGAATCTCGTATCTACTTTTAGCTCTTCGTTACTCGTTTACTCGAATCCCGCATCTTTTTTGTTCCCCGCATCTGCTCTTAAAAAAGAAAAAGCCCGCAACCTAGGTTGCGGGCTTTGCTATAAGCGATGTGTATTTTTCTATTAAGCAGTCAGAGACAAGATTGTGCCTGGCAGTACAAGGAATACCGCAACAAGGTAACCGGCAACAACAGCTTTGTTCTTCACAGCCATGTCTGAAATCATGTCTGCCGCTTTAACTGGTAGCTCACGTAGGAACGGGATACCGAAGATGAATACCGTTGCCATGATGTTGAACACCAAGTGTACTAGAGCAATCTGAAGTGCGAATACTGCGAACTCACCAGATACTGCTGTCGCTGCAAGCAGAGCGGTAATACATGTACCGATGTTTGCGCCTAGAGTGAATGGGTAAACATCACGTACTTTAAGAACACCTGAGCCTACTAGTGGAACCATCAAGCTTGTTGTCGTTGAAGAAGACTGAACAAGGATAGTAACGATAGAGCCAGAAGCGATACCGTGGATTGGACCACGACCAATTGCGTTCTTAAGAATCTCACGAGCACGACCAACCATTAGGCTCTTCATCAGCTTACCCATAACAGTGATAGCTACGAAGATAGTTGCGATACCTAGAGCGATAAGCATGATGCCGCCAATCGTGTCGCCAAATGTTGATAGAGGCTCTTTAATTGCGCTTACTACTGGTTTAGTGATTGGCTTGATGAAGTTAAGACCCTTCATGCTCATATCACCTGTTGCTAGCATCGGAGATACCAACCAGTGAGAAATCTTCTCTAGAATACCAAACGCCATCTCTAGCGGTAGGAAAATAGCTACAGCCAATAGGTTGAAGAAGTCGTGAATCGTCGCACTTGCGAATGCGCGTTTGAACTCTTCTTTACAACGAACGTGACCAAGGCTAACTAGCGTATTGGTTACCGTAGTACCAATGTTTGCACCCATGATCATAGGGATTGCTAGCTCAACAGGTAAACCACCTGCCACAAGGCCAACGATAATTGAAGTAACTGTACTTGATGATTGAATAAGTGCGGTTGCAACTAAACCAATCATTAAGCCTGCAACTGGGTGTGAAGCAAATTCAAAAAGAACTTTTGCTTGTTCGCCTGTTGCCCATTTGAAGCCTGTACCAACCATTGAAACTGAAAGTAATAGTAGGTAAAGCATGAATGCCAAGTTAGCCCAGCGTAGCCAACGAGTTGTGCTCGAAATCGGCGCTGCTGCAGTAGTAGCTTGGTTCATAATGTTTTCTCCATAGGACCGTTTAAGTCTGTGTTTGGTCTGTTTGTTTAATCTGAGCGTGATGTTAGAGGGGAAATATTTCAGTAATATTACATTTTGGTTGAGGCGGGACTTTTTTGTGATGATTTACTGTTTAAATATTCTGACAGTAAATGTGGTTATTTTAAGTGGTTGTTTATAAATGATTTTATTGCGGTTTTTGATGGGTGATATAGATCTTAAAAGTTAGAAAAAAATTGAGAAACTTGGCGTTAATATTACATTATGAAATCAAACACTTCGAAAAAATTACCAGTTAAATGGTTTTACGGTTGGTTTTTCCGAGTTTGTTGAGCGGAGGTGTCATATTTGATATAAAAAGGAACCGACTCTTTTATTACGGCACACCTATGTCGCACCTCAACTATAACCATCTTTATTACTTCTGGATGGTCTGCAAGCAAGGCTCTGTTACCAAAGCAGCAGAAGCTCTATTTCTCACACCTCAAACGGTCACTGGCCAGATAAAAGCATTAGAAGAGCGAATGGACGGTAAGCTGACCAAGCGCAATGGTCGCAGTGTTGAACCAACAGAGCTTGGACAGCTGGTTTTCAAATACGCGGATCGTATGTTTGGTCTAAGCTACGAAATGCTGGATATCGTGAACTATAGTCAGCACTCAAATATCCTGTTTGATGTCGGTGTGGCAGACGCTCTTTCGAAACGACTGGTTAGTAAGATCTTGATGTCGACGATTCCAGAAGATAACAGTATCCACCTTCGCTGTTTTGAATCGACTCACGAAATGCTGCTTGAACAGCTCTCTCAACATAAGCTCGATATGATCTTGTCTGACTGCCCGGTGGACTCTAGCCAAAGCCCAGGTTTATTCAGCAAGAAGTTGGGGGAGAGTGGTATGAGCTTTTTCAGTTCTGGTGAAGTGAAAGGGGTTAATTTCCCTGCCGTATTAGAGCAAAGAAAGCTGTTGATCCCGGGAAGTCGAACCTCAATGGGACGCAAGATACTGCAATGGTTTGATAGACAGGGTCTAAAACCGGATATTTTGGGCGAGTTTGATGACGCAGCATTGATGAAAGCGTTCGCTCGTTACCACCATGATGCTATTTTCTTAGCACCAACCTTGTACATGTCTGAAGTGGAGCAAGACACTTCCTTGCAATTATTAGGCGGTATTGAAGAGTTAAAAGAAGAGTACTATGTCATTTTTGCTGAGAGGATGATCCAACATCCAGCCGTAAAAAATGTATGTGACGCAGATTTTAGCAAATTGTTCGAATGAGGTAGTTTGTTAATGAATTGATATCGATTATCATAACTCCGCAATATGCCGGAAATACTGATAGCCCGTAGTTGGCGTAAAGGTTGTAGGGAGCCAAA
Source organism: Vibrio chagasii (assembly GCA_041879415.1). Classification (NCBI taxonomy): domain Bacteria; kingdom Pseudomonadati; phylum Pseudomonadota; class Gammaproteobacteria; order Vibrionales; family Vibrionaceae; genus Vibrio; species Vibrio chagasii. Next base: position 2,404,058 of record CP090851.1, on the reverse strand, counting down.
CTATGAACTTAAAAGAGATGGAGAAGAACTCAGCACAAGCTGTGATTCTACTCAAAGCCATGGCCAACGAACGTCGCTTACAGATTTTGTGCCTTTTACATGGTACTGAGCTGTCGGTTGGGGAGTTGTGTGGCAAGTTGGAACTGAGTCAATCGGCTTTATCTCAACATCTTGCTTGGTTGAGAAGAGATGGTTTGGTCGATACTCGCAAAGAAGCTCAAACCGTGTATTACACATTGAGCAGTGAAGAAGTAAAAGCAATGATTAACCTACTGCATGGTCTATATTGCAAGTAGTTTATTGTTGGTAAGAAAAGTGGTTTCTTATCAGGAATAAGGTCGACACAAGGAAGTGTCAGTATTTCTCGTCGAACGTTAAAAGTTGTCTATTCACTATCTATTTTAGCTACTTACCCACTCTCTACCTATTTAGTCACAACCTATCTATTTAACTCTTACCTGTGTTATTCCCTGTCTATATCTGAGTCTGTTCGTTATTTTTAACTACTGTCGGTCAGTCGTTTAATTGTGTTACTCAAAATTCAGATATAAAAAAACCGGCCTAAGCCGGTTTTTTTCGTTTTGCGTTGTAATCAAATTTCTATTAAAGAGCTTTGATTGCAGCAGCGAAACGAGACTTATGACGTGCAGCTTTATTCTTATGAATAAGGCCTTTAGTCGCCATACGGTCAAGAAGTGGTGTAACTTCTACAAGAGCAGCAGTTGCAGCTTCTTTATCACCAGCTGCGATAGCTGCGATAGTCTTTTTCATGTAAGTGCGCATCATAGAACGACGGCTAGCGTTGTGCTGGCGACGTTTCTCAGCTTGGATAGCGCGCTTCTTAGCAGATTTACTGTTTGCCAAGGGTCTAACTCCCAAAAACTTAGTTCGGTGACAATTTAAGGGCGAGGACTATCCCTCATTAGCGCTTAATTGTCAAATGATTTGTGCAAAAACCAATCGTAGCCAAACAAACTTTGGAATGGAAAGGTCATCGCGGTTAAGATGGCGGGGATTCTAACAGCATTTTTAGACCAATGCTAATAAATATGCTTCTTAGGACAGGATAGTATTTATCCTCCCTTGAAAGTAATCAACCAGTGTCAGAGGTTTCTGTGAGTAAACGACTATTAAAGTCAGGCCTGATTGTCAGTGCAATGACTTTTGTTTCCCGTGTATTGGGGCTAGTACGTGATGTAGTAGTAGCAAATTTGATGGGAGCAGGAGCGAGTGCCGACGTATTTTTCTTCGCTAATAAAATCCCGAACTTCTTACGTCGACTGTTTGCAGAAGGTGCGTTTTCTCAAGCGTTTGTCCCAGTATTAACGGAATATCACGCGGCTGGTGATAAAGAGAAAACTCGAGACTTAATCGCTAAGGTGTCGGGTACGCTCGGGGTGTTAGTCTCTATTGTTACCATTATCGGTGTGCTGGGTTCAGGAGCGATTACTGCGCTGTTTGGTGCGGGTTGGTTTATCGACTGGCTTAATGATGGCCCAGCGGCTCCTAAGTTTGAGCTAGCGAGCTTTATGCTCAAGATTACCTTCCCTTATTTATGGTTCATCACCTTTGTCGCGTTATCTGGTGCCATTCTCAATACACTGGGTAAGTTTGCGGTCTCCTCTTTTACCCCTGTGTTTTTGAATGTCATGATCATCGGCGCTGCGTGGTTTATTTCTCCGAATTTAGAACAGCCAGAAATCGGCTTGGCGATTGGTGTGTTCTTAGGTGGCTTAGTTCAATTCCTTTTCCAAATGCCTTTCCTTATTAAAGCGGGCGTGTTGGTTAAGCCGAAGTGGGGCTGGAGAGATCCGGGCGTTGTTAAGATTCGCACATTAATGATTCCTGCTCTGTTTGGTGTTTCAGTCAGCCAAATCAATCTACTGTTTGATACCTTCATTGCCAGTTTCCTAGCGACAGGCTCTATTAGTTGGTTGTACTACTCAGATCGATTGCTTGAGTTCCCACTGGGTCTATTCGGTATTGCAATTGCGACTGTGATACTTCCTGCGTTATCTCGTAAGCACGTTGATGCTCAAGGGGAAGGGTTTGCGCATACTATGGATTGGGGCGTGCGTATGGTACTACTGCTTGGCATTCCTGCCATGTTGGGCCTTATTGTTTTAGCGAAACCAATGCTGATGGTGTTATTCATGCGTGGTGAGTTCTCTCCACACGACGTGCAACAGGCATCGATGTCTCTAGTAGCGTACGCCTCTGGTTTGCTTAACTTCATGCTGATTAAAGTATTGGCTCCGGGCTATTACTCTCGTCAAGACACGAAAACGCCAGTGAAGTACGGCATTATCGCGATGGTCACGAACATGGTATTTAACGCTATCTTTGCTTATTTCTATGGCTATATAGGCTTGGCGATTGCAACCGCTCTGTCAGCCTTTGTGAATATGGCCTTGTTATATCGTGGTTTACACCTTGCTGGTGTCTATAAGCTGACAAAGACCACTTTACTGTTCTGTGCGAAGCTTGTTGTCTCAGGCGGTGTGATGGTCGCGGCTATTTTGTGGCAGTTGGATAATATGCAACAGTGGCTTGAGTGGAGCTTTAGTCAGAGAGCGCTGATGCTAACAGGCTTGATTGGTCTTGGTGGCTTTGTTTATATTGTTTCGGTACTGGTTTTAGGTATCCGAGTAAAACATTTAAAAGCAGCGACAGATTAATACTGATTAGTATATAATCCGTCGGTTTCACACAATGAATGATGCAAATAACAGGTTTTAGCTGATCATAATGGAACTGATCCGAGGTATACACAATATTAAAGCGCAGCATCACGGCTGTGTATTGACCATAGGTAACTTCGATGGTGTTCATTTAGGACATCAAGAGGTTCTTAGCCAGGTTTCTGAACAAGCGGCAGCATTAGGGTTACCTTCTGTTGTTATGACGTTTGAACCGCAGCCTATGGAGCTGTTTGCCCGAGATAGAGCGCCAGCACGTTTAACTCGCTTACGTGATAAGTACGTACAACTGAGCAAGCTAGATATCAGTCGTTTATTGTGTGTCAATTTTAATCAGTACTTTGCAAGTTTATCTGCGGAAGCATTCATTAAAGATCTTCTGGTTGATAAGCTTGGCGTTAAGTTTTTGGTGGTTGGTGATGACTTTTGTTTTGGCAAAGGCCGCACTGGCAATTTCGCTATGCTCAAAGAAGCGGGCGAGAGGTACGGTTTTGAGGTGGTAAGCACCCAAAGCTATTGCTTAAATCAATTACGTGTCAGCAGTACTGAGATACGAAATGCATTAGCGGTCGATGATTTGGCTGCAAGTGCTACCATGTTAGGACGTGATTACAGCATTAGTGGTCGTGTGTCCCATGGTCGAAAACTGGGGAGAACCATAGGTTTCCCTACCGCCAACATTCCATTAAAGCGTTGTGTCTCTCCTGTGTCGGGAGTATACGTTGTTGAGGCATTGGATATCGATGGGGTTCCTGTCGGTGGCGTTGCTAATATTGGACAACGACCAACGGTGAATGGGGTAAGGCAGCAATTAGAAGTGCACTTTTTTGACTTTAAAGCCAATTTGTATGGTAAACAGTTAGAAGTACGACTTTTGCACAAACTGCGCGACGAGATAAAATTTGAATCGTTCGACGCATTAAAGAATCAAATAGAATTGGATGCTGAAGCCGCAAGGGTGTGGCTGCTTCAGCTAAAGAATTAATCGGATGATTCCACCGATTAACATAATGTCTAACTTCGCCCAATATAACGGAATTAAGAATCGATGAGTGATTATAAAGATACCCTGAACTTACCAGAAACAGGGTTCCCAATGCGCGGCAATCTGGCAAATCGTGAGCCAGAAATGCTTAAGCGTTGGTACAAAGAAGATCTTTACGGCGAAATCCGTAAGGCAAAGAAAGGTAAAAAATCTTTCGTACTGCATGATGGCCCTCCATACGCGAACGGCGACATTCACATTGGCCACGCGCTGAATAAGATTCTTAAAGACATTATTATTAAATCTAAGACCCTTTCTGGTTTTGATGCACCGTACATCCCTGGTTGGGACTGTCACGGTCTTCCAATCGAACTAATGGTTGAGAAGAAGAAAGGTAAGCCAGGTCAGAAGATTTCGGCTGCTGAATTCCGCGAAGAGTGTCGTAAGTACGCTGCGGGCCAAGTTGAAGGTCAAAAAGAGAGCTTCAAACGTCTTGGTATCATGGGCGAGTGGGACAAACCTTACCGCACTATGGATTTCGGTACAGAAGCGAACATCATTCGTTCTCTAGGTAAAATCGCAGACAAAGGTCACCTACTGAAAGGTTTCAAACCAGTTCACTGGTGTACTGACTGTGGTTCTGCTCTGGCTGAAGCTGAAGTTGAATACAAAGATAAAGTATCTCCATCTATCGATGTGAAATTTACTGCAGCTGACGAAGCGGCGCTTCTAGAGAAGTTCTCTCTAGCTGACGGTCACGCTGGTCAAGGCGAAATCTCTATCGTTATCTGGACAACAACACCATGGACTCTGCCGGCTAACCGCGCAGTATGTCTACGTGATGATCTTGAATACGTGCTTATCCAAGTTGAAGCGAATGGCGACCAGCCAGCTCAACGTATCGTTGTTGCTTCTGAACTAGCTAAAGACGTAATGGATCGTGCAGGTATCGAGCATTTCCACAACCTAGGTTTTGCAACTGGTGCTGATCTTGAGCTTTCTCAGTTCAACCACCCGTTCTACGACTTCACAGTTCCTGCGATCTTAGGTGATCACGTTACGACTGATTCAGGTACTGGTGTGGTTCACACGGCTCCTGGTCACGGTCAAGAGGATTTCGTGGTTGGTAAGAAATACAACCTAGAAATCGCTAACCCAGTAGGCTCTAACGGCGTTTACCTGCCAGATACCGAGCTATTTGCTGGTCAGCACGTATTCAAAGCGAACGACTCTGTTTTAGAAGTTCTAAAAGAGAAAGGTGCACTTCTGCATCACCACGCTTACGAGCACAGCTACCCACACTGTTGGAGACATAAAACTCCAATCATCTTCCGTGCAACACCACAGTGGTTCATCTCTATGGATCAAGCTGGCCTACGTGCAAAAGCACTAGAGTCAACGAAGAATGTTGAGTGGATGCCTGAGTGGGGTCAAAGCCGTATCGAAGGTATGATCGAAGGTCGCCCTGAGTGGTGTATCTCTCGTCAACGTACTTGGGGTGTGCCAATTGCTCTGTTCGTTCATAAAGAAACGTCAGAACTTCACCCAGATAGCTCTGAGCTAATCGAAAAAGTAGCGAAGCTTGTTGAAGAGAAAGGCATTCAAGCTTGGTGGGATGTAGACGCAGCAGACCTAATGGGCGCTGAAGACGCAGACAAGTACGAAAAAGTGTTAGATACACTAGACGTATGGTTCGATTCAGGTGTTACGCACTTCTCTGTTGTTGATTCTCGCGAAGAATACAACGGCAACAGTGCAGATCTTTACCTTGAAGGTTCTGACCAACACCGTGGTTGGTTCCAGTCTTCTCTAATTTCATCTATCGCGATGAAAGACGAAGCACCATACAAGCAAGTGCTAACGCACGGTTTCGTAGTAGATGGTAACGGCCGTAAGATGTCTAAATCTATCGGTAACGTTGTTGCTCCTAAAGATGTAACTAACAAACTAGGCGCAGATATCCTACGTCTATGGGTTGCTTCTACAGACTACACTGGTGAAGTTGCGGTTTCTGATGAAATCCTGAAGCGTTCTGCTGATGCTTACCGTCGTATTCGTAACACTGCTCGTTTCTTCCTAGCGAACCTAAGCGGTTTCAACCCTGAAACTGACCTAGTGCCTGCTGAAGAGATGGTTGCACTTGATCGCTGGGCTGTTGGCCGTGCACAAGCTGCACAAGAAGAGATCGTGAAAGCATACGGTGAGTACAACACTCACGGTGTAACTCAGCGTCTAATGCAGTTCTGTTCTATCGAAATGGGTTCTTTCTACCTAGACGTAATCAAAGACCGTCAGTACACAGCAAAACAGGGCAGCCATGCTCAACGTAGCTGTCAGACTGCGCTTTACTACATCGTAGAAGCTCTAGTTCGTTGGATGGCACCTATCATGTCGTTCACTGCAGATGAAATCTGGAACGAGATGCCTGGTCAACGTGACAAATTTGTGTTTACTGGCGAATGGTTCGAAGGCCTATTCGGTCTGGCTGAAGGCGAAGAGCTAAGCAACGAATTCTGGGCTGAAATCCAAACGGTTCGTGGCGCTGTGAACAAGCTTCTTGAAGACGCTCGTAAAGAGAAAACAATCGGTGGTGCACTGCAAGCTGAAGTAACTCTATACGCTGACGACGCACTAGCGGCTAAGATCAACAAGCTAGAAGATGAGCTACGTTTCGTACTTATCACTTCTGCAGCGGTTGTTAAGCCACTGAGCGAGAAGTCTGATGCGGCTCAAGCGACTGACGTTGAAGGTCTATTCGTTGAAGTTGCAGCAACAGAAGCTGAGAAGTGTGACCGTTGTTGGCACCACACACCAGACGTAGGCACAATTGAAGGACACGAGAAGATCTGTGGCCGCTGTGTATCAAACGTTGATGGTGAAGGCGAAGTGCGTAAGTTCGCATAACGACTCAGAGAAAGACTGAACTTTTTGTAAAAATCATAGCCCCAGTATCAACTGGGGTTATTTTTAGTTATAGGAAATGTGTTTAACCAAGCTGATTCTTCATGGCGACCCAAAGCGAGTGTGCGAATGAAGAATCGCTTCGTAAATACTAGGAATAGAAATGAGTGAAGTTTCGTTAAAACAATCTGGTGTACGTTGGTTATGGTTAGCTCTGCTGGTTTTTCTTGCAGACATCGGCATCAAACTCTTTGTCATGGACAACATGGGTTATGGCTGGGCAAACCGTATTGAAGTGTTGCCGTTCTTTAACTTTTTGTACGTTCACAACTACGGCGCCGCATTCAGCTTTTTGAGTGATCAAAGTGGTTGGCAGCGTTGGTTATTTACCGGTATTGCCTTTGCTGTAACGGGCATGCTGACGTACTGGATGAGCAAGCTACCAGCGACAGAAAAGTGGAACAACATCGCTTATGCCATCATCATTGGTGGTGCAGTCGGTAATGTATTTGACCGTGTCGTACATGGCTTTGTTGTCGATTACTTAGATTTCTACTGGGGCACTTACCACTGGCCAGCATTCAACTTAGCCGATATGGGTATTTGTATTGGTGCCGCGATGATCATCCTAGATGGTTTCCGTAAGAAAGACGAAAGCAAATAGCTTTTAAATAGATACTCTAAAGTCAGTCTATGACTCACAGAATAGAATAGCCCTAAGCGCTGTCGGTTGATTCCGGTGGCGCTTTTTTTTATGCTTCAGTCAACAAGGAAGCAAAGCAAAATGCATCCTCAAATAATAAAGAAGTCTAAGGAAAGTAACGTGGCAGCAATTAAAAATGATTCAGCAGTAACCCTACATTTTACGATTAAGATGAAGGATGGTTCAGTTGCCGATAGTACCGAAAATATGGGCAAACCGGCGAAGTTCGTGATGGGAGATGGTAGCCTAAGCGAGAACTTTGAAGCGTGCTTACTTGGGCTTGAAGCAGGTACTGAAAAGTCTATCGACCTAAAAGCGAAAGATGCGTTTGGTATGCCTAACCCAGATCATATCCACCATATGGATCGTGCTAAATTTGTTGGTGACTCTGAGGTTGAAGTGGGCACTATCATGGCATTTTCTGGCCCTGACGGTATGGAAATCCCAGGTATTATCACTGAGATCGCTGGCGATTCTGTGACGGTTGATTTTAATCACCCACTAGCAGGCCAAGATGTTACGTTTGACGTCAATATCTTATCTGTCGACTAACATCACCTTACAGCTGTGATGTCACCCAGAGCTTCACTGTCTAGGCGCTTCACTGTAGAATGCGAGCCTCGCCGACGGCGAACTCTATAGAAACAACCTTAGTACCGCGGTAAATGATGAGCAATGAAATGAAAATAATGTTAGCTAACCCTCGTGGCTTTTGTGCCGGTGTTGATCGTGCGATCAGCATTGTCGAGCGCGCACTCGAAATGTACCAGCCACCGATCTACGTTCGTCATGAAGTGGTACACAACCGCTTTGTTGTTGAGGGGCTAAAACAACGCGGTGCTATTTTTGTCGAAGAACTTAGCGAAGTGCCAGACGATAACATCGTGATCTTCTCTGCTCACGGCGTGTCTCAAGCGGTTCGTAAAGAAGCGAAAGAGCGCGAGCTAACGGTATTCGATGCAACGTGTCCTTTAGTAACTAAAGTCCATATGGAGGTTGCGCGTGCGAGCCGTAAACATATGGAAGTGGTGCTGATTGGTCACGCAGGTCACCCTGAAGTTGAAGGTACTATGGGTCAATACGCGAGCCAAACGGGTGGTATGTACTTGGTTGAGAAACCAGAGGACGTGCAAAACCTAGTGGTAAACGATCCAACTAACCTGCACTACGTGAGCCAAACGACGCTATCTGTTGATGAGACAGCTGACGTAATCGAAGAGCTACGTCGCGTATTCCCTGAGATCCAAGGCCCTCGTAAAGACGACATCTGTTACGCGACTCAAAACCGTCAAGACGCCGTGCGTGAAATGGCAAATGACGTTGACGTTGTGATTGTGGTTGGTTCTAAGAACTCATCGAATTCAACACGCTTGAAAGAGTTGGCTGAGAAATTAGGCACACCTGGCTACCTAACGGATTGTCCTGAAGACATTCAAACAGAATGGGTTGAAGGCAAGAAGAAAATCGGTGTAACGGCTGGTGCATCTGCTCCTGAAGAGCTGGTAAATCAAATCTTAGATCGTATTCGCGAGCTTGGTGCTACTGACGTTGAAGAGATTCAAGGTCGTGAAGAGAACATGTTCTTCGAAGTACCAAAAGAGCTACAGATTAAACAAGTCGATTAATCTCTATCGATTTGTGACATTAACGATTCGTTATACAGCCGATTCGCAAGTAGTAAAAAAGCCAACGTTGATACGTTGGCTTTTTTGATCGTGCGCTTTGATAGGCTATTGGATACCGAGTTGTTCTTTTAGTGTCTTGAGATAGCGACGACTCACAGGCACTTCAAAGCCGGTAAGCGTGAGGATCTCCGCTAATCCATTCTCTAGTAGTTTGATCTCTTGGATCGACTTTATGTTGATCAAATATTGTCGGTGACAGCGGATCAAATCGGTCTTCTCTTCTAAGATCTTTAGCGTCAGCTGTGAAGTGGCCGTTTGCGATGAACAGCGAACATGCACGCCGCTGATATCAGAATAGGCACACTCGACACTTTGGCTCGCCATGATCACAATGCGGTTGTGACCAATACACGGAATCTGCTCTAAGCGGGAAGGGGCAATGGAAGCGACATTTTGCTCTGGTGCTTTTTGGTTCTGCTTAACGACTTTGTTCAGTCGAGAGACACTTTTATTGAGTCGGCAGGGCTCAACGGGTTTAAGCAGGTAATCAAAGGCGTTATCTTCAAAGGCTTGAATTGCATATTGGTCGTAAGCAGTCACAAACACCACGTAAGGCATGGTATCTGGATCAAGCATACTCAACAGCTCAATCCCCGTAACTTGAGGCATCTGAATATCTAGATACACCACGTCGGGTTTAAGAAGGTTGATCTGTTTAAGTCCTTCGATCGCGTTGCTTGCTTGACCGATGACTTCCACTTCTCCCGTTTCAGTCAGTAATTCAATCAGCTCTTCGCGAGCAAAAAGCTCATCATCGATAACGAGTGCTTTTAACATCCTGCAATCTTCATTTTTGTTCTGTCCCTGCTTATTCCGCTTATCTTTTAAATGTTTGCTTCTAAATGTCACTACTGAGAAGCGATTATCTACGAAAACACCTTTATTTTAGTATAGGTATGATAAAGCTCATTCGAGTAAATTGCTGTGGTTGAGATTCTATTTTTAGTGCTGAGTCTTGTCCAAAGAAATTAGTGAGTCGTTTATCAACAATTTCCATCCCTAATCCAACATGATCTTGAGATGGCTTTTGGTAGTTACCAGCATTGTCCTCAACGATCAGTTTAAATCCACCTTGGAAAGCTTCGCTATAGATCTTCACTTTGCCGCCTTCCAGCATGTTTGAAATCCCATGTTTAATGGCATTTTCAACCAGAGGTTGCAGGGTAAAGCTTGGCAGTTGTGACTCAAACAGTTGTGGGTCTATGTCCCACTCAATTTCTAAGCGGTCAGTAAAGCGTGCCTTTTCGATCGTCAGGTACGCGTTAACGTGCGCGAGCTCGTCTTTAAGCTTCACGGTATTGATATTCTGCTTAAGGTTACTTCTGAAAAAGTGAGATAGGTGCTGAATGAGCTCACGTGCTTTATCTGGGTCACGACGTGTTACGGCACTGATGGTGTTGAGTGCGTTAAACAAGAAGTGCGGGTTGACCTGTGCGTGCAGCAGTTTGATTTCAGCTTGAGTGAGCAGGGTTTGCTGTTGCTGGTAGTTGCTGAACAGGATTTGACTCGATAACAGCTGAGCAATACCTTCAGCCATCGACATATTGATGGTTGAAAACAGCTTCAGTTTAGGCTCATACAGCTTGATGGTACCGACGACTTCGTTACCAGCACGCAGTGGGATAATCAGCGCTGACCCCAACTTACAATCCTGTGAGAGTGAGCATTGGTATGGGTTCTCTTTACCATCAAGGTAGATGATGTCGTTCTGTTCCATCGAAGTCAGTGTACTTTGCGATGAAATAGGGGTGTTTGGAATATGGTGCTCATCGCCGATGCCAACGAAAGCGAGAATTTTTTCTCGGTCAGTGATTGCCACAGCACCTACGTTGGTCTCTTCGTAGATGATGCGCACGATCTTCTGCGCGTTATCAGACGTGAAACCACCATGCAGAATACCTACCGAACGTTCGGCAATGGTCAGTGCACGACGCGAGAAAGTCGCTGAGTATTTCTCAAATATGGTTTTACGGTCTTGGATGATACTCATGAACAGTGCTGCACCCACAGAGTTGGCAATGATCATCGGCGCTGCAATGTCGGAAACCAGCGCATAAGATTGTTCAAATGGTTTGGCGACTGCAAGCAGAATCAACATCTGAATGATCTCTGCAAACAGCGTCACAGAGAACACCACCATCGGATTAAATAGCTGGTTGGCTTTGTTCTTTCTGACTAAGTACACATGCAGCAAACCACCAATCAGGCCCTCCGCAGTGGTTGAAATCGCACATGCCAAGTCGGTGAAGCCACCTAATGAGTAACGATGAATGCCGCCAGTAAAACCCACTGCAAAACCAACCACAGGGCCACCAAATAGGCCTCCCATCACCGCGCCCATTGCACGCGTGTTGGCGATAGCGTCATTTATCTGTAGGCCGAAGTAGGTGCCCATAATGCAGAACAAAGAGAACAGAACGTAACAGCTGATCTTATGGCTTAAGCGTGAAGAGATGCTCAACAAAGGGAGAATCAGTGGGGTTTTACTTAGCATGTAAGCGATCACTAAGTAGACACAGGTTTGTTGAAGCAGAGAGAGAATGAGTTCCATATTTTCACCTATTGAGACGCTTGTTAAGTGTAAAGCTCATTGTGTGGTAAGGGTAGTTTTGCTTGTGTTTGTAAGGCTTTTATCGAGCGATTGGCACTTCTCACTTTCTTGCTTAACCATTACAGACAATAAAGCCCATCACAGGGGATGGGCTTTAGTCTTAATATCCATGAATCACTGAGTGATTGCCGGAACAAGCGAAGTTGTGTTTGGCTGTTCTTGTCTTTCTATGAAGACTGGTCTCTTTTACAAAGAGTCTAAGAACTAGGCTGTTTTGGTCTCGCCTTTTGCTTCTTTTTCTTCATTAGCAAGGTCAGTTTCGCCTTTGCCTTTAGAAATCTTGATTACGTAAGCCGCAACACCCAGCGCACTAATCACACCAACGATAGTTGAGATTTGCATAGGTAGGCCGAAACCAAGTTGGCTGTTGTTCAGGATGAATGTGATACACACAGACGTCATGAAGATAGCTGGAACTGTCGTTACCCAGTGCAGTTTGTTGTGACGTAGTAGGTAAGCTGACGCTGTCCACAACATCATTACTGCTGTTGATTGGTTAGCGAAACCGAAGTAGCGCCAGATGATACCGAAGTCTACTTGAGTCAGGATGCCACCGATAACGAACAGCGGTAGAGCCATCAGTAGGCGGTTACGCAGTGTCTTCTGTTCCATGTTGAAGTATTCAGCAAGGATTAGGCGGCTTGAACGGAATGCTGTGTCACCAGATGTGATTGGTAGGATAACCACGCCTAGGAAAGCAAGGATACCGCCGAATACACCTAGTAGGCCAAATGAAGCGCTGTATACCACGTTACCTGGGCCGCCGTTTGCTACCGCTTCAGATAGAGACTCAACTGAACCGAAGAACGATAGTGCAAGTGCACACCAGATAAGAGCGATGATGCCTTCACCAATCATTGCACCGTAGAATACGAAGCGACCGTTCTTCTCGTTTTCCATACAACGCGCCATCAGAGGTGACTGAGTTGCGTGGAAGCCAGAGATTGCACCACAAGCGATAGTGATGAATAGAGCAGGCCATAGTGGTAGATCGTTAGGGTTCATGTTGGTGAACATGTCGCTGATTTCAAAACCACCCATGATTTGGTGTTCATCAGAGAAGCCAATTGCGGTGATTAGGCCTACCGACATGAAGATAAGCAGAGCACCGAACAGTGGATAGAAGCGACCAATGATTTTATCGACAGGGACAATCGTTGCGATGATGTAGTAAGCAAAGATAACAACAACCATAGTTGTTGCAGACATCGCGAAATCAGTTTGATCGTTCACTAGGTTAGTGATCATGCCTGCTGGAGCAGAAACGAATACCACACCAACTAGAAGCAGTAGAACAATGGCAAAGATATTCATAAAGTGTTTTGCGCCATTGCCTAGGTAACGTCCAGTGATGGTTGGAACCGAAGCACCACCATTACGGATAGATAACATACCTGAGAAGTAGTCGTGTACTGCACCTGCGAAGATACAACCTAGTACGATCCATAGCATTGCTGCTGGGCCGTATAGGGCACCCATGATAGGGCCGAAGATTGGACCTACACCTGCAATGTTAAGCAGCTGAACTAGGTAAACCTTTGGAGTCGACATTGGAACGTAGTCCACGCCGTCTTGCTTAGTGTGAGCGGGTGTTTGGCGCTTTTCATTGATACCGAAAATCTTCTCGATAAAGGTACCGTAAATAAAGTAGCCACCAATGAGTGCTGCGACACAGGTAAGAAACCACATCATAATTTGTTATCCCTGAATGTATTAATTAAGTCAGGGTGTATATTAGAGGAGTGTATGGAAAGAAACTTCCGCTACTGGAGTGAGTGGTCGAATAGCTAATTAAGTGGTGTTATAACCGGTTTAGTGGTTTGTGACCTTTGTTGAGTGGTGGGGGATAAGTGTTGAGAAGTATCGTGCTTCTGTTGAGTGGTCGATGGTGAGCATTAAACGGCGTGTAATAAAGATCAGCGGTAGATAACAGAGATGAGTGGACATCAGCCCCCGTTCAGCGGAGAATTACTACCAGAGGCAAAGCTTCATTTAGAAGTGGCTAGGGAAATATAAAGGATTGAAATGAAAAAGATAATAGCACTATTCGCCGTAGCATTTAGCCTTGCAGGATGCAGCGCCAATGTTCAAGACTTAGCGGCAGAAGGTAACTGGCAAGAGATTGGCTACCGTGATGGTATCAAAGGCAACACTCAACGCTCGTATTCAGAGATGGCAGAACTGGGTGCCGTTGACCAAGCAAGCTACAACGAAGGTTACCAAATCGGTGTAACTGAATATTGTAACCCGAACCACGCTTATCAGATTGGCTTATCAGGTCAGGTGTATGAAGGTGTTTGTTCTGGTACCGAAGATGCTCAGCGTTTCCGAATGGAGTGGCAACGTGGCTGGGATGAGTTCTCCAACGACCACTAACTTCGCTCGTGATTAGTCACATCTCTTAAGCGGAATCATCAAGCTTAAATTGAAAAAAACCAGTACCTTATGCGTACTGGTTTTTTGTATCACGCTTTCATCAGCATCGAAGATTAATCCGACATTTACTGGTTATTCTCGACCGCTTTTCTTAAAAAGCCGTTTTGCTGATCAAGTTGAGCCTTAGCCGCTTGCAAATCAAGCCCGGTCAGAATCATCAAGATCGCAAGTTTTACGTCATAATCGGTAGTTTTAAGCGTCGATACTGCTAATGCTTTATCACATTCGGTTGCTTGAATTACGATACGAGCCGCGCGGGCTACTAGCTTTTCGTTGGTTGCTTTTACGTCGACCATCAGGTTCTGGTAGCTCTTACCAATGCGAATCATACTCGCGGTGGTCAGCATATTTAGTACCAGTTTTTGCGCTGTACCGGATTTCAGCCTTGTTGACCCTGTTAAGGCTTCTGGGCCAACCACTGGGCTTATCGCGATCTGAGCAATATCAGCAATTGGCGAATCTGGATTACAAGACAGAGCAACCGTCACCGCACCGATTTGATTAGCATAGTTGAGTGCGCCAATCACGTAAGGTGTGCGCCCGCTTGCCGCAATACCAACCACAACATCCTTTTCTGAAAATTGAATCGCTTTTAGATCATCGATACCTAACGTCAGTGAATCTTCAGCCCCTTCTTTTGCTTTCAAAATGGCTTCTGGTCCGCCGGCGATAAGGCCGATAACCATTTTGTCAGAAACGCCAAATGTAGGCGGGCACTCTGATGCATCTAATACGCCCAATCGACCACTGGTGCCAGCACCCATGTAAATCAGTCGTCCACCGTTTTGAAAGGCGTGAGCGATTTTATCAACGGCTTTAGCAATTTGTGGCAGTTCAGCTTCGATCGCTAGTGGGACTTGTTTGTCTTGTTGGTTAATCTTTTCGACCACTTCAAGTGAAGTGAGTAGATCAATATCCATAGTGTCAGGGTTTCTCCCCTCCGAAACGAGGTGCGAGAGCGCTGATATGAGAGCGTCGTTACTCATAATGATCCTTAAATGATGATTCTAAAATGGTTTAGTTAGCACTGTATAGAACGCCTAGAGAGGCAGCTCTGCTTGCACCAGTCACTTCTGGCAAATTACTCGGTAGTTGATGAACATGACGCTGAGCAAGCCAAGCAAAAGCCATGGCTTCCATATAGTCAGCATCTACACCTTTGCTAGTGGTTGAGGCAACCTCCCAGCTTGGTAGAAGCTCAGACAGCCTCTTCATCAATAGTGGGTTTCTAACCCCACCACCACATACATACAATGCTGGTGCGTTGCCTAAGCGGTAAGTCTCGACTTCATTGGCGATCGTTAAAGCCGTGTATTCGCAAAGCGTGCGTTGGACATCTTGTGCTGAGATGTCGTTAAATTCTGTTAATTGTTGCTCTAACCAAGGCAGGTTGAAAAGCTCTCTACCGGTACTTTTCGGCGGTGTTATAGATAAATAAGATTCTTCCAACAGTTGTTTTAATAAGGCTTGATTGACCTGGCCTTGAAGTGCGAACTGAGCGTCGCGGTCAAATTTTTCACCCGTGTGTTTATCTACCCAAGCATCCATCAACATATTGCCAGGGCCGGTATCATAACCAAGTGTTGGTTGATTCGGGCGCAGTACTGAAATATTCGATATGCCACCAATGTTTAGCACCACAACTGAGCTTTCTTGCGGTTGAAAAATAGTATGGTGAAAAGCGGGGACCAGTGGCGCACCTTGTCCACCAAGTGCCATGTCTTTACGTCTGAAATCAGCGACGGTTTGGATCTCGGTTTTAGCAGCAATAATGTTGGCATCACCCAACTGCATGGTAAAAGGAGAGTCGCCTGTTGGTTGGTGGAATACCGTTTGACCATGATTGCCAATTGCAGTGACAGCCGATGCAGGAGTCTCTGACTTGGCGAGAAGCTGTAGAACGGCATCAGCAAATAGGTGGCCAAGCTGGTGGTCGAGCTCACCAATGGCAATCAAGTCAGTTTTCTGACCAATACATACATCCAGCAAGCGTGTTTTGAGTTCCTTTGGCATTGGAAACTCATCATGAGCAAGCAGTGTGATCCGGCTGTCTTCTATCGACACCAGTGCCGTATCAACGCCGTCCATGCTCGTGCCTGACATCACGCCAATGTATAACTCTGACTTCATGGTCATTTCCTTAATTAAGCGGGCAAAGCTTTTGATGTGCGATGATTTCTGCGCCATCTAGAGCATTACCTTGAACCTCTAAGCTGCGATCTTGTAGCGCTTGTGGCAGTTTGTAACGATAGAAAGAGCCTAAGCTGCCTAAGAACATGATCGGTAGTGAGTTGTTTTCTGAGCATATTCGCGCAAGCCTCTCAATTTCTTGAATACCTTGCTCAACGATGTTTTTTGCCGTCGGACAACATGGTTCTAACTCGACAAGCTCTTTTGCAAATTGAGCATAATCGGTCGCGTTGGCTGAGCGAGTCCATTTTAGAATCGCACTGCGGACATTGCCTGTTTTCTTCATGACCAGTTGACTGGTTAACGAGCAACGTTGAGCGTCAAACTCGACAAGTGTTTGCTGAACCGCTTTAAAACCAAGCCAAGCGCCGCCACCTTGATCACCAATGGGGAAACCCCAACCGCCAAACTGATGAGTCACGTATTGGTTGTCTAATTGAATCGCAACCGAGCCTGTGCCAATAGCAATACAGTTTACGCCTTCTCCTCTATTTGCACCAACGACCGAGGCTTCAGCATCGGTCGTCACATACAGGTTTGGGAAATGGGACAGTGCCAGTTGTAACTTCGCTTTTAGTTGAGCATTACCTGCGCCAGCAACACCGACCACAATATAACACTGTTTCGGATTTATCTGATTCACACTCAGCATTTCTTCAATGTAATGAGTCAGTTGAGTGATTGCTGTTTCACCGTATAAGGTTAGTGACGTTGCGGCTAAAGTTCGCTCTTTAATTACGCTCGGCGTTGGTGAAATTCGTTTGAGTCTCATTGCAGTTTTTGTGCCGCCACCATCGACGGCTAGAGTATGAGTAATCATTGGCTAACCGTTTGTAGTTTATTTGCTTCTTGAGGCTGTTTCTTGCCTGAAAGACATACGATTAATGAGACAAAGGTGCCTACACACAGTTGATATGGGAAGGCCAATCGAACGCCCACCCAATTCGTATTAATCATACCCATTACACTATCCCAAACATAAGCTTGCATCAGTAATGTTGTTAGGAAGCCGGCCACAAGTGCTAATGCTACTGATGTTTCATTGCCACGCTCGGTGAAAATGGCCGTGAAGTAAACCCCCAGTAGTCCAGTGTAAGCAAACACCATCACACTCAAAGCAAACGACAATAATGGCATGTCGGTGTATTGCTGCCAGTAGTAACACAAGATACCCATGCTACCTAAGGCTAGCGCAGCTGCGGCCATACCGAAGCGACCTGCTTTTACATAATGGAAGTCATCTTGTTCGCCTTTACGAGCTTCTAGCCATGGTTTGTAGATATCTTGAATCGCGACAGAAGACATTGAATTCAAGCCTGAGTTTAGTGTTGAAAGTGCAGCGGCAACCACACCAACTGTCACTAAGCCTCGAAGACCTGCCGGCATTTCATTAAGCACGTAGTACATGAAAATCGTCACGTTCTCACCATTGAAGCTCTGCACGACATCTTTTCCTTCGACACCCATTAGGTCCGGTCTTTGATAGAAAACATACAGAAGTAGGCCAATCGACATGAAAACCAACACAACAGGGATAGAGAAGATGATTGAGTTGATCATCGCCTTAGAGCCTTGCTTGGCATCTTTACAGGTTAGAACTCGCTGGGTCATGTCTTGATCAAGACCAAACGCACCAATGTTCAGCAGTACAAATCCAGTAATACATGCCCAGAAGCTGAAAGTACCAGCAGGTGTTAAATCAAGAGTGAAATCGAGTAAGGTCAGCTTCGAAGATTGACCTTCACCAGGGTTGGCAAGCACTTGTGCTATTTGGCTGAAATCTGCCGGGATCTGACCTAGTAAGTAGATAATGACCGCAATAGCCGCACCGACGTACACCACAAGTTGGATAAGATCACTCCAGATAACCGAGCGGATACCACCCATGTAGGTGTAAGCGAGACCAACGGTGACCAAAATCACCACGGAAGTGATGACGCTGCTTGGGTCAATATTGGTAAATAGAATCATAGATACTGCGATAGCCGCCATATATAGGCGAGCACCAGAAGCAAACACACGACCAACCAAATACATCACACCGGCACGCTGCTTGGTTTTCTCTCCAAAACGTACTTTCAGTAGCTCATATACTGTTGAAACTTTGTTTTGATAAAAGCGAGGAATCAGAATCAGTGCGACAAAAATAGCACCCAAAATACCGCCAATATTAGTCGCTAGGTAAGTGAGATCGCCACGGTAGCTCGATTCTGGTCCACCTAAAAACGTCGCTGCTGACTGTGAGGTTGCTAGTACCGAGATAGCCACCACCCACATTGGCATTGAGTTACCACCTAAAAAATAGTCCTTGGTACTCGTGATTTTGGTTCGGCTGAAATGCCAACCTGTGAAGGCGATAACAACGAAGTAAATCGCAAATACCGCCCAATCCAGCGAAGTAAATAGTGAATTCATAGCAGCTCCATAGCATGAATAGATGAGAAGGTGTTTATTGTTATTTTTTCAGAATGACAGTTTGAATAATGAGTTTCAAAACCTATTCCTTGGTGGAATAGTGACCAGAGGTTTTCTTTGATGATGCTCCCAGAAGGTGGTGTGAGCTATTCCAAATAAGAAGGCGGAAAGGAATAATTATTCCAATGGAAAGGCAAAACTCGTTATGATGATGACAGTTGAAAGAGGAGAGGATTCGAGTGAAAGGCATTGCGAAAGTAAAAGCGTTATTACCAAAGCTTTCTCCATCGGATTCGCTGGTGGCACGATATGTATTGGATCACCCGCAGCAGGTTAAGCAGCTCTCTTCCCCTGAATTAGCGAAAGCGGTGGGGGTAAGTCAGTCGACGATCGTCAAGTTTAGTCAGAAGATCGGTTATAAAGGCTTTTCTGAAATGAAGGTGAAACTCTATCAGAGTGATATGAGTTATCAGCCTGTATCTCAGCGAGGGATACATGGCACCATCACCAGAAAAGATTCGCCAGATACCGTGATGGAAAAACTTCTTGCAAGCAAAACACAATCGCTTGAACGTACCGTGTTATTAAATGAGGGCGAACAGCTGAGTAATGCCGCTGACTTATTGCACCTTGCTAATAAAATCCAAATTTCAGGTGTTGGGGCATCATCTCTAGTCGCGAAAGATTTCGCTTATAAACTGATGAAAATCGGTCATGCGGTTCATGCTGAGCCAGATGCTCATATTCAGATTGCCAACGCGGCATCGCTTACTGAAAATGATGTGTTGGTAGCGATTTCCTATTCAGGAAAAACCAGAGAAGTTGTAAAAGTGGCTCAGTTAGCGAGATCGAAGAAGGCCAAAGTGATTGTGATTAGTCAGTTATCTCCCTCGGCTTTGGACAAATATGCTGATATCAAACTCATTTCGGCGGCTGACGAGAATCATATTCGTAGCTCCTCTATCACAGCGCGTGATAGCCAACTTTATATTACTGACTTGTTGTTCATTGCGTTAACTCAGCAAGAAGAGCAAGCCGACCAATTAATCGAACAAAGTAAATCTGCGGTAGCGGAATTTAAGCAATAGAAGGACATATTATGGGACCGTTGTGGGTTGATGTTGCAGGCTACGAACTGACTGCGGAAGACAAAGAAATTTTAGAGCACCCAACCGTTGGTGGTCTCATTTTATTTGCTAGAAACTACCACGATAGCAAGCAGCTATCGGCACTGAACAAAGAGATTCGCAAAGCGGCTAAGCGTCCTATTTTAATTGGTGTTGACCAAGAAGGTGGACGAGTACAGCGTTTCCGTGATGGTTTTTCTATTATCCCTGCCGCTCAAGAGTTCGCGACTCACAACAATGGTGAACAATTAGCAGAACAAGCAGGTTGGTTGATGGCGGCGGAGCTGATTGCTCACGATATCGATCTAAGTTTTGCACCAGTATTAGATAAAGGGCATCAATGTAAGGCGATTGGTAACCGAGCATTTGGTGAAGATATCGATACCATCGTTCGTCACAGTAGTGCATTCATCAAAGGCATGAAGTCGGTTGGTATGGCGACAACTGGAAAGCACTTCCCTGGTCATGGTGGTGTGATAGCCGATTCGCACCTTGAAACCCCTTACGACCCTCGAGACGATATCTTTGAAACCGATATGGCGATCTTTAAGGCGCAAATTGAAGCGGGAATATTAGATGCGATGATGCCTGCACACGTGGTTTTCTCTCATTATGATGACCAACCAGCAAGTGGCTCTCAATATTGGTTACAGAAAGTATTGAGACAAAAACTGGGCTTTAAAGGTCTGATCTTCTCTGATGATTTAACGATGGAAGGCGCTGCGATCATGGGCGGACCTGCTGACAGAGCAAAAGCAGCCTTGAACGCAGGCTGTGACATGGTGTTGATGTGTAATAAACGAGATGCACAAATTGAAGCTCTTGATCACTTAGCGATTCAAGAGGTCTCTTTAGCCAACTCATTGCTTAAAAAACACAGCTTTGATTTGTCGACTCTTCACTCTGATACCCGATGGAAAGAGGCTTCAGAGCAGATTAAGCGAATGCTAAACGATGAGTGATAAATAAACACTCTACAAATTTAAAGAAGGCGATATGAGAAATATCGCCTTTTTTGTTTGTATTGACTGTGGTTTAAGTCAGTAATCTAATCAAAACGACTTAAAACTCATGTGTAAAATTAAATTTACACCAAATGTTTTTTATTGTTTACGCTTGCAATCGTTTTTGTAGCTGTTATTGTGTTTTTAAAGATTGTTAACCCAAATGGAAATGTTGGGTGTAAAAATAAATATACAGGTTGAGTTATGCAGAAAAGTGAATTAAGCAATGTCAATATTATCGACGAACAGGTACTGATTACTCCTGAGGAGTTAAAAGCAAAACTGCCTTTGAGTGATAATGCTCGTCGTTTCATTCAAGAGTCTCGTCAAACTATCGCAAACATCATCCATAAGAAAGATCACCGTATGCTAGTTGTATGTGGCCCTTGTTCTATCCATGATGTTGAAGCGGCAAAAGAGTACGCGAAACGCCTAAAAGCTTTATCTGAGCAACTTAGCGATCAACTGTATATTGTTATGCGTGTTTACTTTGAAAAGCCTCGTACTACGGTGGGCTGGAAAGGTTTAATCAACGACCCTCATCTAGATGGTACTTTCGATATTGAGCATGGTTTGCATGTAGGTCGTGAGCTACTGGTTGAACTTGCTGAGATGGAAATTCCATTGGCGACAGAAGCGCTAGACCCAATCAGCCCGCAATACCTAGCAGATACATTCAGCTGGGCAGCGATCGGCGCACGTACAACTGAATCACAAACTCACCGTGAAATGGCAAGTGGTCTTTCAATGCCAATCGGCTTCAAGAATGGTACAGATGGCAACCTCGGCACAGCAATCAATGCGATGCAGGCGGCTTCTTCTAGCCACCGTTTCATGGGTATCAGCCGTGAAGGTCAAGTTGCACTACTAACCACTCAAGGTAACCCAAATGGCCATGTTATTTTACGTGGTGGTAAGCAAACGAACTACGATTCAGTATCCGTACACGAATGTGAGCAAGAGCTAGGTAAGTCAGGTTTAGAAGCGGCACTGATGGTTGACTGTAGCCATGCTAACTCTCGCAAAGATTTCCGTCGCCAGCCTCTGGTTGCTGAAGATGTGATTCACCAAATTCGTGAAGGTAACAAGTCGATCATCGGCCTTATGATTGAAAGCCATATCAACGAAGGAAACCAATCTTCTGATATACCTCTCAATGAGATGAAATACGGCGTTTCAATTACCGACGCGTGTATCAATTGGGACACAACTGAGGCACTATTGAAACATGCACATACGGAACTAGTCCCGTTCTTAGAGAACCGTTTGAAAGGTTAGTCAGAGTTTAAAAGTTAAGTGCCTCATCTAATGGGGCATTTTAAGATCTGTTGCTAACGAAATCGGCGTTGGTACGGGCTTATAGATTAGTAAGGAATAAAATGGCCGTTGAACTGAACGAATTACGCGACCAAATTGATGCTGTCGATAAACAAATGCTGGATTTACTGGCTCAGCGACTTGCTCTCGTTGAGAAAGTTGGTGAAGTGAAAAGTGAACATGGATTACCTATTTATGTGCCGGAGCGTGAAGCGGCAATGTTGGCGTCTCGTCGTCAAGAAGCAGAAAAAATAGGGGTTCCACCACAGCTCATCGAAGATATTTTGCGTCGAACTATGCGTGAATCTTATGCTAGCGAAAAAGACTCTGGTTTTAAGTGTCTCAACCCAGAATTGCGTTCAGTGGTTATCGTTGGTGGTAATGGTCAGCTTGGTGGCTTATTTGGCCGCATGTTTAAGCTTTCTGGCTATGAAGTGAAAGTCCTTGGTAGCCAAGATTGGGATAGAGCCGATGAAATCCTAGACAACGCAGGTCTTGTGGTTGTTACCGTTCCAATTCATTTAACGGAAGGTGTGATTGCGAAACTTGGTAACTTGCCAAGCGATTGTATTCTTTGTGATTTAACATCGATCAAATCAAAGCCGCTACAAGCAATGATGAATATGCACCAAGGTCCTGTTGTTGGTTTACACCCTATGTTTGGCCCTGATGTACCAAGCTTAGCGAAACAGGTGATCGTTTACAGTGATGGGCGTGGTTCTGAAAGCTACCAATGGCTACTGGAGCAATTTAGTATCTGGGGTGCGAGCCTATGTCAGATGGATGCTGCTGAGCATGATCACGGCATGACTCTAATTCAAGCACTTCGCCACTTTACCTCTTTTGCTTACGGCCTACACCTAAGCAAAGAGAACCCGAACATCGACCAGCTTCTGAAGCTTAGCTCTCCAATCTACCGTCTAGAGATTGCGATGGTTGGCCGTCTGTTTGCTCAAGACCCGAATTTGTACGGTGACATCATTCTATCTTCAGATGAGAACATTGAGATGATTCGTCGCTTCCACCGTTGCTTTGGTGAAGCACTCGAGATTTTAGATGGAAAAGATAAAGCCAAGTTCGTTGAGAGTTTTAACCAGGTGAGTGACTGGTTTGGTGACTACTCACAGCAATTCTTGCAAGAGAGTCAAAGCCTGTTAAAACAAGCACATGACTCGATTCATCGCGGTTAATAGCTGTTTGAAAATAAAAAAAGAGCGACCATTTGGTCGCTCTTTTTGTTTGTGTTGAATGCTCGTAATGCATTTGGCCTATGGTAGGAAAAATGCTTTTGGATCATCATGGGCTAAACGAATACGCCTAGTTAGTTGCGATGGGCGCTTTGTTATTTTCGCTCGATACTCGGTTATCTTCGCTGGATACCGTATCGATCGTTGAACTGATGTAAGGCACGTTGGTTAGGTTGATCTGCAAACGAACCACATTGTCAATCAGTTGAACCAGTGGGCCCCATTTCACCTTTTTCTCTTTCTCAAACACGTAATTGAAGTTCTCTGGTGTCCAATCCATCAAGTATTGAGGGTTCAATGAGCGGCCAAGGAAGCGTACTTCATAATGCAGATGCGGCCCAGTTGAGTTACCTGAGTTACCACAGCTCGCAATCACATCACCTTTACTGACAAACTGACCGCTGCGAACTTTGAATTTTTGCAGATGCGCGTAAGAGCTCATGAAGCCGAAGGAATGGCGCATAGTGATAAAGTTACCGAAGCCTTTCTTGCTTGGACGAACCGTTTCAATCACACCATCTGCAGGCGCTAAGATATCTTCGCCGCGCTTACAAGTAAGGTCGATACCAGTATGGTTGTGGCGTTTGCCGGTAATTGGGTTAGTACGGCGACCGTAAGAAGACGAGATACGTTGATAAGCCATCGGACTATCATTAGGAATTAAGCGGAACATGGTAGCTCTTACCGCTGAATCGACTGCCGCAGCATCAATACGGTCTTCTAATGAAACTTCATCGGTGTGTAACTCTTCATCAGCCAGGCCAAGAACGGATTCCACATCGAATACACGCTTACCGAGTAGCTGAATCGTACCTTCTTTCTCAGTTAATGCTTGAGATAGGTTATGGTTGGTTTCAACTTGTTCCGCGTATAAAAACTCGGTTTGCTCTTTTTCAACAATCAGAGTTTCAATTAACTCTTGTGCATCACCGGCTTGTGCAGCCAGCTTGTTTTTACTCTCAAAGTGCATGTAGGTCGCACCACCAATCAACATTGGTACTGAGAGCAGGGAAGTCATGCATAAGAGTACGGCTTTTCGACCGAAGTAAAACGTCTGTTCCCCTTGGCTTGAGGGAATAGTAATGGAAACTTTTTTAGACATGGTTCTGTATTAACTAAATGCTTCTAATAGAAAAAGGGTAATGGAGACACTATTCCTTGCCTAAGTCGGTAAGGTGTTCAATCTCTCTATAAAGCAGTTCATCGTCACCAACGTTAAGCTCAACAAGGCGCTTAAGGTGGCTGATACTATCAATATCTAAATGCTCTATGCGTAAACGCATTGAGGTATTGATGGTAGACACTATCGTTGCTTCTAACTGAATATTGATATCGCTGTTGGCCAACTTAAAGCTAACGTGAACAGGACTATCTTGGCTGAATCGTTGTAATTGACCGCATTGAATGAGTAAACCATGGAGAGACAAGTCTTGCACTGAGCCAGATGCATTTATGTGTTCTTGTGAGATTTCAGTCGGAACTTGATAAATAACTCGTGAAAATTGACGTCTTTCAATCATAAGTATTCTCTCTATATCGATACGTAATACGTAAGCCAGATATATCAAAGGCCGCTATTATCGCGGCCTTTGTTCAAAATACAAGCTTATTTACTTAGCAATACGTTTGTACTTGATGCGGTGTGGTTCTGCCGCTTGTGCGCCCAGAGTCTTCTTCAGCCACTCTGTGTACTCAGTATAGTTACCTTCGTAGAAGTTAACTTGACCTTCATCACGGTAGTCTAAGATATGGGTCGCAATACGGTCTAGGAACCAACGGTCGTGCGAGATAACCATTGCACAGCCAGGGAACTCAAGCAGTGCTTCTTCAAGAGCACGTAGCGTTTCAACGTCTAGGTCGTTGGTCGGCTCATCTAGTAGCAGTACGTTACCGCCCGCTTTTAGTAGCTTAGCTAAGTGAACACGGTTACGTTCACCACCAGAAAGCTCGCCGATGATCTTCTGTTGGTCGTTGCCTTTGAAGTTGAAACGAGAGCAGTATGCACGTGCTGGGATTTCGAAGTTGTTGATCTTAATGATATCAGCGCCTTCAGAGATCTCTTGGAATACAGTCTTAGTGTCGTCCATGCTGTCACGGAACTGATCAACAGAAGCAAGCTTAACTGTTTCACCTAGTTCAACCGTACCTGAGTCTGGTTGCTCTGCGCCGCTTAGCATCTTGAATAGTGTTGATTTACCCGCACCGTTGGCACCTACGATACCCACGATAGCACCCTTAGGCATGCTGAACGATAGGTCATCGATAAGAACGCGGTCACCGTATGACTTAGTTAGGTTCTTAACTTCAAGAACTTTGTCACCTAGGCGCTCACCTGGCGGGATGAACAGTTCGTTGGTTTCGTTACGCTTCTGGTATTGGCCAGTTGTTAGTTCTTCAAAACGAGCCATACGAGCTTTAGATTTAGCTTGACGACCTTTAGGGTTTTGACGAACCCACTCAAGTTCTTTCTCGATAGTCTTTTGACGTGCGCTTTCACCAGCTTTCTCTTGCTTTAGACGCTCATCTTTTTGCTCTAGCCAAGACGTGTAGTTACCTTGCCATGGGATACCTTCACCACGGTCAAGCTCTAGAATCCAACCAGCAGCGTTATCTAGGAAGTAACGGTCGTGGGTAATCGCCACAACAGTACCGCTGTAGTCCACAAGGAAGTGCTCTAGCCATGCAACTGATTCTGCATCCAGGTGGTTCGTTGGTTCGTCAAGAAGCAGCATGTCTGGCTTCTCTAGAAGTAGACGACAGATAGCAACACGACGACGCTCACCACCAGAAAGGTGTTCAATCTTAGCGTCCCACTCAGGAAGACGAAGTGCGTCTGCAGCGCGCTCTAGAGCAGCTTCTAGGTTGTGACCGTCTTTTGCTTGGATAAGCGCTTCTAGTTCGCCTTGCTCTTTTGCTAGTGCATCGAAATCTGCATCTGGTTCAGCGTAAGCCGCGTAAACTGCGTCGATACGTTTAAGTGCGTCAGCAACATCAGAAACCGCTTCTTCTACGATTTCGCGAACTGTTTTTGATTCGTCTAGTACAGGCTCTTGAGGTAGGTAACCTACATTAAGGCCTTGTTGTGCACGAGCTTCGCCATCGATATCAGTATCAATACCAGCCATGATACGTAGTAGGGTAGATTTACCTGAACCATTTAGACCCAAAACACCGATTTTAGCGCCAGGAAAAAAGCTAAGAGAAATGTCTTTAAGAATTTGACGCTTAGGTGGAACAGTTTTGCTCACCCGAGACATGGTATATACGTATTCAGCCATTGCCGATCGATCCTAATTATTGTTCAAAATTGTTAGCTATTTTATACCAATATCCCTAAAGATGTTACTCCTAGGAAAGAAAAGCCATTCTTGAACGAATCCTTACTTACTATTGTCACATTGGTTATTAAAACTATATTTAATATGCTTCTTAGATGAAGTGTTAAATATTAATAATATTTACACTCAATTCCTTTACATTTTATGTGATGTCGGGCGTAAATAGATTTCACGTATTCATACACGCACTAAGGAAAGAGCGAATGTTTTTCCGAATTGGTAATACGAAGGTTGCTGTGGCTGCATCGGCAATCTTGTCTTCAGTTTCACTGGCCCCAATGGCTATGGCTAGCAATGCCTCAGAGTTAGAAATGCAGCGTGATGTTTATGATAGAGCGCAAGAGGTTTTAGACAACCGTGATCTAAAAGCTTATTCAGCACTGCGCAGTAAAATTCAAACATACCCTCTCACGCCTTACACCGATTATCGTGCTTTTCTGATCGGTCTTGGAGATCGCACTCCGGCGGAAGTGGATGCGTTTATTGAAGAGAACAAAGCCCTGCCATTTTCTAATCGTATGCGAGCACCATATTTAGATATGCTGGCGTCTAGAAAACAGTGGCAAACCATCCTTGAGTTTCAGACCAAAGAGCCGGTGGGTGAAAAGTACCAATGCATCTATTACCGAGCGAACTATGAGCAAGGTAATCAAGAACTGGCTTTTAAAGGGGCGAAGCAGCTTTGGTTGAGCGGCGATGGTGTTGATGACGCTTGCGACCCGCTATTTAAGAGTTGGGATCAAGCTGGCTTAAGAACCGATGAGCTGATTTTAGAGCGTATGCTGTTAGCGTTTGAAGGGCGTAACGGTAAGCTGATGACCTATCTGATCAAGCAATTGGATCATGATGAGTCAATTGCTCAAGCTAAGCAGATGAAGGCGTTATACAACAAGCCTGAAAATGTGCTCACGTTCGCGAAGAAGTATCCAGCCAATGAGTTTTATCAAGCTCAAACGGAGTTTGCTTTTAAGAAGCTCGCAAGAAAATCGGCTAGCAGTGCCCAAGAAGTATTCGATGGTGTCATCAAGGCCCAGAAATTTTCTGAAGAGAAATCTCAAGAGCTCGCGGATTACCTGACTTTCCGTTTAATCAATACCGATTCTGAAGAGTTGATGGAGTGGCGAGACGAGATGTTGATGAGTTCGTCGAAACAAGTCTTACTCGAACGTCGGGCCCGTTTGGCTATTCAGCATGCCGATTGGACTGGATTGAAAGAGTGGATTGCCCGCTTAGACGACAAACACCAAGCGTCATTGCGCTGGCAATATTGGCTAGGCAGGGCTGAAATAGCAACAGGTGATACTGAAAAGGGTAACCAACGTCTGTCTGATATTTTAGGTCAGCGTAATTTCTACAGTGTTGCGGCGGCAAAGCAGTTAGGTAAACCGATTCAATATCCAACCTCTACGTTGAAATACAACCCAGAAACAGTGAAGCCTTTTAGTACTTCGTTGACTCGTATCGATGAACTTATCACTCGCGATAAAATTGCCGCAGCCAAAAGTGAATGGCGCTGGCTACTGACCAATGCAGATAAAGAGCAAAAAGAGATGTTGGCTGCTTACGCTGCAACACAGCGTTGGAATCACTTCACTGTCGTTGCCAGTATTTCAGCGAAAATGTGGGATAACATTGCATTGCGTTTCCCGGTCGCTCATAAGTGGTGGTTTAACTTCTACGCAGAGAAGCATGATATTGACCCAATCACCTTGATGTCTCTAGCAAGACAAGAGAGCGCGATGGACTCTGAAGCTCGTTCTCCTGTTGGTGCTCGCGGTGTTATGCAAATTATGCCAAAGACAGCGCAATACACGGCGAACAAGCACAAGATTAAGTACAAGGGTAGCGATGATCTTTACGATGTCGGCAAGAATATCGAAATTGGCAGCCACTACTTAGATGGCTTGCTTTCTCAATATGATAACAACCGTATTTTTGCTTTTGCTGCCTACAATGCAGGACCAAGCCGTGTGAAACAGTGGCGTTCTCGCAGTGATGAAAAACTTGATGCCTTCGCTTTCATTGAGATGATTCCATTCAAAGAGACACGTGGTTACGTTCAGAACATTTTAATGTTTGAGACTTACTATCGAGACATCTTGGGTGAGCAGGGTGAGTTTTTGGCTCCCCATGAGGTGAAAACTAAATACTAGAAGCCGATAAGACCTAAAACTGAGTGACAATCGAAGGCAGTGAGTGCGAACCATTTCCGCTTACTGCCTTTTTACATTGGATCACATCAAGTATTTCGGTATAAAGTGGTAAACGCTTTCAATCGATAAGCGACTCTTTAAAGTCTGAATTTAAAAGTAAGTGTAGAGATATGGCATCACAACCTGAATATGATAACTGGCAACAACTCATGGATTTAGTTAAGACAGCGGTTGAGAAAGATCAGCATGAACTGTTGTTGACCATGATGATGACGCCCGATGAGCGAGATGCTCTGGTTGCTCGAATTAATATTTTTTGTGAGCTAATGAAAGGTGAAATGTCTCAAAGACAAGTAAGCCAGATGTTGGGAGTCGGCGTGGCAACCATCACCAGAGGCTCTAATGAGCTCAAGGCAAAATCAGAACAAGAGAAAGCGGTTATTGCCGATCTGCTGCTTAAGTAATACTGGGCTTAAGCTATCACTGAATAGTGAGAGTGCGAATTGAAAAAACGCTAACGGATAGTTAGCGTTTTTTAGTTTCTAGAGCTTGCAATCGAACTGCTAGAGAGCTTGAGAAGCATTCATTGGTTAAGCTGGGAAATGTTCAGGGTTCACAAATGGGATCAGGGCTAAGATTAACGCTTGATGATAGACCGAGCTACGTGAAAGCTGGTTATGTGTCAGTAAACCAATTGCTCCACCTTTTTGCTTGATATTGTCAGTACCAAATACTTCATCCATCACATCCCCGAGTTCGTTAGCGTACTCTAGCTTCTCCAGAACAGCTGGTGGCAGCATCAGGCTTGCCGAGCGAGATTCTCCACGTTGACCATTTGATTCAATCACCATCCATGCAAAGGTGACACCGCCTTCGATTCCCGCTTCTAACCCGACATAGAAATCCGCATTAGGCTGCTGTTGTGTCGCATTGTGTACACGGTTCACTGCACCTTGATAGGTCTCATCATTACTCATAGGCTGATCGGCAACACCACTTGGCACACTTACACCCGTGAACTCAAACTCGGTGTTGGGAAACGCAGAGACAAAAGCACTTTTGACAGCATTGATCTTAGCGGGATTTAGCGAGGCGATGATGACAGATTTCATGTATTCGATTCTTATAGTCGTTTGATTCAGTTGGTACGTGTTAATCGTTCTGTTGGTGCTTAAATCGCTGTTGGTGTTCGTGATACCAATCATTTAGCTCATTGAGAGGCATAGGCTTACCAAAGTAGAAGCCTTGCAGCATGTCGCAATGCGCGTCTTGTAGCCATTGGTGCATCTCTTTGGTTTCGATACCTTCAGCAGTCACGGTTTTGCCTTGCGCGTGACACAGTCCGATCACAGGCTTAACTATGTTCTGATTGTCTGTTTCGATCAAGGCTTCCAAGAAACCTTTATCCAATTTGATTTTTTGCGTCGGGTACTCAACCAATTGAGTTATGGATGTGTAGCCCGAACCAAAATCATCAATAGCTAATCGGTAGCCCATTCGAGCGAGTTCGTTGAGTAGCGGAAAGCCATGCGAATTTGAATAGAAGGTCTCGGTGATTTCAAAATCAATCAAGCTTGGTGGAATGCCATTAATCTTGGCATGTTGCTCAATGAAATCTGCGAGGTGCGTAGTCTCTATCCCAGCCGAAGATAGGTTGATGGACAGCTGAATTGAGTGATCAAATTGAGCCTGAAGCTGATGGAAAGAAGCAAAGGCATTCTCGATAACCCAGCGATCGACGAGTTCGAACAGCCCTGTTTGCTCAGCAATTGGAATAAACTCATTGGGAGCTACTGTACCAAGCTGTTCTGACTCCCAACGTAGCAGAACTTCAACTCCAATTACGTGGTGCCCTGCAGCGTCCATATATGGCATGTAAACGAGTTTAAACTCTTCATCAAAGTTCTGATCTCTCAGAGCTCGCTCAATATTGGCTTGACGTTGAATGGTTTTATCCAAGTCTAACGAGTAATCCGCGAACTGATTCTTACCAGCATGTTTCGCTTGGTACATGGCGGTGTCCGCGTTTGAGAGTAGTTTCTCGATGGTATACCCATCATTTGGATAGGTCGCGATACCAATACTCACTGTGATTGGAAAGCTTCCTGAGTCGGTGATAAACCCTTTTTGTAGCGGAGCTAGTAACTTTTCCGAGAGCTGATGCGCAATATTGTCGGCATTCGCTGGGGCATTGATATAGATAACAAACTCATCGCCCGACAAGCGCGCAGGCATGCAGTGAGCGTTGTCTCTTTCTTGATATTCACTACAGAGCTTTGTGATGCGCTCAGCAAAGGAGACGAGAATCGAGTCCCCAATTTGGTGTCCGTATTTGTCGTTCACAAACTTGAAGTTGTCTAAGTCGAGATAGAGCACCCAGGTATTGGTTTTCGAGTCAGGGGCTGGAAGAGATTGCTGAACAAACGACTGAAATTGTAGTCGGTTGGGGATCTGGGTCAGTTGGTCATTCTCTGCCAACACTTTGGTTTGTTGGTAGGTATTGTCGAGCTCTTGATACATGTCGTAAAAGCGTTGTGATAAGCGGCCTAATTCATCATTTGTACCTAAGCGTTCAATGTTCTTTCTTTGCTTTTTTTCGACCTGTTGCAGCTGCTTATCCAAACGTGTGATTGGATTGATTACACAGCGAGATAAAAGCATGAGCAATAAGCCCATACTGACAAAAGCAGAAAGAGCAAACGACACGCTGAGCTCATTCCAGATGGATTTGAGTTTGTTGTCCAACAAAAAATGAGCAGGGTCGAGTGTTGCGTAAAATTCAGGCCCTAGCTTTACTGATTGAGTTAAGCCATTCCCTAGGGATATCGGCTCATCGGTAAAGAAAAGGCTGGTTTGATAGTCAAACTCTATCTGTTTTCGTAGTGAATTAAACTTATCGAGAGAAACAGATACTACGAGAAAAAACACATCGTTGAGTTGTTCGCTTATCGGAGCTGAAACGCTCTCTTTATCGAGTACTTCATAGTGAACAAGCACACCTTCACCTTGTGAGTTTTGGATGTAGTCAGTACCCGAACTTGTGCGTTTTTCTTGGTATTGATGTTCAACGAACTCTAATACTTTAGGGTCCATCTCTGCAAAGGGATCACGGCTATTTTCGGCGTAATAGCTGACAGTGCGATCACTGTCTAGCAGAGCGAGTCCGGTAAAGCTGTCGTCGCCATCTTGCAACAACTTGACGGTTTCGTGCAGGTCATCGATGAGTGCGAGTTCTTGGCTAGGGTTCTCTTCAGCCAAGAAGAAGCGTTTAATCATGTCACTTTTAGTGAGCGCATAAGAATAGCTATTAAGAAAAGAGCGTGACTGGCGAAAGTGCCCGGCCAGTTTTTCCATGCTTAATTGTAGAGCGTTATCTTCGCGTTTGATGAAACTGTTTTTTTGAGTCGAGTAGATGATATAGCTGGAAGCCGCAGTACTGATCAGTATTACGGGGGCAATCAGAAGTAATATTTTCGTACTTAGCTTCATGGCTATTCACAACATGGTTTATAAATTTGAGCGCGTAAGTTTATGTTACTTAGGGTGAGCTCGCTATTAATTACACGTTGTACGGTGCTTTCCTGTGAAGGCGGTAAGGTTTTGTCTTTATTGATAAAAAAGCCACTAATGAGTTTTCTATTAGAAAAGCGTAGGGCTACTTGGAGGGGAGGTGGTGTAGAACGGTAAACTAGTTTTAAGTATTTGGCCTACCGTAGGCCAAATACTTATAGTTAGCTGAAAGCGTTATTCGTTCTCGGCTATGACAGCTTAACCTGAGTCGCTTTGATGTTTTCGCTTGGGTAGCAACCAAGGACTTTTAAGTGGCGAGTAATGGCCGTCAACTCTGTGATCGCTTGCTGCATATTGTCCGAGTCTAGATGTGCTTCTAAGTCTACATAGAACATCTCTTCCCAAGGGTTACCCATAATCGGACGAGACTCTAGCTTAGTCATGTTGATACCTAAGCGTTGCAGAATCAGTAGTGTCTCTACTAATGAACCAGCCTCTTGTGAAGTCGACATAATTAGTGTCGTCTTGGCTGGGATTTGCGTTGATACTTCAACTGGCTTGCGTGCTACCACGATGAAACGCGTGTGGTTCTCTGTTTGGTTTGCAATGTTACCTTGGATTGGCTGAAGCCCGTAAAGCTTACCGCTCGATGCGTTACCAATCGCTGCGACATCATCACCGTCCAGATCTTTCACCTTTTTCATAGCGTCAGCTGTGCTGGCACAAGACTCAAGGGTGACATCTTTAAGACGGCTCAAGAACTCACTGCATTGCTGGTGAGGTTGTGGGTGCGAATAGAGGGTTTTGATGTCTTCTAAACGGATATCATTCTTAGCAACTAGGCAGTGCTCAATGGGTTGAGATAGCTCACCAACGATATAAAGCGTCGTGTGTTGAAGCAGGTCGTACACTTCGTTGATTGAACCTGAGCTGGTGTTCTCAATCGGTAATACGCCGTAATCTGCATGTCCCGACTCAACTGTTGAGGCAACTTCTTTGAAATGGCTACAGTTTAACTCAATCAACTCCATATTCTTGCGGCTGAAGTATTCACGGCTTGCAAGGTGCGAGTAAGAGCCTTTAGAACCCAAGAATGCCACGCGAGCCAAAGGCTTACGGCTTTGTGGATTTGCGAGGTTTTGTAAGTATGACTGTTGAAGTAGAACTGAATCTTCAATGATGGTGTGAAACAGCTTAGTAATGTACTGAGCATCCAATTCGTATTTGTCTTTACCGTTGTTAATCAGCTTAACCAACAGTTGTTGTTCTCTTACTGCATCACGAACTGGTTTTGATGTCTCTACCTTGCTTTTAGCAACTTCGATGCTTAGCTTGCGACGTTCTGAAAGTAGCTTCAGTAGTTCGTCATCTAAATCATTAAGACGAAGGCGGATATCATCCAGTGAAATTGAGCGGTCAGTCATAAATGTGTCCTTATAAAAAAGCCTCCCTAGTTTGGGAGGCTTCTTGTTCGTTTTTGACTTGTTTTTCTAAAACGACTTAGCCTCCGATTTACGGAAGAAAAAAGAAGTCAAAAATAAACAAAGATTGAGTTTGCATAAAAAGTGATTGTTTTATGAATGTTTAAACACAATAAGCAAGCGAGCTACGAGCGTCAAGCAAAAAAATAGCGCCCTGAGGCGCTATTTTTTAATCTGTTATCTTTCCTTATTCTACTTCAGCTTCTAGCTCTTCGATTTCAGGCTTTTC
The DNA here is from genome assembly GCA_041879415.1 of Vibrio chagasii. Classification (NCBI taxonomy): domain Bacteria; kingdom Pseudomonadati; phylum Pseudomonadota; class Gammaproteobacteria; order Vibrionales; family Vibrionaceae; genus Vibrio; species Vibrio chagasii. The sequence goes on along the minus strand of CP090851.1, from coordinate 2,370,027 downwards.
AGCGCGGCGCGCTTCTGGTTTATGGCGTAGCTTGTTCAGTTGACGCTCTAGTTTTTGTTCTACTTCGTTGATAGCAACGTAGAGGTCGTCATGGATTGATGAAGCTACAAGTTGTCCTTTTGGTACAGTGATTACCGCTTCAAATTTCTTCTTCTTGTTTGGCTCTTCACTAAAGCTCGCTTGGCAACCAATGATGTCTACTTGCCATTTATCCAGCTTTTTAAATTTGCTTTCTATGTGATCACGGATTGCAGAGGTAATGTCGATGTTTTTACCAGTGATGTTCATTTTCATAGAAGTTTTCCTCTGTTGTATCCCTCATGGGTTAACTTCAGATTACGACTTTTGGAAATTGATAATGTGATCTAGATCTTGTTTTGGTTGGGTGGAATGAGCATTAAAATCAAATGTGATCTTACGCAAGTCTTGATATCTTTTTGGCGAAAAATGCTTGTTATCCTTATGAAAAACGATAACTTGGAGGCAAGGCTTCGCTAAAAATTAAATCAGTTTTTAGGGGCGTCTTGCAGCTTACAGAAAGTGTTTGATGGATATTTATCCAAAAGCATTTTGTGATCCAGAGCACGTGATACATATCGCTAGGTAAGCTTCTTCAAAATTAGACAAACAAAAGCCGCATAACTTTGCTTATGCGGCTTTTGTGTTTTTAGCTTTACTCAATGTTTTTTCTTGCCGGATTCAAGTTTAAAGTCGCTCTAATCATTTGTTTTGAGCAATCTCGCTGTGCCGTTCTCTCTAATAACATTGATTGCCTCTAGTTGTTTATAAATGACGAAGTAGCGATTGATATTGGCAACGTAGGTGACAGGCTCTTTACTGACGTATTTACGCGTAATGATCTCTACGTTTTTAAACCAGATGTTTGGGTTGTAGCCTTTCTTCTTCGCAAGGTTCCTCATCTTCCTGATTTTAGCGGGGCCTGCGTTGTAGGAGGCGAGAGTAAAGTAAAGCTGGTTATCTGGAGTAATGGCTGGGTCATCAAAATATCTATCTTTAATGAAGCGCATGTACTTTACGCCAGCATGGATGTTGTTATCGACGATGTGGATATTCTTGATGTTGACGTTTTTGTCTCTCGCAGTGCTAGGGAGAACCTGCATCACTCCGATAGCACCTCGGTGGGAGACTCTGCTTTGATCAAGGCCAGACTCTTGGAAGCCTTGCGCAGACATCATCAAAGGATCGAATTCATACTTACTCGAATACTTTTCAAAAACATCCGCCAGTTTAGCAACACGATCGACTTTATTCGGGTTGAGCGCACGACCTAACCAACGAGTGTTATCGATGTATTTCTTATAGATCACGTTCCCAAGCAGCGTGCCTGTCCGAGCGGTCTTAACGTATTTGTTTATCTCTTTCTTTAGCTGAGGGCTGTCTTTTCTTAATGCCCACGCTATTTGACCATTTTCGCGCAAAGGTAAGTCGTGATGGACTTGAATGTTTTCCATCATATCGATCCAGAGTTTCGCTTTGTGACTGTCCAGAATCGTACCTTGTATATAGCCTTGGTTAACGAGTTCGATCAGTTCATAGTCTTGCAGTGATTCTTCGATGAAGTGGACATGCAGTGGCGGTAAACCCAGTTCGTTAAGTTCTTTATTGACCCTTTGTACGCTTTCGAAGTAACTAGAGCTTGCTCGAATCCATACTTCCTTACCACTGAGTTGCTTGATCTCGGTAATTGGTTCTAAGTTCTTACCTGTGATAATGAGCTCTTTGCCGTCTTTAATCATAGGATCTGAAAAGTCGATCACCTTTAATCGCTTATCGGTTACGGTCAGGTTTGCAACAGCAATATCGCCATAGCCTGACCGTAAAGAGGGGAGAAGGTCATCTCGTTGCACAGGAATAATTTGAACGTTCAGGTAAGGGTGTTTCTTACGAAGACTTTTTTCGAAGTGATAAAGCATCTCGGCAACGATGCCTTTGGGCTTGCCATCTTCTATATAGTAGAAGCCGAGGTCAGCAGAGACCAACACCCTCACCGTTCCTTTGGTTTTGAGTACATCGAGGTCCCCCATGTAAGGCTTATTGCTTAATGGCGAGAGTTCTAATGCGTGGGAAAATTGGCTAAATAGCACGATCCCAATAAATAATAACAACCTACTCACACCCACACTCCATGTTGATGTTTTGTTAAAAGTTATTTATTGAAGATACCGTGTATTGTGCGATTCATCAAGTTCGTGGAATGGGTTTAAAAAAAGCGCGCTAGTAAATTAGCGCGCTTTTTTAGTCATAAAAGGAATGGTTGGCTAAGGTAGTGGGTTTAGCTCAATCAAGGCTTCTGTTCTTTGAACTGCATCCTCAAGGCCAAGCTGTTTGTAAGCCTCTAGCTGAATTTTTAGAGACTTACGCGCAGCGATGGTATCTGGGTAAGTCTTTTGCAATTCTTGCGTTCTATTGATTGCAGCAATCCAAGCTTCACGACGCAGATAGAAATCTGCCGTTGCTAGGTCGTAATCTGCCAAACGGTTTTTAAGTGCGAACATGCGTTTTTGTGCATCTTCTGCGTAAGGGCTTGCTGGGAAGCGCTCTAGTAGTCGTTTGAAATCAGCAAAAGCGAGTTTTACTGGTTCAGGATCTCGGTCGCTACGGTCGATATTAAAAATATCGTGCATAAAGTTTCTGTCTTGTGCCATGTGCGTTAGGCCGCGCATGTAAAGAACCCAGTCTTGTTTTTCGTGAGTTGGGTTTAAACGCAAGAAACGTGAAATGGTCGCTAGGCCAAGCGCTAGGTCATCATTTTTGTAGTAAGCGTAAATCAGGTCTAGCTGTACTTGTTCAGAATAGGCGCCGAAAGGGTAACGAGAGTCTAGGGCTTCTAGCTTTTCAATGGCTGAAAGCCAGCTACCACTTTGCAGCGATTCTTGCGCCTCAGAGTAGAGAACCGATGGCGGTACATCTGGCACTATCTCTTCGGTACTTGAACAACCAGCCAAGAGTGATACGGCTAATAGACCCGCTAAAGTAAGGTGTTTCATGTCAGGCGTCGATTCCTTGAATTAAATATTTCGTAAGCTTCCGTTACTTTCTAACCAGTAACAGATACAATGATGCAATTATTCTATTTTATCCATACTAATGGGTATTAGTCTCACGGTTTTTAAAAAAGTTCGATATGGCTCAGCAGATCACATTAACAGACACAGTAAAAAGCAGCCAGTTAGGTCAACGTTTAGACCAAGCTGTCGCTGAACTATTTACCGATTTTTCTCGCTCTCGTATTAAAGAGTGGCTTCTTGACGGCAAAGTCCAAGTGGATGGCGAAGTTATTACCAAGCCACGCGTTAAGGTTATGGGCGGAGAAGAGATCATCTTACAAGCTGAACTTGAAGATGAAGAACGCTGGGAAGCACAAGATATTCCTCTAGACATTGTCTTTGAAGATGAACATCTACTGGTGATCAACAAGCCACGTGATTTTGTTGTTCACCCAGGAGCAGGTACGCCGGATGGAACCGTGCTAAACGCGTTGCTGCACCACTACCCACAAATCGCTGAAGTACCTCGTGCAGGTATTGTTCACCGTCTCGATAAAGACACAACAGGCCTTATGGTTGTTGCTAAAACAGTACCAGCACAGACTCGCCTTGTACGTGCATTGGCTAAGCGTCGTATTACTCGTGAATACGAAGCGATTGCAATCGGCAAAATGACCGCTGGTGGCATGGTAGAAAAAGGCATTAGCCGCCACGCAACCAAGCGTACTTTGATGGCTGTGAATGAAACGGGTAAGCCAGCGGTAACTCACTACCGCGTTGCTGAGCATTTCCGTGAACATACACGTATTCGTCTACGCCTAGAAACGGGTCGTACTCACCAAATCCGTGTACACATGTCTTACCTTCAGCATCCACTGCTAGGTGATATTGCATACGGCGGTCGTGCACGTATTCCAAAAGGCGCATCAGAAGAACTAACGAAGATGATTCGTGCTTTTGATCGTCAAGCACTACACGCGGTTATGCTTAAATTTGTTCACCCAATTACGGGTGAAGAAGTTGAGTTCCACGCACCTGTGCCAAATGATATGGTTGTGATGGCTGAAGCACTACGTGTTGATGCTCGCGATAACCTAGAAGAAGACATTTAATTATGTCGATGATCATCCCTAACTGGAACGCACCAAGTAACGTGAAGGCTTTTGCTTCGACGCGTGTTGGTGGTTTTTCTGCTGATGCATATCAAGGGCTAAACCTCGGTATGCATGTTGGGGATGATGCTTCACTGGTTGAACGTAACCGAATATGGCTTACGCAACACGCTAACATGCCCGCAGCTCCGGTATGGCTAAACCAAACACACTCGACTGATGTGGTTACGGTTTTAGAGCCTACAACCAATGTTCTCGATGCTGATGGAGCTTTCACCACTGCGCGTGGCGTGGTTTGTTCAGCTATGACGGCGGATTGTTTACCAGCGATTCTTACTGATACTAAAGGCTCTCAAGTTGCTGCAGTTCATGCCGGATGGCGTGGTCTTGCTGGTGGTATTCTTGAAAATGCAGTCGCAAAGTTTTCTAATCTCAGCTCTGACAATCAGATCATTGCTTGGCTTGGTCCTGCGATTGGCAAACAAGCCTTTGAGGTTGGTGATGATGTGTTAGAAGCTTTCGTTAGTTTTGACCCTCAAGCCAAGCTTGCATTTAAAGCGAAAACTGAACCTGGCAAATGGTTAGCGAACATGTCTCAGCTTGCTACACAACGACTGACTAAAGTGGGTGTTTCGCAAGTGACGGATTCGAACCTTTGTACTTTTGCCGATTCTGATGCTTTCTATTCTTATCGTCGAGATGGTGTTACTGGCCGTCAGGCTACCTTTATTTGGCTAGAGTAACGTTTAATAAGTGTCCGCTTTTATCCAGCGCAATTATATTTTTATATAAACTCTATTCTTCATTCCTATCCCTTGAAAATCTGCGTTACCGTATCCATCTTCTAACCATAAGATAAACATATCTAAGAGTAGGAAGGTTGGCATGCGTCTCGATCGATTCACTAGTAAATTTCAAATTGCGATATCTGATGCTCAGTCGCTCGCATTAGGTCGTGATCACCAATATATAGAGCCTGTACACCTAATGGTGTCGCTATTAAATCAAGATGGTAGTGCGATTCGTCCATTACTTACCATGTTGAATATTGATGTGGTTCAGTTGCGTTCAAAACTAAGCGAAATATTAGACCGTGTACCGAAAGTAAGTGGTATCGGTGGTGATGTTCAGCTTTCGAATGCAATGGGTACTCTGTTCAATCTATGTGACAAAGTGGCACAAAAGCGCCAAGACACATACATTTCTTCGGAAGTCTTCCTACTTGCCGCAATTGAAGATAAAGGCCCTTTAGGTAACCTGCTTAAAGAGCTAGGTCTTACTGAGCAAAAATTATCTCAAGCTATCGAGCAGGTTCGTGGCGGTCAAAAAGTTGATGACCCAAATGCCGAAGACCGACGCCAAGCATTAGAGAAGTTCACCATTGATCTGACTGAAAGAGCAGAGCAAGGCAAGCTCGACCCTGTTATCGGTCGAGATGACGAAATCCGTCGCACGATCCAAGTACTCCAGCGTCGTACTAAGAACAACCCAGTCATTATCGGTGAGCCTGGTGTTGGTAAGACAGCTATCGTTGAAGGTTTGGCTCAGCGCATTATTAATAATGAAGTTCCAGAAGGTTTAAGAGGCCGACGCGTATTGTCATTAGACATGGGCGCTTTGGTGGCTGGTGCTAAATACCGTGGTGAGTTTGAAGAGCGTTTGAAGTCAGTTCTCAATGAATTGTCTAAAGAAGAGGGTAATATCATTCTCTTCATCGATGAAATTCATACCATGGTCGGCGCCGGTAAAGGTGAAGGTTCTATGGATGCGGGTAATATGCTGAAACCAGCATTAGCTCGCGGTGAACTCCACTGCGTTGGTGCAACGACTCTTGATGAATATCGTCAATACATAGAGAAAGACCCTGCGTTAGAGCGCCGTTTCCAAAAAGTGCTTGTCGATGAACCAACGGTCGAAGACACGGTGGCGATTCTTCGTGGTTTGAAAGAGCGTTATGAACTTCACCATCATGTTGAAATTACTGACCCTGCCATTGTCGCTGCAGCAACACTATCTCACCGATATGTTTCTGATCGTCAACTGCCAGATAAAGCAATTGATCTGATCGATGAAGCCGCATCGAGTATCCGTATGCAGATCGATTCAAAACCTGAATCTCTGGATAAACTCGAGCGTAAGATCATTCAGCTTAAGATCGAGCAGCAAGCGCTGACTAATGAAAACGATGAAGCCAGTGAAAAGCGTCTTCGCACCTTACAAGCGGAGCTTTCAGATAAAGAACGCGACTTTGCTGAACTTGAAGAAGTGTGGAACGCTGAGAAAGCAGCACTATCTGGCACGCAACATATCAAATCAGAGCTAGAACAAGCTCGCATGGATATGGATTTTGCAAGACGTGCAGGTGATCTAAATCGAATGTCTGAACTGCAATATGGTCGTATCCCAGAGCTGGAGAAACAACTAGACCTTGCGACTCAAGCTGAAATGCAAGAGATGACCTTACTACGTAATAAGGTTACTGATGCAGAAATTGCCGATGTCCTATCAAAGCAAACGGGGATTCCGGTTTCCAAGATGTTAGAAGCGGAAAAAGAGAAGCTTCTAAAGATGGAAGGTGTTCTGCATAAGCGTGTTATCGGCCAAGGCGAAGCGGTAGAAGTGGTATCGAATGCGATTCGTCGTAGCCGTGCTGGTTTATCGGATCCGAATAAGCCAATTGGTTCTTTCCTATTCCTTGGTCCTACAGGGGTAGGTAAAACGGAGCTTTGTAAAACGCTCGCTAACTTCATGTTTGATAGTGACGATGCAATGGTACGTATCGACATGTCTGAATTTATGGAGAAACACTCTGTTGCTCGTTTAGTTGGCGCACCTCCGGGTTATGTTGGTTACGAAGAAGGTGGTTACTTAACTGAAGCAGTGCGTCGTAAACCATATTCAGTAATCTTGTTAGATGAAATTGAGAAAGCGCACCCAGATGTTTTCAACATTTTACTTCAGGTACTTGATGACGGGCGTCTAACCGACGGGCAAGGTCGTACGGTCGACTTCAGAAATACGGTCGTGATCATGACATCGAACTTGGGTTCTTCACGCATCCAAGAAAACTTCAATACACTTGATTATCAAGGCATCAAAAATGAAGTGATGGAAGTTGTCGGTAAACATTTCCGACCAGAGTTTTTGAACCGTGTTGATGAAAGCGTGGTATTCCATCCATTAGGCCAAGAGCACATTCAATTAATTGCTTCTATTCAGCTTCAACATTTAAGCAAACGAATGGAGGAGAATGGATATGAACTTGAGGTATCGGAAAAAGCGCTGAAGCTAATTTCTCAAGTTGGCTTTGATCCAGTATATGGAGCAAGACCTCTGAAACGAGCGATTCAACAAAGTGTCGAGAACCCATTAGCGAAAGCGATACTTGCCGGAAAAATTAACCCAGATAAAAAAGTGCAGTTATTAGTTAATAACGACAGAATTATTGCTCACCAGTAATTGGCGCCGAAACAATAGGTACGATTCGCTAAATTTAGGCTAAATCGTACCTATTTCGAACGCTTTGTATAAATACTATTCGAACAGTCGCCAGTGGCGGCTTTTTTTCGTTTTAAGCCTTGTGCACAAGATTATTCTCTCTATAATGCGCCTCCGTTGTCAGGGATAACCAAGCGGTTTGAACAAAGCAACGAAACGGCAAATAAGCATTTAAGATGCTTGAAAAAATTAGCAGGAAAAAGTGTTTGACACTTAATCCTAATTCGCTAGAATGACCGTCCACTTCGAGAGGCTCCTTACTAAAAGGAACATTTAAGAAGTTAAGCTCTTTAACAATTTAAACCTATCAATCTGTGTGGGCACTCGTTGATGAATATCACTAAGTTTGTTTTCGCTTTTTAAAAGCAAAGACAAATGTGAAACTTCGGTTTCAACTTGATTTCAATGAACTGAGTGACCAATTCGAATCGTAAGATTCGGCACAGTCAATTCAACATTACTATGTAATGTAATCAGTATTCATTGAGTCACAAAATCTTAAATTGAAGAGTTTGATCATGGCTCAGATTGAACGCTGGCGGCAGGCCTAACACATGCAAGTCGAGCGGAAACGAGTTATCTGAACCTTCGGGGAACGATAACGGCGTCGAGCGGCGGACGGGTGAGTAATGCCTAGGAAATTGCCTTGATGTGGGGGATAACCATTGGAAACGATGGCTAATACCGCATAATGCCTACGGGCCAAAGAGGGGGACCTTCGGGCCTCTCGCGTCAAGATATGCCTAGGTGGGATTAGCTAGTTGGTGAGGTAATGGCTCACCAAGGCGACGATCCCTAGCTGGTCTGAGAGGATGATCAGCCACACTGGAACTGAGACACGGTCCAGACTCCTACGGGAGGCAGCAGTGGGGAATATTGCACAATGGGCGAAAGCCTGATGCAGCCATGCCGCGTGTATGAAGAAGGCCTTCGGGTTGTAAAGTACTTTCAGTTGTGAGGAAGGGGGTGTCGTTAATAGCGGCATCTCTTGACGTTAGCAACAGAAGAAGCACCGGCTAACTCCGTGCCAGCAGCCGCGGTAATACGGAGGGTGCGAGCGTTAATCGGAATTACTGGGCGTAAAGCGCATGCAGGTGGTTCATTAAGTCAGATGTGAAAGCCCGGGGCTCAACCTCGGAACTGCATTTGAAACTGGTGAACTAGAGTACTGTAGAGGGGGGTAGAATTTCAGGTGTAGCGGTGAAATGCGTAGAGATCTGAAGGAATACCAGTGGCGAAGGCGGCCCCCTGGACAGATACTGACACTCAGATGCGAAAGCGTGGGGAGCAAACAGGATTAGATACCCTGGTAGTCCACGCCGTAAACGATGTCTACTTGGAGGTTGTGGCCTTGAGCCGTGGCTTTCGGAGCTAACGCGTTAAGTAGACCGCCTGGGGAGTACGGTCGCAAGATTAAAACTCAAATGAATTGACGGGGGCCCGCACAAGCGGTGGAGCATGTGGTTTAATTCGATGCAACGCGAAGAACCTTACCTACTCTTGACATCCAGAGAAGCCAGCGGAGACGCAGGTGTGCCTTCGGGAGCTCTGAGACAGGTGCTGCATGGCTGTCGTCAGCTCGTGTTGTGAAATGTTGGGTTAAGTCCCGCAACGAGCGCAACCCTTATCCTTGTTTGCCAGCGAGTAATGTCGGGAACTCCAGGGAGACTGCCGGTGATAAACCGGAGGAAGGTGGGGACGACGTCAAGTCATCATGGCCCTTACGAGTAGGGCTACACACGTGCTACAATGGCGCATACAGAGGGCGGCGAACTTGCGAGAGTGAGCGAATCCCAAAAAGTGCGTCGTAGTCCGGATTGGAGTCTGCAACTCGACTCCATGAAGTCGGAATCGCTAGTAATCGTAGATCAGAATGCTACGGTGAATACGTTCCCGGGCCTTGTACACACCGCCCGTCACACCATGGGAGTGGGCTGCAAAAGAAGTGGGTAGTTTAACCTTTCGGGGAGGACGCTCACCACTTTGTGGTTCATGACTGGGGTGAAGTCGTAACAAGGTAGCCCTAGGGGAACCTGGGGCTGGATCACCTCCTTATACGAAGATATTTACGATAAGTGTCCACACAGATTGATACGGTTTAGAAAGTTAAGAGTAGGAAATACTTTTCCAGATGGGGCTATAGCTCAGCTGGGAGAGCGCCTCGCTGGCAGCGAGGAGGTCTGCGGTTCGATCCCGCATAGCTCCACCATCTTTAAGTATTCTTCCTTAAGAATCTTTAAAAATGGTTATTTCTTTTGAAATATCTAGCTCTTTAACAATTTGGAAAGCTGACTGATTAACTCTTAGAGTTAATCAAATTAAAAGTTCTCAATGTTTATCTTTTAGATAAACACAACACAAACACATTCAAGTGTCTTGTATTCGAATCAAACTTAGTTTGATTCACCATTGAGTCCGGCAAACACGTAATAAGAATTAACCCTTCTTGTTACAATCAAAAACCTTGGTTGTTTACCATACATAAAGACCTCTTCGGGTTGTATGGTTAAGTGACTAAGCGTACACGGTGGATGCCTTGGCAGTCAGAGGCGATGAAGGACGTATTAACTTGCGATAAGCCCAGATTAGACAGTAAAAGTCATTTGAGTCTGGGATTTCCGAATGGGGAAACCCACTTACATAAGTAAGTATCTTGTTGTGAATACATAGCAACAAGAGGCAAACCGGGGGAACTGAAACATCTAAGTACCCCGAGGAAGAGAAATCAACCGAGATTCCGAAAGTAGCGGCGAGCGAAATTGGATTAGCCCTTAAGCTTTTAATGAGACAGACGAAGGCTCTGGAAAGTGCCGCAATAAAGGGTGATAGCCCCGTAGTCGACATCTCATCATCAGTGAAAACGAGTAGGGCGGGACACGTGATATCCTGTCTGAATATGGGGGGACCATCCTCCAAGGCTAAATACTACTGACTGACCGATAGTGAACCAGTACCGTGAGGGAAAGGCGAAAAGAACCCCTGTGAGGGGAGTGAAATAGAACCTGAAACCGTGTACGTACAAGCAGTAGGAGCACCTTCGTGGTGTGACTGCGTACCTTTTGTATAATGGGTCAGCGACTTAATTTTAGTAGCAAGGTTAACCGTTTAGGGGAGCCGTAGGGAAACCGAGTCTTAACTGGGCGTACAGTTGCTAGGATTAGACCCGAAACCAGGTGATCTAGCCATGGGCAGGTTGAAGGTTGAGTAACATCAACTGGAGGACCGAACCGACTAATGTTGAAAAATTAGCGGATGACTTGTGGCTAGGGGTGAAAGGCCAATCAAACCTGGAGATAGCTGGTTCTCCCCGAAAGCTATTTAGGTAGCGCCTCGGACGAATACTACTGGGGGTAGAGCACTGTTAAGGCTAGGGGGTCATCCCGACTTACCAACCCTTTGCAAACTCCGAATACCAGTAAGTACTATCCGGGAGACACACGGCGGGTGCTAACGTCCGTCGTGGAGAGGGAAACAACCCAGACCGCCAGCTAAGGTCCCAAAGTATAGCTAAGTGGGAAACGATGTGGGAAGGCTCAGACAGCCAGGATGTTGGCTTAGAAGCAGCCATCATTTAAAGAAAGCGTAATAGCTCACTGGTCGAGTCGGCCTGCGCGGAAGATGTAACGGGGCTAAGCTATACACCGAAGCTGCGGCTACACACTTATGTGTGTGGGGTAGGGGAGCGTTCTGTAAGCCGTTGAAGGTGGTCTGTAAGGGCTGCTGGAGGTATCAGAAGTGCGAATGCTGACATGAGTAACGATAAAGGGAGTGAAAAACTCCCTCGCCGGAAGACCAAGGGTTCCTGTCCAACGTTAATCGGGGCAGGGTAAGTCGACCCCTAAGGCGAGGCCGAAAGGCGTAGTCGATGGGAAACGGGTTAATATTCCCGTACTTCTTACAATTGCGATGGGGGGACGGAGAAGGCTAGGTGGGCCTGGCGACGGTTGTCCAGGTTCAAGTACGTAGGCGGAAGAATTAGGTAAATCCGGTTCTTCTTAACGCTGAGATACGATGTCGAGCTACTACGGTAGTGAAGTCATTGATGCCATGCTTCCAGGAAAAGCCTCTAAGCTTCAGATTGTAAGGAATCGTACCCCAAACCGACACAGGTGGTCGGGTAGAGAATACCAAGGCGCTTGAGAGAACTCGGGTGAAGGAACTAGGCAAAATGGTACCGTAACTTCGGGAGAAGGTACGCTCTTATCAGTGAAGTCCCTTGCGGATGGAGCAGACGAGAGTCGCAGATACCAGGTGGCTGCAACTGTTTATTAAAAACACAGCACTGTGCAAAATCGTAAGATGACGTATACGGTGTGACGCCTGCCCGGTGCCGGAAGGTTAATTGATGGGGTTAGACTTCGGTCGAAGCTCTTGATCGAAGCCCCGGTAAACGGCGGCCGTAACTATAACGGTCCTAAGGTAGCGAAATTCCTTGTCGGGTAAGTTCCGACCTGCACGAATGGCGTAATGATGGCCACGCTGTCTCCACCCGAGACTCAGTGAAATTGAAATCGCTGTGAAGATGCAGTGTACCCGCGGCTAGACGGAAAGACCCCGTGAACCTTTACTACAGCTTGGCACTGAACATTGACCCTACATGTGTAGGATAGGTGGGAGACTTTGAAACCGCGTCGCCAGATGTGGTGGAGTCGTCCTTGAAATACCACCCTTGTAGTGTTGATGTTCTAACGTTGGCCCCTGAATCGGGGTTACGGACAGTGCCTGGTGGGTAGTTTGACTGGGGCGGTCTCCTCCCAAAGAGTAACGGAGGAGCACGAAGGTGGGCTAATCACGGTTGGACATCGTGAGGTTAGTGCAATGGCATAAGCCCGCTTGACTGCGAGAATGACAATTCGAGCAGGTGCGAAAGCAGGTCATAGTGATCCGGTGGTTCTGAATGGAAGGGCCATCGCTCAACGGATAAAAGGTACTCCGGGGATAACAGGCTGATACCGCCCAAGAGTTCATATCGACGGCGGTGTTTGGCACCTCGATGTCGGCTCATCACATCCTGGGGCTGAAGTCGGTCCCAAGGGTATGGCTGTTCGCCATTTAAAGTGGTACGCGAGCTGGGTTTAGAACGTCGTGAGACAGTTCGGTCCCTATCTGCCGTGGGCGTTGGAAAATTGAAGGGGGCTGCTCCTAGTACGAGAGGACCGGAGTGGACGAACCTCTGGTGTTCGGGTTGTCATGCCAATGGCATTGCCCGGTAGCTAAGTTCGGAATCGATAACCGCTGAAAGCATCTAAGCGGGAAGCGAGCCCTGAGATGAGTTTTCCCTGACGCTTTAAGTGTCCTAAAGGGTTGTTCAAGACTAGAACGTTGATAGGCAGGGTGTGTAAGCGCTGTGAGGCGTTGAGCTAACCTGTACTAATTGCCCGTGAGGCTTAACCATACAACACCCAAGGGGTTTTGATGGACTCAAAGATACAAACGCTTGAATGAGTTTGAAGAGAACAAGAAACAGCTTTCCGAATTTTAAAATTTGCTTGGCGACCATAGCATTGTGGACCCACCTGATTCCATGCCGAACTCAGAAGTGAAACACAATAGCGCCGATGGTAGTGTGGGGCTTCCCCATGTGAGAGTAGGACATCGCCAGGATCCAAATTTATTTTCACTTTTCAAAAGTGAAGACAAAAAGTGTTATGAACGACTTGTCAGCGACGACAAGTAGTCCACTGCGGAGTGGTAGTTCAGTTGGTTAGAATACCGGCCTGTCACGCCGGGGGTCGCGGGTTCGAGTCCCGTCCACTCCGCCACTTATTCAGAGTTTCAGCTCTTTAAAACTGAAATAGGGGTGTAGCTCCAATTGGCAGAGCAGCGGATTCCAAATCCGCGTGTTGGGAGTTCGAATCTCTCCACCCCTGCCATATTTAAGGCTCTAGTCGAAAGACTAGAGCCTTTTTGCTTTCTGGTGTTGATAAATTACCAATAAAGTAGCGGATTCCTCGGTTAACCAAAATAATGCGTGTTGGGAGCTCAATCGCTAGCCCGCATATTTAAGGCTCTAGTAGAAAGACTGGAGCTTTTTGCTTTCTGATGTCGAAATACTTCATTGCTCCATTCAGCTTCTCCCATCTCAAATAGCTCCCGTCTATCCCCAAAAAAGTAGCCAATAATCGGCAACTATTCATTAATGCCGACTAATATAGATAATATGCATCACTTACATGGAATGGTTATGAGGTTATCTTTTGTTTTGCTTGTCCTGTTTTATTCATTTTCTGCTTTGGCAACATCTTGGGAGAAAGAGAAAAGCCCGACGACAAACTCAACCTCATCGATAGGCAGTTATGCTAATGGCTGCCTGGACGGTGCACAGGCCTTGCCGATTGATGGTGTTGGCTATCAGATTATTCGTCCTCAAAGAGAGCGTTACTATGGTCATACAGAGGCTATTAAGTTTGTTGAAAGGCTCGGCGTGACAACAAGTGAGCAATTGAACACGAATCTATTGATTGGTGATATCTCACTTCCTCGTGGTGGGCGCTTTTCATCTGGTCATTCGAGCCATCAAACCGGATTGGATATTGATATATGGCTGAGGTTAACGGACAAAAGACTCTCTGAGAACGAACTCGCGGTTCCCAAGCCAGTCAGTGTTGTCGATCTTACTAACTACAAGCTTCGCAAGTCCAATTGGACAGACGACCACTTCCAGGTCATTCGCCATGCCGCTAAAGATGAAAAAGTGGTGCGCATTTTTGTTCATCCAGTGATTAAGGAGGCTCTTTGCGATCAGGAAGTCTCTGATGTTAAAGAAAGAGACTGGTTAGGCAAAATCAGGCCATGGTGGGGACATCACTCTCACTTTCATGTTCGCTTAAAGTGCCCAGAAGGTAGTGCCAATTGTATCCCTCAAGCTAAACCTCCTAAAGGTGATGGTTGTGGCGAAGAGCTCGCGAGTTGGGCGCCAAAAACAATCCCTGTCCCTCCACCTAAAAAGGTAGTTACCAAGAAGAAAAAAAAGAAAATTAAAGTCATGCCTAGTCAATGTTTAGCCTTGATTTCGAATAAGTAATCGAATTATCAATGGCTTATTAAGGTGGTAATGCCACTCGTTTTGTCGACTCTAAAAACTGGAGAAATGTCACACTTTTGTCTAGAGTTTATAAATACGAAATTAAGAATATCGTTTGATATTGAGAGCATTAATTTGAGAAAAACAGCGGCAATTTGACTGGGCTAGGTCAGGAGTATGTGTTTGGGGTGAAAGATGCGGCTTATGTGTAGTATGTGAAATCAGAGTCTGATGCCCGTAGATAGATAATTCAAGGATAAGACTATGACTATGATTTGTGCAAAGGAATTTTCAGAATGGTTAAGACATAGGTTCAGCACTGAGAATGCGGGTATTTCTATTTCAAGAGATGACATCAACCTATTAACAGGTAGGCAGCGATTAGATCCTAGCTTTGTTAACGATGTACATTATGAATTGATGCAGTATGGAATGGCATTTGTGACCGATACTGGGCGGGAAAACTTTTATCTAGTACCAGTATCACAGTCGATAAATTGGCGAGAGCGACTCGAATATCAGTTCGAAAAAGAGTTATTCTGCAACATTTATCCCATGGAAAAATCCGGATAAGAAAAAGGTTCAACTTATTGATTAAGTTGAACCTTTTCTCTTTTAGGTCAAGCCTTGAATGATAACAAACTTTTCTAGCAGCTCGTCTTCAGTTTCAATGTGGTTTGGATCAGTGATGATGCATTTGGTAATTGGGCATACAGACTGACACGTTGGCTTCTCATAGTGACCTTTACATTCAGTACATAAATCTGGGTCGATTTCGAAGATGCTGTCGCCCATAGTGATTGCGCCGTTTGGGCATTCAGGGTCACACATATCGCAGTTTATGCACTTGTCAGTGATTAACAGAGCCATTGCTTACTTCTCAGTTTTCTAAGTAAAGTTACTTACCAGATGCGTTGCGTGTGTCTTGGCCTTCGCTCAAGTTACGCATCAACAAGCCGTACTCTAAGTTTAGATCAGCTGGTACTGGGATGAATACAAAGTGACCGTTACCTTTTGCGTCTTCAACGGCTTCAGACTTACGGTTTTCCATCATCTCTAGTGTGAAAACAACGTTACCTTTCGGTGTCATCATTTCTAAGCTGTCACCTACTAGGAATTTGTTCTTCACTTCCACTTCCGCTAGATCGCCACGGCGTTTACCTGTGAATTCACCAACAAATTGTTGAGTATCAGAGATAGAGTAACCGTACTCGTAGTTTTGGTAAGTATCATGAGTGTGGCGACGTAGGAAGCCTTCAGTGTAGCCACGGTGCGCCAGGCTCTCTAGTGTACCCATTAGACTTTCATCAAATGGCTTGCCTGCTACAGCGTCATCGATAGCCTTACGGTAAACTTGTGCAGTACGAGCACAGTAGTAGAAAGACTTAGTGCGGCCTTCGATTTTCAGTGAGTGAACACCCATCTTCGTTAGACGTTCAACGTGTTGGATTGCGCGAAGGTCTTTAGAGTTCATGATGTAAGTACCATGCTCATCTTCAAACGCAGCCATTTTCTCTTCAGGCTTGTGCGACTCTGAAAGTAGAACCACTTCATCTGTTGGTTTACCTAGACCTAGTGTGTTGTCTGGACGTTCGTCTTGAACTTCAACATCCTGAATCTCAACACCAGTAGGGTTTGCTTCAACGATCTGACCGTTTTCGTCTTCTTTTGCCGCTTCTGTTTTGTATTCCCAACGACAAGCGTTAGTGCAAGTACCTTGGTTAGGATCGCGCTTGTTCATGTAACCAGAAAGTAGACAACGACCAGAGTACGCCATGCAAAGTGCACCGTGAACAAAGATCTCTAGCTCTGTCTCTGGACAGTGTTCGCGGATCTCTTCGATCTCTTCAAGTGATAGCTCACGAGATAGGATTACACGCTCAACGCCTTGTGTAGCCCAGAATTTTACCGTTGCCCAGTTTACAGCGTTAGCTTGAACTGAAAGGTGGATAGGCATTTCAGGGAATGCTTCACGAACCATCATAATAAGACCAGGATCAGACATGATAAGAGCGTCTGGGCCCATATCAACAACTGGTTTAAGGTCGCGAATGAAAGTTTTTAGTTTAGAGTTGTGTGGCTGAATGTTACATACAACATATAACTTTTTGCCTTGAGCATGAGCTTCATCGATACCGATTTGTAGGTTTTCGTGGTTGAACTCATTGTTACGAACGCGAAGGCTGTAACGTGGCTGGCCCGCGTAAACTGCATCTGCGCCGTAGGCGAATGCGTAACGCATGTTTTTAAGGCTTCCTGCCGGTGATAATAGTTCAGGTACAAATGGTTTTTGTGTAGTCATTGCTTCGTTCTCTAATCTGATCTCAAGTCAGGTTGATACCACCAAGTGATATCAAAGGGGCGCAAATTTTACGCTAAAATGAGTCTGGTTGATAGCCCTAAAGATAGCAATGATATTAAGAAGAGAGTGAAGGGATAAATATACAGCGGGAAATGTAGGGAAAATAAGCTCAGGTACGGAGCACCTGAGCTTTGGAGATACCGATTAAGCGTTCGGTTGAGTTAATCCACCTAGTGATTCGAATAGATTCGGAAGGAACACGCTGAACTCACCACATAGCAGTGAGAAATCTGCATCAAAGCGTGCAGCTTGGTCTTCGCGAGGAATATCGTCGTTCTCATCTTTAAGTTCATCGCTGAACTTCAGGCGTTTGATACTGCCGTCTTCAGCCAGGATGAATTCAATGCGATCTTGCCAGTTGATAAGCAGCTTGGTTACCACTTTATTTGCTTCGATGTGGTTTTTAATCTCGTCGGTTTCTAGCTCTTGTTTCTTTACTCGAACAATACCACCGTCTTCTTGGATTGATTTAAGCTCAGCTTCGTCAAGCATAGTAATGCCTTGAGGAGTATCGCCCGACTTAACCCATTCGGTTAGTGTTGTTTCGATCGCTTGCTCAGGAATTGCAGGAACAACAGGTAGGCTACCCATTGTTTTACGCAGCAGAGCTAACACGTCTTCTGCTTTTTTGTAGCTGCTTGCATCAACCACAATGAAGCCTTCTTTTGGCATGATCAGCGCGTATGTGAAGTTACTGCGGCTAAATGCACGAGGAAGAAGGTCAATGATGATGTCTTCTTTTAGGCTGTCTTTCTCTTTCTTTTTAAGAGGAGTGCCAGATTCTGCTTCAAGTGTTTCGACTTTTGCATTCAGTGACTCTTTAATCACAGATGCTGGAAGCATTTTCTCTTCTTTCTTTGCACAGATTAGAATGCGGTTCTCTGATACGTGCGTCATCATATCGCCATGTTTACCCATTGCGTGCACCCAGCCAAACTTCTGTTTGTCTTGGCTACCACACGGAGTAAAGCGGAATTCTTCAAGTTGTTTCTCTAGCTGATCTGCGTTGAAATCAATATCACGGTTGAAGCGATAGACTAGGCAATTTTTAAACCACATATATTTTTCTCATACCTTTTTAGAAGTGCCTCATGATATGAGATCTAATTCGATTTGTCCTTAGCTCTGTATCAAAAGTTATAAAGTGAAACGTTTGAGACAGTTATATGAAAATTTGTTTTCAAAGGTCACAAAAGTGTCATAATTAACTCAGATAATGCAATGCGTTGATTAAATACAAAGGCTATTCAATTATGTCGAGAAGGATTCTGGTCGTTGAAGATGAAGCACCTATTCGTGAGATGCTGTGTTTTGTACTTGAACAAAAAGGCTACCAAGCAGTAGAGGCTGAAGATTACGATACAGCGGTAAACAAGCTATGTGAACCTTTCCCAGATCTAGTATTACTAGATTGGATGCTACCTGGTGGTAGCGGGATAAACTTTATCAAGCACATGAAGCGTGAAGAGTTAACTCGCAACATCCCAGTGGTGATGCTAACGGCTCGTGGTGAAGAAGAAGACAAGGTTCGTGGTTTAGAAGTTGGTGCTGACGACTACATTACCAAACCATTTTCACCAAAAGAGCTTGTGGCTCGCCTAAAAGCGGTTATTCGTCGTGTAACACCAACGGCATTGGAAGATGTGATTGATGTTCAAGGTCTTAAATTAGACCCTGTATCACACCGCGTGACCGCTAGCGAAGGCCCGGTTGATATGGGACCAACAGAGTTCAAAATGCTGCATTTCTTTATGACACACCAAGAGCGTGTATACAGCCGAGAGCAGCTGCTTAACAATGTTTGGGGTACCAACGTTTATGTTGAAGACCGCACCGTTGATGTACATATTCGACGCCTGCGTAAAGCGCTTGAATCTGCAGGTCACGATAAGCTAATCCAAACGGTTCGTGGCGCTGGCTACCGTTTTTCTACAAAGGCTTAATGTGGCTTCGCTGCCCAGTTTACGGAGTCCTGAATGGTTGAAAAGTTAACCTGGAAAAAGCTGGCTTGGGAGCTGGCTTTTTTTTACGCACCATGGGTTTTAGTCGGATGGATATTCGGTTATCTACCTTGGTTACTGCTGGCTGCTACGGTATTGCAGCTCGGCTGGCATCTACACAACCAAATGCGTTTGTCCGCATGGCTGTGGGATGAGAAGCGTCTAACTCCACCTTCAGGCTCTGGTAACTGGGAATCTCTGTTTAACGGCATCTATCGTATGCAGCAGAGACAGCGTCGTAAACGCAAAGAGCTGACCAACCTTATTCGCCGTTTCCGTAATGGTGCAGAATCGCTTCCCGATGCCGTTGTGGTATTTCGCGGTGAAGGCAATATCGTTTGGTGTAACAAGCTGGCTCAGTATTTGTTGGGCTTTCGTTGGCCAGATGATTCAGGTCAACCGATCTCGAATTTGATTCGTACTCCAGATTTTATTAAGTACCTAAATAAGCAAGATTTCTCTGAGCCATTAGAGATGCCTTCTCCACTGAATGTGGAACGTATGCTAGAACTGCGTATTGTGCCGTATACCGAGGGTGAGCACCTGATGGTGGTGCGTGATGTGACCCAGCTTAAGCAACTAGAGGGCATGCGCCGTAACTTCTTCGCTAACGTTTCTCATGAGTTGCGTACACCAATGACCGTCCTTCAAGGTTATCTTGAAATGACGGAAGACCCAGACATGATCGTTGGCCCAATGTGGACCAAGGCGCATGGTGTCATGACTGAGCAGCTCAATCGAATGAACAGTCTGGTTAATCAGTTGCTCACGCTTTCAAAAATCGAAGCAGCGCCAATGCATGAGTTGGATGAAGTGGTCAACGTTCCTGCGATGCTGGAAGTTCTTGAGAAAGAGGCGGCGAGCCTTAGTGGTGAGCGAGAACATAAGCTTGAGTTTGATATCGATAAGAGTCTGCGAGTTCTTGCCGACGAAGACCAATTGAGAAGTGCGATTTCGAATTTGGTTTATAACGCGGTTAAATACACACCCGCAGGGGCAACGGTTAAAGTTCGTTGGTATCAAACCAGCCAAGGCGCATGCTTAGATGTGTCAGATACTGGTGATGGCATTGAACCTCAGCACTTACATCGACTCACAGAGCGCTTCTATCGTGTCGATAAAGCCCGCTCTCGTGATACCGGTGGTAGTGGTCTTGGATTGGCGATTGTAAAGCACGCACTTAGCCACCACGATTCACACCTCGAAATTCAAAGTGAAGTGGGCGTCGGCAGTCGTTTCCATTTCACGTTGCCAAACCGATTGACCGTGTCATGAGTGACTTAATACGCAGGATGCGTTTTCCTATTGGTTCTATGTTAGCGATGGTATTGGCGTGGCCAAGCTTCGCTGAACAGAGTGTTGAATCACTGCCTGATTATTCCAAGGTTCCAGGTATATCTGGAAGCTTGTTGTCGGTCGGTTCTGATACTTTGGCTGGGATGACAACACTCTGGGTTGAGGAGTTTAAATCCTATTATCCGAATGTGAATGCTCAAGTCCAAGCATCAGGTTCTTCTACTGCGCCTCCCGCATTGACGGAAGGGACAGCACACCTTGGCCCTATGAGCCGACCAATGCGCCTGCGTGAAGTGGAAGCTTTTGAAAGAGAGCATGGCTATAAACCAACTGCATTACGAGTCGCAATTGATGCAATAGGGCTATTTGTCCACCGAGATAACCCTATTGAAGGGCTTAACTTTCGTCAGATTGATGGCATCTTTTCTGAGACTTTACGGTGCGGAGCAACGAAGCCCCTCAATAACTGGCAAGATCTTGGAATCGATCAGCCATGGGCAAAACATAGATTCCAACTGTTCGGTCGCAATTCTGTATCGGGCACTTATGGATACTTCAAACAGAATGCACTGTGTGGTGGTGACTTTAAAAATCGCGTGAATGAGCAACCAGGTTCGGCTTCTGTCGTTCAGTCGGTCGCCTCATCCATTAGTGGGATTGGCTACTCAGGCATTGGCTACCGCGTAGCAGGGGTTAAGTTGATTCCTATTGCAGAGCACGGCTCTAATTATGTTGAGCCTACGCGTGCGAATATCTTGAGTGGTGATTACCCTTTATCTCGTTTTCTCTATGTGTATGTGAATAAGCACCCGGATAAACCACTTTCTCCGGTTGAGAGAGAGTTCCTTACTTTTGTATTCTCAAAGCAGGGACAGGAGCTTGTAGAAAAAGATGGCTATCTAGCGATACCGTCTGAATTTGCAGAACAAGAACTCGCGAAAGTTGGGTTATAGCTCAAACTCAATATACAGATAGCCTACTTGCGGTAGGCTATTTCCCTCATTTCAAATCTAAACACCAACCGGCACTTTTCCAGCGCTGCTGTTCTTCTTTTAACTCGTAATTGAGTAGTTGGTTTGTATCTAACCAGTCACTCTTTTTACCAGTCAAACACCAATGGTCATCCATCTTTATGGTTAGTTTTATATTGGGCACTGGTGCTTGGCTGCGTTGTCGATTGAGTAAGATTGCCAGCCTAAGAATTCGAATCATCAGCGTCACTTGTTGCAACGAAAACAGTGATAATGTTGGCAAGTCTTGCGGCTTGATCGCTTTTCTTTGACATCGAACGACGATAGAAATTAGACGTTGTTGCTCGGTATTAAAACCGGGCATGGTGGTGTGTTTAATTAGATACGCTGAATGGCGGTGATATCCTTGGAATGCCACGCTTTGGCCTACTTCATGTAGCAGTGCAGACCAACCAAGTAGGTCAAATAACTCAGAGTCTATAGTGCCTTTTAGTTGTGGTTTTGCTTGTAGTAATAGGGCGTTGGCTGTCTGTTTGACTTTTTCGGCATGTGTTAAGTCAACATGATAGCGAGAGAGTAATGTTTCTGCGGTACGAGACCTTATATCAAGGCTCTTGAACTTATCTTCCATGTCATAAAGCACGCCTTCTCTTAATGCTCCATCAGAGACATACAGCTCATCTATATTTAAGCTATCCATAACAGCGGAAAGAATCGTAACACCGGCAGCAAACACGGGCTTCCGCTCATCGCTCAAACCCAACAGTTTGATGCTCTCTACAGATGAAAACTCCGCTAGATGGTTTTTTAGATAAGTAAGCCGTTGTGGCGTGATGTGCTCATCGACAAAGCCCAAACCCTTGAGTACCTCTTTAATTGATTTCGCGGTGCCAGATGAGCCAAAAGCGATCTCCCAAGAGGCGGCTTGGTAGTTCTTAATGACAGGTGTTAACAGTTGAATCGCTGCGGTATACGCGGTAGCAAAATGCTGAGAAGTTAGCTGGTTATCACTGAAGAAACGTTGAGTAAAGCTGACGCACCCCATAGGTAAACTATGTATGACTTCGGGTGTGAAGCCCTGTCCGGTCACTATCTCAGTACTTCCTCCACCAATATCGATAACGAGCTTTGATTTGGATGCGGTCTGAGTATGTTCAACCCCGTTGTAGATCAATCGCGCTTCCTCTTGCCCTGAAATGATCTCGATGGGAAAAGGAAAAATGAGTTTGGCTTGTTCTATGAAGGTATTTGAGTTCTTTGCTTTTCGTAGAGTATGAGTAGCAACGACTCTAACATCATCTATCTCAAAATCAGTGAGTCGTTCTGCGAATACTTTTAGACAATCTAGCCCGCGATTAATCGCTTGATCTGATAGCTGGTGGCGATCATCCAGCCCATCGCCTAAGCGTACTTTCTGTTTATGTCGGCTGACGAGTTGTAGATGTTTGCCAAACACTTGAGCGACCACCATATGAAAGCTGTTCGAACCTAAATCGATGGCAGCAATGCATCTTGATTGTTTGTCGTCACTTAGCGGCATGATTTCTTCTCTTGCTTGTACTTCTTACGAGCTTGCTTCTCTATATGTTTAATATAGTGGTAAGTGGCGAGTTGTGATGTGGAATGCGTAAGTTGAGTGTTGGGTGACGGCTTATACTGATTGCTCATCGCATGATCGATCATCCGCGCCTTACGTTTATCGTCAAAATGAAACTCGGTGATATCGATGATGGTTTGCTTGATCTTCGAGTCTAGGATTGGTGTTGCTACTTCAATCCTATGGTCAAAGTTGCGAGTCATCCAATCAGCGGAAGATATGTAAACCTTAGGCTTTCCAGCATTGTGAAAGATCATCACTCTTGGGTGCTCAAGAAAACGATCGACGACACTGATGATCTCAATGTTGTCACTTATGTTGGGTATTCCCGGAACCAGTGAGCACATACCTCGAATGATCATTTTAACTTTTACGTTGGCTTGACTGGCTAGATAGAGCTTTTCAATGATTTCACGATCCACCAAGTTATTGAGCTTTAAAGTTATGCTCGCAGGCTTACCCTCTGAGGCATGCTGAATCTCTTTGTCGATCAGTTGATATAGACGCTTTCTAGTATTTTTAGGTGAGACTATCAGTTGTTTGAACTGCGTTTTCTGGTAAGGATTTTCGATGTATTTGAAGACTTGGCGAACTTCATCCGTGAGCTCTGGATTTGCGGTAAGCAAGGAGAAGTCGGTATAGATACGAGCGGTGATTTCATGAAAATTACCTGTACCTATATGAACATAATTCTCCATAGCCTTGCCGTCCTTACGCCTGATGAGCAGTAATTTTGAGTGTATTTTTAGGCTGGGGATGCCATAAACCACCTTCACTCCGGCTTCTTGAAGTGTCTTTGCCCACTGAATGTTAGCTTGCTCGTCAAAACGGGCTTGAAGCTCGACCACTACGGTGACTTTCTTGCCATTGTGGGCTGCATCAATGATCGAGTTAAGTAACTTAGAACCTTCAGCAACTCGGTAAACGTTGATTTTGATGACCGTTACCTTGGGATCAAACGAAGCCTGCCTGACCAGTTCGGTAATGTGATCGAAAGTATGGTACGGGTAGTGCAACAAGATATCGCGAGCTTTGATTGCTTCAAAATAGTTACTGTAATGAGCAAACGGCGCACACTTAATCGGTGAGAGAGGCACATTAACGAGATCATCTCGATTAAGGGCTGGGAAATCACAGAAGTGCTTAAAGTTTTGATAACGACCGCCAGAGAGTACGCTGTCATAATCGGATAGTTTGAGCTTGATTCGTAAGAAATTCAGCATCTCTTGTGGCATCTCGGATTCATAGATCAAGCGTATCGGCAGCGCTGTTAAACGTTGCTCAATGCCAATCGACATCGATTCTAAAAGGCTGCAGTTACTGTCTTCTTGTAGGTCATAGTCTGCATCTCGTGTCATTTTGATGGCGAAGCAACGCAGCGAATCGTATTCGAAAAAGCCTTTAAGTAAGTCGTCTAGGCAGAAGCGAACTATATTATCTAATAAGATCAGGGTAGTACGTTGTGAGTCTGACGGACTCGGCAGTTTGACAAATCGAGGTAAAGCGTCACATGGAATCTCTAACAGAGCGTATTGAGATGACCCATTGTGCTCAATATCGATAGCTAAGTAACTTTGTTCGTCTTTGAGGATATTGAGCAGTTGGCTATCTTCGTTGAGTAGCAAAGGCGTGAGATGCGGGAGTATTTTCTTTCTAAAGTATTTTTTAAGCCAATCACTCTGCTCGGTATTAATTTGCTGTTCATTAACCAAAAAAATACGATTACGTGCTAATTCGAGCAACAACTCTTTGTAAAGTGAATGAAAATGAACATCCAGCTCATTCGCCTTGTGTTGCATCTGAGTCAGCAAGTTTTTTGAGGTATCAGAGTTTGACTCAGGATCTTGCAATAAGATCTTGCGTTTTACGTCGGAAAATCGGACTTTGTAGAACTCATCGAGGTTTTTCGAGTAGATCCCCAGAAACCGAACTCTTTCGATCAAAGGGACAGACTTGTCAGCGGCCTCTTGAAGCACTCTTTCGTTAAACGATAACCAGCTAAGTTCTTTTGCGACATAGTCTTTTTCCATCGTATTGTTGATCCTTGAATGCTGACTATTGGGGTGACTAGTTTAATTTATAACGTTAGCGCTCACAAAAGTAATGATCTTTGGATAATAAAAAGGGTGAACAAAGTTGTTATTAGTTTCAGTTGTTTAACGTAGCTTGTAATATAATTGTCATCTAAGATACATATTATGTCAGCAGCTAAAAAAAGGTAGATAAACAGATGGCTTCAGCCCAATTTTCATTGAAAGAGCGCGACAAAAAAAGATGGTTGAAAGATCGTCTCGTCCGTTTTTCGGTGACATGTGGTGGTGTCAGTGTTTTAGCTGCCTTGGTTTTGATCTTCGTATATCTAGCAATGGTCATTTTACCGGTATTTTCCGATACTGGTTTAGAGACGGATCAAGCGGTTAAAACCGTAGCGGTAGATAAGCCTATCGCACTATCGGTTGATGAGTACGGTCAACACGCCTTTACTGTCGAAAAGTCTGGTTTGGTTCAGTTTTGGGACTTAGACTCGCAAAATACACACTCTTATTTCGAACGAAGTGTATTAGCAGATCCTATTGCGTTCTCTCGAAATACCCCTGCTGAAAATTGGTTTGCTTTTGCCGATAGCGCAAGCAATATCACTTTCTTCTACCCTGAGTATAGTGCGCCAGTACTCCAAAAGGGCGCTGAAGCTGAACCAAAAATCGAGCAAGTTGCTCTGCCTCACCCCTTCTTAGCCGACGAAACTGCGAACGGCGCGTTGATTGATAAATTCGTATTCTCTAAAAGCGGGCGCGATATTACTGTTGCCGCTCAGTTAACTGATCAACGAGTGCTAGTAAAGTGGTACCAAAGCGACTTAGCTGGTGGCTATGTATTAAAGAATAGTCAATGGTTATCGGATAAGCTTGGCGCGCAGCAGCAGTTATTGATGACACCTGACGGGCAGAGTTTATACCTTCGAGCAAAGTCTGACTTAGTGGTGCTAAAGCTCGCTGAAAAAGGGTTTGATGTTCGTGAGGTGATCGATCTGAGTTTGAATGACGCCAAACACGATGTGAAAAGTATCGATTTGTTGTCTGGTGCTTATTCGTTGTTGGTTACGCATCAGGATGGACAAGTCTCCCAGTGGTTTGATGTGCTGAAAGATGAAAAGCGTAGCCTAACCCATATTCGAGATTTCCAGCTCGCTGAAGAAGTACAATTTATCCTGCCAGATACCTACCGAAAAGGGTTCTACAGCTTCTACAAAAACGGCACATTACAGAGCCATTATACGACCAGCGAAAAGTTGTCTCTGTTTGAGCGTGCGTTTGATAAGTCACCTCAGTTAGCTGCTATGTCGGCCAATGAGCTACATTTGGCGACACTGATTGATGATAAAATCAGTGTGGCGAAAGTCGACAATGAATACCCTCAGATTTCATTCTCTTCACTATGGCAAAAAGTTTGGTATGAGAGTTATCCAGAGCCGCAGTATGTATGGCAATCAACCTCTGCCAATGATGACTTTGAAGAGAAGTTCAGTTTGGTTCCTATCACTTTTGGTACCATCAAAGCTGCGCTATTTGCCATGATGTTTGCGGTGCCTGTTGCAGTGTTAGGTGCAATTTATACCGCTTACTTTATGTCGCCACGCATGCGACGAGTAGTGAAGCCGTCGATTGAGTTAATGGAAGCTTTGCCTACCGTAATCATTGGTTTCCTCGCGGGTCTATGGTTTGCGCCAATCGTTGAAACTCACTTAACCGCTGTATTCTCTTTGATGGTGATGTTGCCTCTGAGCGCTTTGATTACAGGGCTTGTTTGGTTCTGTTTACCTAAGGTTGTGACAAGTCGTTTCTCTAATGGTTGGCACGCACTCATCTTGATTCCGGTACTGATTGCAACGGTCGTTATAGTATTCGCAGCGGGCAACAGTATCGAAGCCTTGTTGTTTGACGGTGATATACGCACTTTCCTAGCAGGCTATGGGATCGATTTTGACCAACGTAATGCTCTAGTAGTCGGTTTCGCTATGGGTTTTGCTGTTATCCCGACCATTTTTACGATTGCTGAAGATGCGATTTTCTCTGTGCCGAAGCACTTGTCTGATGGTTCACTCGCGCTTGGTGCAACCGCGTGGCAGACCCTGATTTATGTCGTTTTACTGACAGCCAGCCCCGGTATTTTTTCGGCGGTCATGATGGGATTAGGGCGAGCCGTTGGTGAAACCATGATCGTCCTGATGGCGACAGGCAACACGCCAATTCTTGATTGGAATATTTTAGAAGGGATGAGGACACTATCCGCGACCATTGCTGTCGAACTTCCAGAATCGGAAGTGGGTGGGTCGCATTTCCGTTTGCTGTTCTTAGCTGCGCTATTGCTGTTTATTTTTACCTTCGCTGTGAACTCGCTAGCGGAGTGGGTTCGACAAAGATTGAGAGATAAATATCGTGCTTTATAGTGTTAATGTGTCACCTCAATCTGAATCTATGCTTATAAATTTTGGGGGCTTGGCGAACTGCGTGCATCGTTACTCGCTGAATCACTCTCAGGTAGCACATGATGAATAGGCTCAAGTCATTGCTATCATGGGTTAAATCTGGCTCGCCGTGGATCTGGCTAACCGGTGGGGCAGTGAGCATCAGTATGCTTTCGGTTCTTGGGTTGATGCTGTTGATCGGCTGGAAAGGGCTGACCTACTTTTGGCCTGCGCCTTTGTATCAGTGGCAAGTCGACTCTAAAGATCTATCTTTGGTTGTGGACCTCGATGAAACCGTATCTCAACAAGATGTGTTGATCGGTCAGCTGTATGAACGCAAATACATTCCAATAGAGCAAGTTCCGCAAGCTCACGATCTACTATCACCCCAGAACATTGCTACAGGGTTGATACAACGTTTGAGCATCAAGGTGGCGAATAGAGAACTCTATCCTGCTGATTTTGTCTCGATTCTGGATGTGAATTTACTCGAGCCTACTACTCCCCGAGATTGGGCGGTGATAGAGCGTAGCCGAGGTGGTTACTTTTTTGGTAAGCCGGTTGGTTTTAAAACAGCATCGGGAACTTTTTACACCGATATCGACCAAAAGCTTAAAGATGGTTTAGCTTTCGCTGACACCTTGCGTGCTGAAACGTCACGCGTGGTAAACCAAGAGATTCGTAACATCAGCTGGCAGTTGGAAAACTTACGTCTAGAAAAGCGTAAGTTAGAACTTAATGAGTCTGTGAGCGATGAGTACCTTAAAACTTATACCGCAACTAGGCTTGAGCTCAATAAGCAGTTAGATGAAGCCGAAATCAAGCTAGAGCACCTCAGAACACAGTTGAATGTTGAGAGTTTACTTGTTGAAGATATGACGGGTGAGCAGGTTGAAATCTCGCTCAGTCATATTCTGGATTACTGGTATCCGAACAATATGTCTTACCTTGAGAAGGTAGGGCACTGGGGTCACCAAGTGTGGAAGTTCTTATCAGAAAACCCACGCGAGTCTAATTCAGAAGGCGGCGTCTTCCCAGCTATCTTTGGTACAGTGTTACTGGTTATTCTGATGTCGATTGTGGTGATGCCTCTTGGGGTGGTGGCGGCGATCTACTTACATGAATACGCGAAAAACAATGCGCTTACCCGTTTGATTCGAATTGCGGTTATCAACCTAGCCGGTGTGCCTTCAATCGTGTATGGCGTTTTTGGTTTAGGTTTTTTCGTTTATACCATTGGTGGCTCGATCGATACTCTGTTTTATGCAGAGCGACTACCTGCCCCTACCTTTGGGACACCAGGCTTACTTTGGTCTGCACTGACTTTGGCTGTGTTGACACTCCCTGTCGTGATTGTGACGACCGAAGAGGGTTTAACTCGTATCCCAAGCTCGGTAAGGCATGGCTCTTTAGCGCTCGGCGCGACTCAGTTTGAGACCTTGTGGCGCATTGTTCTGCCTATGGCAAGCCCTGCGATCATTACCGGCTTGATCTTGGCGATTGCAAGAGCTGCGGGTGAAGTGGCTCCATTAATGCTGGTAGGTGTTGTAAAACTTGCATCAAGCTTGCCTGTTGATAGTCAGTTTCCGTACATACACTTAGATAGAAAGTTCATGCATTTAGGCTTTCATATCTATGATGTTGGATTTCAAACATCGAATATAGAGGCTGCGCGTCCATTGGTGTATGCGACTTCGTTTTTATTGGTTACGGTTATCGTGGGGCTGAATTTAACGGCGATTAATATCCGTAATAACTTACGTGAAAAGTACCGAACCTTAGGACAAGATTAAGATGTTCTCAATTAATGAAACCTTGGGTTACCAAGCACCTTTAGATGTACATAATCTAAAGGAAGAACAAATTGCTATCTCGATTGAAGGGCTCAATCTTTACTACAAAGAAAGCCAAGCGCTCGATGATATCTCTATGAAGATACCCAAAGGGCAGGTGACGGCATTTATCGGTCCTTCGGGGTGTGGTAAGTCGACCTTACTACGTTGTATCAATCGTATGAACGATCTTGTCGAAGGCTGCAAAGTTTCCGGAAAAGTGAAGCTTCATGGCAAGAATATCTACCATCCTAAAGTTGATGTTGCGACTCTGCGTCGCCGTGTCGGTATGGTGTTTCAGCGCCCAAACCCGTTTCCTAAATCTATCTATGAAAATGTGGTTTATGGACTGAGGCTGCAAGGTGTGAGCAACAGCCGAGATCTTGATGATGCCGTAGAACGATCACTGCGTGCTGCTGCATTGTGGGATGAAGTAAAAGATCGTTTACATGAGAATGCTTTCGGTTTGTCTGGTGGTCAGCAGCAGCGTTTGGTGATTGCACGTGCTGTCGCGATTGAGCCGGAGGTCTTGTTGTTGGATGAGCCGACATCGGCATTGGATCCTATTTCAACATTGACGATTGAAGAGCTAATCAACGACCTCAAGACGCAATATACGGTTGTCATCGTAACGCATAACATGCAGCAGGCTGCGCGTGTGAGTGACCATACTGCCTTTATTCATATGGGAAAATTGATCGAGTACTCAGATACGGATTCAATATTTACGTCGCCATTGAAAAATCAAACGGAAGACTACATTACTGGTCGATACGGTTAACTGTACCGTTCTCATCATTGGAGCTAAGTCACTCCAATATAAATGACTTATCCATTTCTTTTTAAGGAGCTGACATGCAATTTGGTCGCCACATCTCAGGACAATTCAACGTCGAGTTAGAGTCTATCCGTACCCATGTATTGACTATGGGTGGGTTGGTGGAGCAGCAACTCTCTTTTGCGATGCAGGCACTCCATAAAGATGATTTGGAACTAGCGAAGAAAGTGATTCGTGATGACCATAAAGTTAATGCGATGGAAGTGTCGATTGATGAGGCATGTACTCGTATTATCGCTAAGCGTCAGCCAACGGCAAAAGATCTGCGTTTGATAATGGCGATCATCAAGACGATTACTGACCTGGAGCGTATTGGTGATGTTGCTTCGAAGATCGCACAGGGTGCTATTGATATCCCTTCGACAAAAGAACAAAAATTCCATGTATCGCTAGAGCCTCTATGCCGACAAGCAATCACCATGCTACACCAAGTTTTAGACGCATTTGCTCGCATGGATGTGGATGCGGCAGCAGAGGTACATAAACTTGATGACAAATTGGATGCTGAATACGAAGCGGTGATTCGTCAATTGATGACTTATATGATGGAAGACCCGAAGAATATTCCTAACATCTTGCAAGTGATGTGGTCTGCGAGAGCCATTGAGCGAGTGGGGGATCGTTGCCAGAATATCTGTGAGTACATTATCTACTTCGTTAAAGGCAAAGATGTGCGTCACCTTGGCGATCAGAGCCTAGATGACGCACTAAAGTAAACAGCTTAGCTAGAAGCTCAGTATAGCGCCTAGGTTTAAGTTGATAGTGGTGTTGTAAGGTACAAAAGTCTTATTGTGATCAAACAGATTCAAGTCGGCCCCCGCTCTGAGTGCGAGTATTGGCGTTGCTTGATACACATAGGCACCACCTAAACTTAAGCCTGTCGCAGTCTTACTTTCCGTAATGTCAGAACGTGTCTTTTCACCGTCGTAGTCGGCAAATCCAATCTCAGCTTGAAAGCCGTGAATTTGCTGTGAACCAAACATGTTCTGGATACCAATCCGATACGAGTTTACCGTTTCATCATAACGACCACTCTCGTACCAAATATCTGAGTAGCTTACGTAAAGCGCACCTAGATCCGCGACATCAGTCAAGCCAACCTGAACACCAAATCCATGATAAGGGCCTATTTTAAATTCTGGTGAAAGGTGAAGACCGGTTGAAAAAGCTGAGGTTGAGAATAAAGCTGACACTAGGAGAAGAGTTCTAAATTTCATAGTACCACCGAGGTAAATTGATGCACTCCTTAGCATTAACTTATCCTTATGAAGATCTAATTAAAAGAATGGCTTAGTGGGGATGAAGGCTCATGACAAGCTAACTTGTGCTATTTATCATTCAACACTCCAATCACACTAACCTTTTATTTGTTGAAGTCCCCACCATCCATAGCAGGGAGAGAGTGCTCTATTTAAAGCTGTACTGAAGGCCAACGCCGCCAGCAACATCTGAAGATGAGTATTTACCTGATGTTTCATAGTGGAAAGTGCCAGAAACACTTAGGCTTTCATTGATTCCGTATGCGCCGCCTAACGCAAGTGCTTCTTTCGATCCTGCAAAGCCAACACCCGCACCAATAGCAAATTCACCGTTGGTAACGAATGGACGAGCATTCGTTACAGCGTGCAAACTTGCACGAATACCATCCATTTGTTCAGCATGATCATTGAACTTCGCATTATATTCTGCGGCCATTGCATTGAAGCTTAATTCAAGAGCAGATGCTCGCTCAGCTTCAGTTGGGCCTGAGATGTCTGGAAGTTCACCATCTATAGGTGGCTGCCATGGTGTATTTTCAATTGGCTGAGACGGCTCAGGTAATTTAGGTTGAGTTGGGGTCTGTTCAATCGGATTTATTGGTTTTGGTAATTCAATTGGGTTTGATGGCTGTTCATTCCAGATAGGGTTTTGAACATCAACATCTGCGATCGCAGGAAGTGAAAATACAGTAGCTAGTGACACTGCAATAATTGACTTTTCATTGAATACACTCTCAATAAGATTAAATATTGAGCATCCTTACTATGGTTTAATTTATTGACTCCGTGTCGATGGAGTAAATATTAAACAGTGTATTATTTTTAGGCTAAGTAGGTGTTTTTATACTTGTGATAAGTCTTGCTTATTAACCTGTTCTATCAGGGCTTGTTTGATCTCTGAAAATAGCCAGAGAGTTATTGGAGCGTTCCGGTTTTTGATATGCATGTGAGCATGAATTGGAATTTGGTAATGCTCCCCTTCAACTAACACATCAATCGCTCTTAAGCCTGGGTAATTCTCCACTGGAAATATATTGGAGTGGGGCATGTACATGTCGGTGTGTAAGATCACATCGATAATGGCCATAATAAGTTCTGAACGAAAACCAACTTTGTGTTCAATAGAGTAGCTCTCAAGTAACTTTGCTGCGTAACTATAATTATCATTCCAACCAGGAGAAATCATTGAAGCTATTTCAAAACCAGCCATGTCCTTTGGTTCTATTAGGGACTTTTTGATTGGATGGTCTTGCCTAACAAAAATGCGCCCAGTTAGGTCTAGGAGCTTCTTAGCGTAAACCTCTTTTGTTGAATTGGGAATGACATAACTAACACCTAAGTCGATGATGCCTTTTTGTATATCTTCTTGCGTCGATAGGTTCCAACTTAATAGTTCCAGTTGAGCGTTAGGTGCTTGCGCTTTTATCCGCGCATATAGAGAGCCGGAAAGACAAGTAAGTACTACAGGAGAGAGTGCTAGGCGGATCTTATAATCAATATCGCTAGGTTGAAATTGAATCGATTTATTGAGTGCTGATTCTAATCCATGAAAGTAAGGGGTTATTGTATTGGCAAGGTCTTCACAAAACGCAGTAGCTTGCAGTCCTCCATGCACTTTCACGAATAGATCATCTGAAAAGTGATGACGTAGTTTCTGTAGAGCTTGACTCACTGCTGGCTGAGAGACGAATAAACGCTCTGCTGCCTTTCTGGTGTTTTTTTCCTGGTAAACAATCAAAAAGGTACGCAATAGGTTTAAATCAAGAGAGCTGAATAGATCCTTAGCCATAACATTCCATGAGTTGCCATATTGAGTTTACTAATATACGTGACTTCTAAGCTTTTACTAGCCATGTTGTGTTGGTGTTTAGTCAGCTCTCGGTGTTTATCTATTTGTTAAGCGAGGCTATCAGGTTTTGAATCTTTGCCGTGCTCGTTACTGGGATTAAGTAATCGTCTACATCATCATGCCCCATTTGAGCTTGAGAGGCTTGTGTTATTAAGCTTGGTCTTGTCGACTTGCCAGATAGATGCAGTGCTTGAACGCCAGTGTGCTTAAGAATTTCTCGGCCATTTTCAGCGGTAACGCCTGCCCCAGCCATAATGTCTAAGCGGCCTTGAGTGAGCTTAACCATTTCCTTGAGAATATCTTTTCCTTGCTCCGCGTTACTTGCTAAACCTGAAGTTAAAACACGTTCACAACCAAGTTCGACAATCTGTTCTATGGCTTTTTGGTAATCCTTAAGTTGGTCTATAGCACGATGAAAGGTCACGCCAAGTTTTAGCTGGTGGGCTTTTGAGGTTAGTGCTTTCATAGCAGCCATGTCTATTTCACCTTGAGCGGTAAGCACACCTAATACCACACCATCTAAACCAGCATCGGCAGCGGCTTGGATATCATCAAGCATGCACATCATATCGTCATTATCGAAGATGAAGTCGCCTTGTCTTGGGCGAATCATGGCATACACGGGGACCGATGAGATGCGAGCGGCTTGCTTCATCATTCCTAGGCTTGGAGTTAATCCACCAAGTGCTAGTGAAGAGCAGAGCTCAATACGATTTGCTCCGCCTGCTAGAGCATTATGTAGAGATTCTAGGTTATCGATACAAACTTCAATTTCGATGTTCATGATATTTAACTCGTTCAAATTGAGACTGAGGAAATCATAGCAATCTTGAGACGATTCTGAATAGGTAGTGATAGAGGAAAATAGAGGTAAAGTTTCGCTTTGCGGTTACCCCTATTCATAGTGGAGGTGAGCAAGGAATAAATCATTGTGGAAGCAATAGGTGCAAAAAGCCCGAAGCGTTAACTTCGGGCTTTGGATAAGACTTTACTTCTTAACTGATTGGCGGTGCGCTTTGCGCTGTAGCTTATGCTTTATTTCTCTTTATAGAGAGTCATCCAACCATTCACCCGTGTTGAGTCGGGCTTAAGAATGTAATTACTTGCTTAGGTCGTCAGCGTGCTCAGATAGGAATGCTGCAACACCTTTTGGAGATGCGTCCATACCTGATTTACCTTCTTCCCATTGTGCAGGACAAACTTCACCGTTCTTCTCGTGGAAGTTTAGTGCATCTACCATGCGTAGCATTTCGTCGATGTTACGACCTAGTGGAAGATCGTTAACTACTTGGTGACGTACAAGGCCGTCAGCGTCGATTAGGAAAGAACCACGGAAAGCAACGCCTGCTTCTGGGTGCTCAACATCGTATGCTTTGCAGATTTCGTGCTTAACGTCAGCAACTAGTGGGTATTTAACTTGACCGATACCGCCGTCAGCGATAGCAGTGTTACGCCATGCGTTGTGAGAGAATTGAGAATCGATAGAAACACCGATTACTTCAACGCCTTTAGCTTGGAAATCTTCTAGACGGTTGTCGAAAGCGATTAGCTCTGAAGGACAAACGAAAGTGAAGTCTAGTGGGTAGAAGAAAACAACCGCTTTCTTACCTTTAGTGAATTCTGCGAAGTTGAAGTTATCAACGATCTCACCGTTACCTAGAACAGCTGCTGCAGTAAAGTCAGGGGCTTGACGACCTACTAGTACCATTTTGGAATCTCCTAAAAAATTAGTTGGCCCAACACATCTTTGTTTGGGCTCCGTTTCTACGCGACAAACTATAGTACAATCGGTACTATAGAAAAAAGCGAATTAAATAGATTAAGTTCATCGAAAAAAGCGATAAGCTTATTCTTTGTCCTTTTCTCAGGTCTTAGGACCTTCGTGTAACTTATCCTACTCATATTACAAAGTAATTTCATGAATAAATGGCCAAGTCTTAAGCAACTTCACTATCTTGTTACTCTTCACGAAACACGCCACTTTAGCGACGCCGCTGATCGCTGTTTCGTTAGCCAATCTACTCTGAGTAAAGGTATCCAAAACCTAGAAGAGCTGATCGGTTGCCCTTTGTATGAGAAGAAAGATAAAAAGAGCCCACTCGTTTTCACTCAAGCGGGAGAGCTGGTGGTTAAGCATGGCCGAGAGTTATTGGCGAAAGGGCAGGACTTGGTTGAACTCGGAAACCTATGTAATGGCGATGCGATGCAAGGTCAGCTGCGAGTAGGGTGCATTCCTACCATTGCGCCATTTCTTTTGTGCGATTTAGTACAAGAAGCCAACCAACGCTTTCCTCAATTAAATCTGCTGTTGCGCGAAGACACCACAACGAACTTACTCGCGGCACTGCGCCACGGTGAGTTAGATGTACTGATTCTGGCTCTGCCTGTTGATATCGACAACATGGAGAGCAAAGTGGTTGGACAAGATCCTTTTAGAATGGTGATCAGCCGTAATCAAGCAGATGGTATTAGTGTCCCTATTAAATATGACGACCTACCAGACGAATCGGTATTCTTGTTGGAGAACGAGCACTGTTTAACTGAGCACGCGGTGTCAGCGTGTAAGTTAACCGACAAAGAGAAAATAAACCCTTTCACCGCCACAAGCCTCCATACATTGGTGCAAATGGTCGCGAACGGTTTAGGAACCACCTTTATTCCACAAATGGCTATCGACCATGGATTGCTGGAAAATCAAAACCTAGTTGTGATCGATCCTCCTGGCCAGCAAGCGTACCGTGATATTGGCCTGGTGTGGCGCCCTAGCTCATCACGCCGTGAAACCTTCCACCAATTAGCGGATGTGGTGTCTGAGTTACTTTAAGAGACATCATTGAGAAGCGAATTTAATTTATACCTTTGAGCGGCAATTTAAGCCGCTCTTTGTTTTGCACACTCAACGGTTAATCCACTTCAGCTTCTTCTGGCTCTACTTCTTCTTGTAGTTCAAGCAAGTTAATCGCGATGGTGACGAAGTCACTGTCGGTGATGATGCCAACCAGTTCGCCGTGGCTGACCACTGGTAAGCAGCCCACTTTGTGCTTCTGCATGTAAATAGCTGACTCTTTTAACCCAGCTCGAGGCTCTACTGACATAACGTTTTTGTGCATGATGTCATTTAGGGGAGTAGATAGGGTAAAAGATTGAGCTGGTGGAATGTTTTGTAGGCTAGATTCTTGGGCGGCGAGAACGTCTCGTTGGGTCACTACACCCAATAGTTTTCTATCGGCATCGACGACAGGGATATGGCGGATATCAAGCGCTTCCATGGTGTGCTTAGCATCGGCCAATGAGTGTGAGCGCAATAAAGTATGAGGGTTGCGAGTCATCATATCTTCAACCTTGATCATACGAACCTCCTTATTATTTATTTGTTGTTCTCACTATAGTTTTTTATCCAAAAAATAACTGAGAGCTGGCGCATTTTTGGGTGAGTTTTACACAACTATTTCATTTCACTGGAGAGCGGATTAAGTCGCATAATTTTACGCCTCTTTACAATAATCCCTAGCTGTAAACCTTGCTATTGCGGCTCGTGTGCCTATACTAGCCCACTGCGAAATTTTTAGTCGCGTCTACTCATTCATCAACCAAACAAGACCAGAAAAATGCAAGTTTCAGATTTTCACTTTGACCTACCAGATGAACTCATTGCTCGCTACCCTCAAGAAGAGCGTACAGCAAGCCGCCTGCTTAAATTAGATGGCAATAACGGCAACCTAACTGATGGTTCGTTCAAGGACGTTTTAGATTTGGTGGAACCGGGCGATCTGGTTGTTTTCAATAACACGCGCGTTATCCCAGCTCGTGTATTTGGTCGCAAAGCTTCAGGCGGTAAGCTTGAGGTGTTGGTTGAGCGTATGCTGGATGAGAAAAGCATTCTGGCGCATGTTCGTTGTTCTAAATCACCAAAGCCGGGTACTAAGCTGTTCCTTGGTGAGAATGATGAGTACGAAGCAGAAATGGTAGCGCGTCATGATGCGTTATTTGAAATCCATTTCACATCAGATCAAAGCGTTCTAGAGATTCTGAACAGTGTTGGTCACATGCCATTGCCTCCTTATATTGATCGTCCAGATGAAGACGCAGATAAAGAGCGTTACCAGACGGTCTATAATGAAAAGCCAGGTGCGGTAGCTGCACCAACAGCGGGTCTTCACTTTGACGACAAGCTAATGGCCGACATGAAAGCTAAAGGTGTTGAGTTCGCTTATGTAACGCTACACGTTGGCGCGGGCACATTCCAGCCAGTAAAAGTAGACAACATCAACGATCACCACATGCATGCAGAGTACGTTGAAGTACCGCAAGAAGTGGTGGATGCGGTTGCGGCAACAAAAGCACGCGGCGGACGCATTATCGCAGTGGGCACGACATCGGTTCGTTCTTTAGAGAGTGCAGCACAAGACGCTCTGAAAAATGGTACAGAGTTAGTGCCGTTCTTTGGTGATACAGAAATCTTTATTTTCCCTGGTTATGAATACCAGTTGGTTGATTGTCTTATCACTAACTTCCACCTACCTGAATCGACACTGATCATGTTGGTGAGTGCGTTTGCAGGTTACGACCATGTGATGGCTGCATACGATCATGCAGTGAAGAGCGAATACCGCTTCTTCAGCTATGGTGACGCGATGTTCATCAACAAGAAAACGAGCTAATTTAAGCTGGTTATAAGCGATATAAATAAGAATTTACGGGTGCTAGCAGTAAGCTAGGAGTCGGGCAGGGTCTCTGTCTAATCTCTCGCAAGGAATACGCGACCGCTCCTCATAGAGTATTAAGGCTAACTTAAGCTCTGAATTAACAGTCAGATTGTTTCTCTGGCATATTGGAGGCTTCGTGAAATTAAAATACGAACTTAAAAAAACAAACGCTGGTGCACGTCGTGGTCAACTTCAGTTTGAGCGCGGTACTGTTGAAACACCAGCATTCATGCCTGTAGGTACTTACGGTACTGTAAAAGGTATGACTCCTGAAGAAGTAAAAGACACAGGTGCTGAAATCCTACTAGGTAACACGTTCCACCTATGGCTACGTCCTGGTCAAGAAATCATGAAAATGCACGGTGACTTACACGATTTCATGAACTGGCAAGGTCCTATCCTGACCGATTCAGGCGGCTTCCAAGTATTCAGCTTAGGTGCGATGCGTAAAATCACTGAAGAGGGTGTTCACTTCCGTAACCCGGTAAACGGTGACAAGATCTTCATGGACGCTGAGAAGTCTATGGAAATCCAAAAAGACCTAGGTTCAGACATCGTAATGATCTTCGATGAGTGTACGCCTTACCCTGCGACACATAAAGAAGCGAAAGACTCAATGGAGATGTCTCTTCGTTGGGCTGAGCGTTCTCGTAACCACTTCGACAAACTTGAAAACCCGAACTCACTATTCGGTATCGTTCAAGGTGGTGTGTACGAAGACCTACGTGATGTCTCTGTTAAAGGCCTAACTGAAATTGGCTTTGATGGATACGCAGTAGGTGGTCTAGCAGTAGGCGAACCAAAAGAAGACATGCACCGCATTCTTGAGCACACATGTCCTCAACTGCCAGAAGATAAGCCACGTTACCTAATGGGCGTAGGCAAACCGGAAGACCTAGTTGAAGGTGTTCGTCGTGGTATCGACATGTTTGACTGTGTAATGCCAACGCGAAATGCACGTAACGGTCACCTGTTTGTGACTGAAGGTGTGATCAAGATCCGTAATGCGAAGCATAAAACTGATACAACACCACTAGATTCAGAGTGTGACTGTTACACTTGTAAGAACTACAGCAAGTCGTACTTACACCATTTGGATCGTTGTAACGAAATCCTAGGTGCTCGACTGAACACGATTCATAACCTGCGTTTCTACCAACGAGTAATGTCTGACATTCGTCAGTCTATCGATGAAGACCGCTTTGAAGAGTTCGTTGCAGAGTTCTACGCAAGAATGGGGCGTGAAGTGCCGCCACTAGGTAAAGAATCTTAGTATTTCTTTTTTGCGAGCCCTGTCT
This sequence comes from Vibrio chagasii, assembly GCA_041879415.1. Classification (NCBI taxonomy): domain Bacteria; kingdom Pseudomonadati; phylum Pseudomonadota; class Gammaproteobacteria; order Vibrionales; family Vibrionaceae; genus Vibrio; species Vibrio chagasii. The sequence goes on along the minus strand of CP090851.1, from coordinate 2,330,912 downwards.
CTCTTCGGAGGGATGGGGCTTGAAAATAAAGGGATACAACCCAATTAGACAAACAATTACGAAAATATAAATAGAGGATGTTTTAAATGTTTATTTCTCAAGCTCACGCAGCAGCAGAAGGTGCACCAGCAGGCGGCGGTTTCGAAATGCTTATCATGCTAGGTATGTTCGCTGTGATCTTCTACTTCATGATCTACCGTCCACAAGCTAAGCGCGTTAAAGAACACAAGAACCTAATGGCTTCTATGGGCAAAGGCGACGAAGTTCTTACTAGCGGCGGTCTGATCGGTAAAATCACTAAGATTGCAGAAGACAACGACTACGTTGCGATCGAACTGAACGCAAACAACGAAGTAGTTATCAAGAAAGACTTCGTTACAGCAGTGCTACCAAAAGGTACTCTGAAATCTCTATAAACAGCTAGAGGATCCTCGCTGTGCTAAACCGTTATCCGTTATGGAAGTACCTGATGGTGGTGTTTACCATTGCCGTCGCTGCGTTGTACGCACTTCCAAATATATACGGTGAAGATCCGGCAGTTCAAGTTACAGGGGCGCGTGGCGCCTCTGTAGATATGTCTACGCTGGATGCTGTCACCAATGCTCTTGAAGCAGAAAACCTTTCAACTAAATCCGTTGCTCTCGAAAACGGTTCCATTCTTGTTCGCTTTAACGACACAGACTCTCAAATTAGTGCTCGTGATGTTATCACTGAAGCATTAGATGAAGACGTTATCGTTGCATTAAACCTAGCGGCTTCAACACCGGATTGGCTTGAATCTATTGGTGCTGCACCAATGAAGCTTGGTCTTGACCTACGTGGTGGTGTTCACTTCTTGATGGAAGTGGATATGGACGCTGCAATGGAAAAGCTAGTTGGCCAACAAGAAGAAGCGTTCCGTAGTGAACTTCGTGAAGAGAAGATCCGTTACCGTGCTATTCGCCCATCGGGCAAAGATGCGGTAGAAGTGATTCTACGTAATGAAGAGCAGCTTGCTGAAGCGAAATCGCTACTGCAATCTAAGCACCAAGACATGACATTCGTAGACTCTGACTCGAATGGTCGTTTTTCTTTGATTGCTAACTTCACTGAAGCTCGTCTTCAAGAAATCCGTAACTACGCGGTAGAGCAAAACATTACCATTCTACGTAATCGTGTAAACGAACTTGGTGTTGCTGAGCCTTTGGTTCAACGCCAAGGCGCTAGCCGTATCGTAGTGGAATTGCCAGGTGTTCAAGACACGGCGCGTGCTAAAGAAATCCTTGGTGCGACAGCAACGCTTGAATTCCGTGAAGTTGATAGCAGTGCTGACTTAGCCGCTGCTGCTTCTGGTCGTGCCCCTGCAGGTAGCGAAATTAAGCAAGACCGTGACGGTCGCCCAGTGGTGCTTAAGAAGCGCGTTATCCTAGGTGGCTCTAGCATTACAGATGCAAGCTCAAGTGTTGATGAATATGGCCGTCCTCAAGTTAACATCTCGCTAGACAGCGAAGGTGGTAGCAAGATGTCTGCGTTCTCTCGTCAAAATATCGGTAAGCTAATGGCAACCGTATTTGCAGAGTACAAAGATAGCGGTCGTAAGACACCTGAAGGCAAAGTTATTCTTACTAAGCATGAAGAAGTGATCAACCAAGCGACGATTCAATCTGCTCTTGGCCGTAACTTCCGTATTACTGGTATCGACTCTACAGCTGAAGCTCATAATTTGGCACTTCTACTTCGTGCTGGTGCTCTGATTGCGCCTATCTCGATTGTTGAAGAACGTACGATTGGTCCATCTATGGGTCAACAAAACATCGATATGGGTATCATGGCGATGGTTTGGGGTATGGCTGCGGTAATGCTATTTACGCTACTTTACTACCGTAGCTTTGGTCTTATCGCGAACGTTGCGCTAATGGCGAACTTGGTATTGATTATTGGTGTGATGTCGATGATCCCAGGTGCAACCATGACGCTACCAGGTATTGCCGGTATCGTACTGACGGTCGGTATGGCAGTCGATGCCAACGTACTGATCTTTGAGCGTATACGTGAAGAGCTTCGAGAGGGACGCAGTCCACAACAAGCGATTCACCAAGGTTACGCGAACGCATTCAGCACAATTGCCGATGCGAACATCACCACGCTTCTAACAGCAATCATTCTATTTGCGGTTGGTACCGGTGCGATCAAAGGCTTCGCGGTAACGCTGTCTATCGGTATCCTGACTTCTATGTTTACAGCTATTGTCGGCACACGTTGTATCGTGAACCTGATGTATGGCGGCAAACGCGTTAAGAAACTGTCGATCTAAGGCTAGGAATTAATATGTTTCAGATTCTAAAAGCAGACAAAATGATCGACTTTATGCGTTGGTCAAAGGTTGCCTTCGTTCTTTCTATCTTGATGATTGGTACGGCTATCTTCACTCTTGCAACGAAATCGTTGAACTGGGGTTTAGATTTTACTGGCGGTACTCTGATTGAAGTTGGCTTTGAACAACCAGCACACCTTCCTGATATCCGTAGTGCACTTGAAGCCGAAGGCTTTGGTGATGCAACGGTACAGAACTTCGGTTCAGCTCGTGATGTAATGGTTCGTCTACGTCCTCGCGACGGCGTTGCAGGCGAGACACTTGGTAACCAAATCCTTTCAGCTATCGAGAAAGGCACAGGTGAGCAAGTTGAAATGCGTCGTATCGAGTTCGTTGGTCCTAATGTAGGTGATGAGCTAACAGAAGCGGGTGGCCTTGCTATCCTAGTTTCTCTTATCTGTATCTTGATCTACGTATCTGTGCGATTCGAATGGCGCTTGGCGGCAGGTGCGGTACTTGCACTGGCGCACGACGTTATCATCACGCTAGGCGTATTCTCTCTAATGCAAATTGAGGTCGACCTGACCATCGTAGCAGCCTTGCTAACGGTAGTCGGTTACTCCCTCAACGATACCATCGTTGTATTCGACCGTATTCGTGAGAACTTCCGTAAGATGCGTAAAGGCGAAGCCCCAGAAGTACTAAACAGCTCAATCACACAAACATTGAGCCGTACATTGATCACTTCTGGTACAACCTTGTTCGTAGTTATCGCACTGTTCGTTCAAGGCGGCGCTATGATTCATGGTTTCGCAACCGCACTTCTACTAGGTATTACGGTTGGTACTTACTCTTCTATCTACGTTGCATCTGCACTAGCGATGAAGTTGGGTATTACACGTGAACACCTAATGCCACCACAAGTGGAAAAAGAAGGTGAAGAGTTTGACGAAATGCCATAAGCCTTGGCTTAACAAGTTTCGTTAAACCAAAAAAACCGCTAGGTAACTAGCGGTTTTTTTATGCCTGCATTTTGTAGGAAAACTCAATACAAATTACGTTCGAGGTGAGTTGCACTTAATGTCATGAGCGCTATTCTGCTCGCATCTCGCATCTCGCATCTCGCATCTCGCATCTCGCATCTCGCATCTCGCATCTCGCATCTCGCATCTCGCATCCCTGAACCACAGATACAAAAAAGCCCCGCATGTGCGAGGCTTTGAATTTTTTAGCGCTCTATTAAATAGAGACTATTAACGTAAGGCCTGAATTATTTCAGCATACCTTCGTTTGCGTTCTCACGAACGTGCTTAAGAATAGCTTTAACACCACGTGCGCTAGAAGCTACAACGTTACCAGACTTCATGTAGTCAGTACCGCCAGCGAAGTCAGTTAGGATTGCACCAGCTTCACGTGCGATTAGGTCGCCAGCTGCTAGGTCCCAAGGTTTTAGGTCTAGCTCTAGGTAACCGTCAACACGGCCAGCTGCTAGGTAACATAGGTCAAGTGCTGGAGAACCAGTACGACGGAAATCAGAACAGTCGATGAATAGACCAGAGATGATCTTCATGAAAGACTCAGAGTGTTGCTTAGCTTTGAATGGGAAACCAGTTGCTAGAACAGTACCTTGAAGGTCTTTAAGTTGAGTAACACGCATACGAGCGTTGTTTAGTTGAGCACCAGCGCCACGTTGAGCTGTGAATAGCTCGTTTAGCATTGGGTCGTAAACACAAGCAACTTCTGTACGACCGTTCATACGAACAGCGATAGATACAGAGAAGTGAGGGAAACCTTTTACAAAGTTGTTGGTGCCATCTAGTGGGTCAACGATCCATTGTACGTCAGAGTCTTTACCTTCGATTAGGCCTTTCTCTTCAGAAATAATGCTGTGCTCTGGGTAAGATGCTTTGATTGTCTCAATGATCATGTACTCAGCTTCTTGAGCAATGTTAGTAACGTAATCGTTGTTACCTTTTAGAGACGTTTCGATCTTATCAGTTGTTTCTAGAGATTTAGCAATATGGTTGCCAGCTTTACGCGCAGCGCGTATCGCAATGTTTAGCATTGGATGCATATGGTTTTTCCCACAAGATGTTAAAGAACAATTTAAAGCGGCGGCGAGTATACCAAAGTTTTCCCAAAAGGGAAGTGGTTATTTTTTGAACTCTTAGATTCACATTACACGAAGGGTCTGACCATTTTACTTTGCGATGTGTTAATATCTCGCGATTATTTTTAAAGTGGTGTCATATAGCATGTTAGACAATGTAAAAGTCGTTCTGGTTGGTACGTCTCATTCGGGAAATATCGGATCAGCAGCTCGCGCAATGAAAGTGATGGGTTTAAGTCAGTTAGTTCTTGTAGACCCTCAGTGTGAAGTTGACGAGCAGACCTTAGCACTGGCTGCAGGCGCTGGTGACATCGCTGAAAACGCAGTGATCGTTTCTACGTTGGATGAAGCTGTAAAAGACTGCGGTTTGGTTGTCGGTTCAAGCGCTCGTTCACGTACCCTAGAGTGGCCAATGCTTGAGCCTCGTGAGTGTGGTGAAAAGTTTGCTGTTGAAGGCCAAAAGCACCCAGTAGCGTTAGTATTCGGTCGTGAGCGCACAGGCCTTACGAATGAAGAACTACAAAAGTGTCACTACCACGTATGTATTCCTGCAAACCCTGAATACAGCTCGCTAAACCTAGCGATGGCCGTGCAGACACTGAGCTACGAAGTACGTGTTGCGCACCTTGACATGGTGGCTAGCCAATACAAGCCACAGCCTCAAGATGAGTACCCTCGTCACGATGAACTAGAAATGTTCTATGAACACCTTGAAAAAGTCATCATTGATACCCAATTTATCTCTAAGGATAAACCAGGACAGGTGATGAATAAGTTACGTCGTCTGTTTAGCCGTGCGCGTCCAGAACTTCAAGAGATCAACACGCTTCGTGGTATTTTGACTTCTATCGAGAAGAGCAAAAATAGCCAGTAAAAGCCATGCTCACTGCAAGGATGAATACCTGACTAAAATAGTCAGGTAAAATACTTGACCAATTTAGTCGGGTATGGGAAGATTCCAACCACATAAACAATGTGGATACGGTGTGATATGAAACTTACATCTAAAGGAAGATATGCGGTAACGGCTATGCTAGATGTAGCACTGCATTCGCAAAAAAGCCCAGTTCCTCTGGCTGACATCTCAGAGCGACAAGGCATCTCGTTATCTTACTTAGAGCAACTTTTTTCTAAGTTACGTAAAGCTGGCTTAGTTGCTAGTGTTCGTGGCCCAGGTGGTGGTTACCGTCTTGGTGCTGAAGCGGGCGACATCGCTGTCGGAACTGTGATTGCAGCAGTTGACGAATCAGTAGATGCAACTAAGTGTCACGGTCGAGCAGATTGTCAAGGTGGCAGTCGTTGTTTAACTCACACTCTTTGGCGTGATTTAAGCTCCCGAATCAGCAGCTTCTTAAACGACATCACTCTTGGTGAGTTGATGAAAGATAACGAAGTTTTAGAGATTTCTGATCGCCAAGATATTGATCTTGCGGTTAATAATAGTTTTGCACATAAAAATACGAGCACTACAACGATTAGTGCAGCACCTCACGGTGTTAATGCCCGCTCATAGCGGTCAGTTTTTACATTGGAGTAGAAAATGAAACTGCCTATTTACTTTGACTATTCAGCTACATGCCCAGTCGATCCACGAGTTGCTGAGAAAATGGTTCAGTGCATGACGATGGATGGTAACTTCGGTAACCCTGCATCTCGTTCACACCGTTACGGCTGGCAGGCAGAAGAAGCAGTAGATAATGCTCGTGAGCAAATTGCTGACCTACTAAATGCAGACCCACGTGAAATTGTTTTCACTTCTGGTGCTACAGAGTCAGATAACCTTGCTATTAAAGGTGCTGCGCACTTTTACGAGAAGAAAGGTAAGCACGTAATCACGTGCAAAACAGAACACAAAGCGGTTCTTGATCCATGTCGCCAACTAGAGCGTGAAGGTTTTGAGGTAACTTACCTAGAGCCAGAAGCAAACGGCATCATCGATCTAGACAAGCTACAAGCTGCAATGCGTGAAGACACAGTTCTTGTTTCTATCATGCACGTAAACAACGAAATCGGCGTTATCCAAGATATCAATGCAATCGGCGAACTATGTCGTTCTCGCAAGATCATCTTCCACGTTGATGCGGCTCAGTCTGCGGGTAAAATCCCACTAGACGTTAAAGAGACTAAAGTTGACCTAATCTCACTTTCAGCTCACAAGATGTACGGCCCTAAAGGTATCGGTGCACTTTACGTTCGTCGTAAGCCGCGTATCCGTCTTGAAGCGCAGATGCACGGTGGCGGTCACGAGCGTGGTTTCCGTTCTGGTACGCTTGCTACTCACCAAATCGTGGGTATGGGCGAAGCATGTGCTATCGCTAAGCAAGACATGCAGAAAGATTTCGATCACGCACTAGCGCTTCGTGAGCGTCTACTGAAAGGTGTTCAAGATCTAGAAGCAGTAACAGTAAACGGTGACTTAGACCAACGTGTACCACACAACCTAAACGTGAGCTTTGCTTTCGTTGAAGGTGAGTCTCTGCTTATGTCTCTTAAAGACCTAGCGGTATCATCGGGTTCTGCATGTACATCAGCAAGCCTAGAGCCATCGTACGTTCTACGTGCTCTTGGTCTAAACGATGAACTGGCACACAGCTCAGTACGTTTCTCATTCGGCCGTTTCACAACGGAAGAAGAAATTGACTACGCGATTGCACAAATTCGTGTAGCGGTAAACAAATTACGCGACATGTCTCCTCTATGGGATATGTATAAAGAAGGGATTGATCTGGACACTGTTGAGTGGGCACATCACTAATCTCACGGATATAGAGGATTCGAGGTAACTATCATGGCATATAGCGAAAAAGTAATTGATCACTACGAAAACCCACGTAACGTAGGTTCGTTTGATAAAGAAGACCCAAGTGTAGGTAGCGGCATGGTTGGCGCACCAGCTTGTGGTGACGTAATGAAACTGCAAATCAAGGTAACACCAGAAGGTATTATCGAAGACGCAAAATTCAAAACTTACGGTTGTGGTAGCGCAATCGCTTCTAGCTCACTAGTAACAGAGTGGGTTAAAGGTAAAAGCATTGATGAAGCGGCTGCTATCAAAAACTCTGAAATCGCAGAAGAGCTTGAGTTGCCACCAGTGAAGGTTCACTGTTCAATTCTTGCTGAAGATGCAATCAAAGCAGCAGTTGCGGATTACAAAAAGAAGCGTTAATCGTCTCCTAAAGTAATCCTCCAAAATAAGTAATATTTGGGAGCATCCTTTGTGCTCCCCCTGAGTTCTCAATTTATATAAAACACAAGGTTGTAGTATGGCCATCACCATGACAGAGACGGCAGCAAGTCGAGTTCAAGCTTTCCTAGATAACCGAGGCAAAGGTATCGGGTTACGCTTAGCGGTTAAAACCACTGGCTGTTCGGGCATGGCGTATGTACTAGAGTTCGTTGACGAGCTTAACGAAGAAGACCAAGTGTTTGAGCATTCAGGTGTGAAGGTTATCATTGATCCAAAGAGCCTAGTTTACCTAGACGGTACTGAGCTTGATTACGTCAAAGAAGGCCTAAACGAAGGTTTTGAATTCAACAACCCTAACGCGAAAGGCGAGTGTGGTTGTGGTGAGAGCTTCAACGTATAAGCGATTGAATCGTTAAACGTTTATAGTGAGCGAAGAATAAAATTAGGCTCTGATTTAAGAGCCTAAACTTAGGACCACCGTTACATGAATCATTTCGAATTATTTGGGCTACCACTTCAGTTTCAGCTGGATGGTAGCCTTCTTTCTTCTCAGTTTAGAGATCTGCAACGCCAATTCCACCCTGATAACTTTGCTACAGCTTCTGAGCGAGACCGCCTACTAGCTGTGCAAAAAGCCGCGCAAATTAATGACGCGTATCAGGTGCTGAAGAATCCAATTAGCCGAGCAGAATACCTGTTAGTTCAACATGGTGAAGATATCCGTGGTGAGCAACAGACCATGCAAGATCCAATGTTCCTTATGGAGCAAATGGAACTGCGTGAAGAGCTTGAAGATATCGCCGACAGTTCTGATCCGGAAGATGCGTTGTTTGCATTTGAAGGAAAGGTTAGCAAAATGTATAAACAACAATTAAGCGCTATCCAACAAGAACTCGACAGCGAAGCATGGTTAGAAGCTGCCGACCGAGTAAGAAAGCTAAAGTTTATTGCAAAATTAAAGAATGAAATCGAGCTAGTTGAAGATCGTTTGATCGGCTAGTTGGTACAACAAGGACACATCCATGGCACTACTTCAGATTGCAGAACCAGGGCAAAGCGCCGCTCCTCACCAGCATAAGCTTGCTGTGGGTATTGATTTAGGTACAACAAATTCATTGGTTGCGTCAGTGCGCAGTGGTGAGGCGAGCACGCTCGTTGATCAAGATGGTCGTAGCATTCTGCCTTCCGTTGTTCATTATCAGTCAGACTCACATACGACTGGTGATGAAGCTCGTGCAAATGCACAGACTGATCCTAAAAACACCATTATCTCAGTTAAGCGATTGATTGGTCGCTCACTGGCTGATATTCAGCAACGATACCCATCTCTGCCATATCAGTTTGAAGAAAGTGATAATGGTCTACCTGTGATCCGTACAGAACAAGGCAACAAGAACCCGATTCAAGTATCTGCAGATATTCTGAAAGCACTAGGTCAACGTGCTGAGTCAACACTGGGTGGTGAGCTATCTGGTGCGGTGATTACCGTTCCTGCGTATTTCGATGATGCACAACGTGCTGGTACTAAAGACGCGGCGCAGCTGGCTGGTCTTCATGTGTTACGTCTTCTAAATGAACCAACGGCGGCAGCGATTGCTTACGGTCTGGATTCCGGCAAAGAAGGGGTGATCGCGGTTTACGACTTAGGCGGCGGTACGTTTGATATCTCGATTTTGCGCTTGTCTAAAGGTGTCTTTGAAGTTCTGGCAACTGGCGGTGATTCAGCATTGGGCGGTGATGATTTTGACCACCTTGTTGCTGACCACTTTCAAGAGCAAATTGGATTATCAGAGCTCACTGCTGAGCAGAACCGTGCACTTCTAGATGCAGCAACGGAAGCTAAAATTGGTTTGTCTGAATCTGAAAGTGTTGATGTTGAAGTATTAGGTTGGTCTGGTTCATTAACTCGTGAAGAGTTTGAAGAGATCATCAAGCCTCTAGTTAAGAAAACGCTACTTTCATGTCGTCGTGCTCTAAAAGATGCAGAAGTTGATGCGGATGAAGTGCTAGAAGTGGTAATGGTTGGTGGTTCAACTCGTACATTACTAGTACGTGAAATGGTGGGTGACTTCTTTGGTCGTACGCCATTAACCAGCATTAACCCTGATGAAGTGGTTGCTATTGGTGCGTCAATTCAGGCGGATATTCTCGTAGGTAACAAACCTGACTCAGAAATGTTGCTATTGGACGTAATCCCACTTTCACTGGGTATCGAAACCATGGGTGGCCTAGTAGAAAAGATCATTCCGCGTAACACCACGATCCCAGTAGCTCGCGCACAAGAATTTACTACGTTTAAAGACGGTCAAACTGCAATGACAGTGCATACCGTTCAAGGCGAACGTGAAATGGTTGACGACTGTCGCTCATTGGCTCGTTTTGCTCTGAAAGGCATTCCACCGATGGCTGCTGGTGCGGCGCATATTCGTGTGACTTACCAAGTGGATGCTGATGGCCTGCTATCAGTGACGGCTATGGAGAAGAGCACAGGTGTTCAAGCTGAAATCCAAGTGAAGCCTTCTTACGGTCTGAGCGATGATGAAGTTGCTAACATGCTGAAAGACTCAATGACGTTTGCAAAAGAAGACATGCAAGCGCGTGCTCTTGCTGAACAACGTGTAGAAGCAGACCGTGTTATTGAAGGTCTGATTGCAGCAATGCAAGCCGATGGCGATGAGCTACTTAACGAGCAAGAAAAACAGCAGCTTCTTCAGGCGATCGAAACCCTGATTGAAGCACGCAACGGCGACAATGCCGATGCCATTGAACAAGAAATTAAGAATACCGACAAAGCGAGCCAAGACTTTGCTTCACGTCGTATGGATAAATCAATTCGTGCTGCACTGTCAGGTCAGTCAGTCGATAATATTTAATAGTTAGAGAATAGATAAACATGCCAAAGATTATTGTTTTACCTCACGAAGATCTATGTCCAGAAGGCGCTGTTTTAGAAGCAAAAACTGGTGAAACGGTTCTTGATGTTGCACTAAAGGCCGGTATTGGTATTGAGCACGCATGTGAAAAATCGTGTGCATGTACAACATGTCACGTTGTGATCCGTGAAGGTTTCGATTCTTTAGAAGAGAGTGATGACCTAGAAGACGATATGCTTGATAAAGCATGGGGCTTAGAAATGGAATCTCGCCTAGGTTGCCAAGCGAAAGTCGCTGACGAAGACCTTGTTGTTGAGATTCCAAAGTACACGTTGAACCTAGCGTCTGAAGACCATTAAGAACTTCTCAGCAGTCATGGCGTTTGTCGCCATGACTGAGATAACGGTTTAACAAAACTGGCCTAGAATATAGATCATAAAAGTGACTAAGTGTCTCTGATAAATATAAGGAAGTGTTATGAGCTTGAAGTGGATTGATTCTCGCGATATCGCAATTGAGCTATGTGATTTGTACCCTGATACTGATCCTAAAACGGTACGTTTTACCGATCTGCACCAGTGGGTATTAGACCTTGAAGAGTTTGACGACGAGCCCAACCACTCGAACGAAAAGATCTTAGAGGCTATTATTTTGTGCTGGATGGATGAGATGGATTAATCATCACATCGATGATTTGGCTATGGAGTGAAATTACCCCCATATAAAACGCAGCCAAGTTAACAATTCTTACTAAAAAAAGCGGACCTTATGGTCCGTTTTTTTATCAAAATGACATTTTACTTCTACATAATGCTAACATCAGTGCGCTAATAAAAAATAATCAGGATCACTCAAGTAAGGTGGTTCTCAGACAAGGAGAAATCATGTCTACACAGATGTCAGTATTTTTAAGTCAAGAAGCTGCCCAGCCTCAGTGGGGAGCAAAAGCTATCTTATCGTTCTCGGAAGCAGGAGCGACAATTCACATTGGTGAAGGCCACGATCTTGGTGCCGTTCAACGCGCAGGTCGCACACTTGACGGACAAGGTATTTCATTCGTTTCACTAAGTGGTGAAGGTTGGGACCTAGAAAGCGTATGGGCTTTCAATCAAGGTTACCGTGGACCAAAGAAAAAGAATACATTGGAGTGGGACGCACTGCCAGAAGCAGACCAAGCTGAACTAGAAGCGCGTATCCGTGCTACAGATTGGACGCGTGACATTATCAATAAGACGGCTGAAGAAGTCGCACCTCGTCAACTGGCAACAATGGCAGCTGAATACATCAAGTCAGTTGCGCCAGAAGGCACAGTTAAAGCAAAAATCGTTAAAGATAAAGACCTACTAACTGAAGGTTGGGAAGGCATCTACGCGGTAGGCCGCGGCTCTGAGCGTACTTCAGCAATGCTTCAACTGGACTTCAACCCAACAGGCGATGAAAACGCACCTGTATTTGCTTGTCTAGTTGGTAAAGGTATTACTTTCGACTCAGGCGGTTACAGCATTAAACCAGGTCAGTTCATGACTGCAATGAAAGCGGACATGGGTGGCGCAGCGACTATCACTGGTGGTTTAGGTCTTGCGATTGAGCGTGGCCTGAACAAGCGCATCAAGCTTATCCTATGTTGTGCAGAGAACATGATCTCTGGTCGTGCATTGAAGCTTGGCGATATCATCACATACAAGAACGGTAAGACAGTTGAGATCATGAACACCGACGCAGAAGGTCGTTTAGTTCTAGCTGATGGCCTGATGTACGCAAGTGAGCAAAATCCTGAGCTTATCATCGACTGTGCAACGCTGACGGGCGCTGCTAAAAATGCTTTAGGTAATGACTACCACGCGCTAATGAGCTTTGATGACGAGCTGGCTCACCAAGCACTAACGGCGGCTAACCAAGAGAAAGAAGGCCTGTGGCCACTGCCTCTTGCGGATTTCCACCGTGGCATGCTGCCTTCAAACTTTGCTGACCTTTCGAACATCAGCACGGGTGATTACACTCCAGGTGCAAGCACGGCTGCAGCATTCCTGTCTTACTTCGTAGATGACTACAAAAAAGGCTGGATGCACTTGGATTGCGCGGGTACTTACCGTAAATCTCCAAGCGATAAATGGGCGGCAGGTGCAACGGGCATGGGTGTTCGCACACTGGCTCGCATTCTTATCGACCAAGCAAAATAATAATAACAATGAGCGGTGTTTCGATACCGCTCATTGATTACCTTAGATCGAATGATCTTAGTAATTTCAGTATTTAATAACAAAAAAATGAAGTGAAGGAATCCCTATGGCTCTAGAAAGAACGTTCTCAATTGTTAAGCCGGATGCAGTTAAGCGTAACCTTATAGGTGAAATCTACCACCGCATCGAAAAAGCAGGTCTAGAAATTATCGCTGCTAAGATGGTTCATCTGACTGAAGAGCAAGCGAGCGGCTTCTACGCGGAACACGAAGGCAAAGAATTCTTTGGTCCACTAAAAGAGTTCATGACTTCTGGTCCTATCATGGTTCAAGTACTAGAAGGCGAAAACGCAATTGCTCGTTACCGTGAACTTATGGGTAAAACAAACCCAGAAGAAGCGGCGTGCGGCACTATCCGAGCTGATTACGCAATCAGCATGCGTTACAACTCAGTACACGGCAGCGACAGCCCAGAGTCAGCAGCTCGTGAAATCGAGTTCTTCTTCCCAGAATCTGAGATTTGCCCACGTCCAGCTCAATAAGCGACACAGCAAATGATTCTAAAGGCTTCACTTCGGTGAGGCCTTTTTTGTATGTGGCTTTACCTTAGAGGTCGCTTACTTGGTCGTCATTCCCGAAAGCGACGAAGGAGCGTAGTCGGGAATCTCTATTCGTTGTAGGAGATTCCAGATACTTCGTTCCTCAGTTCTGGAATGACGAGATTTGAGGGACTAGTGAATTGATGACTATGAGTGGAAAGTTACTGAGTAAGTTTTCACGTTATTCCTGATAGCGACGAAGGAGTGTAGTCGGGAATCTTGTTCTTATTTCCTGAATTGTAAGTAACGAAAGGTGGTTGTGTAAATTTTAATCACTTAAGTTTGAATGTCTTAGTAAACACAGGGTTTTACAGCCCTTGTTGAACATGCATAAAGGCTGTACAATTCGCGCCCTTAATTATTGTTCCGTCATTGAGAGGCATCATGACCACAGCTAAAGTCAATCTACTCGATTTTGATCGTAAAGGTCTTCGTAAATTTTTCACAGAAGAATTGAATGAGAAAGCTTTTCGCGCAGATCAAGTGATGAAGTGGATGTATCACTTCGGTGTCGATGACTTCGAAAAAATGAACAACATCAACAAAAAGCTGCGTGAAAAACTTCAACGCCGTTGTGAAATTGTTGCTCCTGTTGTTTCTGAAGCTCAACACTCTTCAGACGGCACAATTAAATGGGCGATGAGCGTTGGCGACCAAGACGTTGAGACGGTATACATCCCAGACGGTGACCGTGCGACTCTATGTGTATCTTCACAGGTTGGCTGTGCGTTAGAGTGTAAATTCTGCTCGACTGCTCAACAAGGCTTTAACCGTAACCTAAAAGTTTCCGAGATCGTGGGGCAAATCTGGCGTGCATCTCGTGAAATCGGTCTAGAGAAAGAGACTGGCCGTCGTCCAATTACTAACGTTGTAATGATGGGTATGGGCGAGCCGCTACTTAACATGAAAAACCTAATGCCATCATTAGAGATCATGCTTGATGACCTAGGTTTCGCACTGTCTAAGCGTCGCGTAACAGTATCTACTTCAGGTGTTGTATCTGGCCTTGATCAAATGACAGACAACATCGACGTAGCACTAGCTATCTCTCTGCACGCGCCAAACGACGAGCTTCGTAGCCAAATCATGCCGATCAACGACCGTTGGGATATCCAAGATTTCCTAGCGTCTGTACGTCGCTACATTGCTTCTTCAAATGCTAACCGCGGTAAAGTAACGGTAGAGTACGTTCTATTGGATCATGTGAATGACGATATGGACCACGCTCGTGAACTTGCAGAGCTGATGAAAGACACGCCATGTAAGATCAACCTGATTCCATTTAACCCTTACCCAGGTTCACCATACAAGAAGCCAAGCAACTCTCGTATTGACCGCTTCCAAAAAACGCTAATGGAATACGACTACACAGTAACGGTTCGTAAAACGCGTGGTGACGATATTGATGCAGCATGTGGCCAGTTGGTTGGTGATGTTATCGATAGAACTAAGCGTACTAAAATGCTTAAAGCGGCTTCAGAAGCTAACTTGGTTGCCGGTGGTGTGATTGAAGTAAAAGCGGTTTAAAACTCGATTTGAATCTAAACAAGCCAGAAGTATTACTTCTGGCTTGTTGCGTTTTTGGGACTTCGTTTTTTATTTTTTGGACTTCTTGCCCACGCTTTCTTACATTTTTCGTCAATTTTTGGACAAAAGCATGAGCTGACGGTAAATTTTGTTGAAAGTATTTTTGCCTTGTAATGGCATTAGCTTATGATTAACTAATCTTAAATTAATTTAAGTGCTCGCTTGTTACCGACCATCAATATGTCTATTTAGGTTGGCTACTTGATAAACTAGCTTCCTGAGAACGCCACTAATAATAAAATGCATGTCGTTCGTCTTTAAGGGTTGATGAGTTGGGTAACAGGACAAATTCCACATAAAGTGGGTTGCTAGAATGAGCTTAAACGACAATAAAAAACGCTCTCGTCGACCTGCGATAATATTTTAGAAGTTCACTCTCTATGAACACAGAACACGACACACAATCGCAAGAACCAATCGCTCCAGCTTTAGAAGCGGGGACGCTACTGAAAAATCAACGAGAAGCTCTTGGTTTAACACAAAAGCAGATCTCGGATCGCCTAAAACTACGCATCTCTTTAATTCAACAAATTGAAGAAAACCAATTTGAGTCAGACCAAGTCGCAACCTTTATGCGTGGTTACATCCGTTCATACGCGAAATACGTCAATCTTGATGAAAAAGTGGTACTGAATGCGCTTCGCCATTCCGGTGATGCTCAACATGAAGATCAAGAAATGTTGAGCTTTTCTCGCAAGACGAAAACAGAAAAGCACAACAGCCGTATTATGCTGCTCACTTGGGGTATCTTTGCTGTTATCGTTGGTATCTCTTCACTGTGGTGGTGGCAGAATCAACAACAAGACACCCTGTCTCAATCTCTGGCTAACACTGAAAGTTCAGAAGAGCTTGCGGTGGAAGAGTCGCTGGACCCTGAGTTCGCCTCTTTAGAAGTGATTGAAGCTGAGCAGAACGACGCAGCGGCTTCTGTGATTGAAGATACTGAAGGCCTTGCTGCAATCAGTGATGCGGCAGATACTTCAGCTGCACTTGACGTGACTGATGAACAACCAGCAGTCGACGCAGAACCAGCTGTTGAATTAGAAACTGTTGAAGCAACAACTGCTCCTGAAACAACACCAACACCTGAAGTGGCAACCAAAGCTCTAACGATGCAGTTTACTGCAGACTGTTGGATTCAAGTTAAAGATGCGACCGGCAAAACCTTGTCAACTGGCATCAAAAAAGCGGGTCAGTCACTAAATCTATCAGGAACAGCGCCATATAAAGTGATTCTAGGTGCGCCAGAAGGCGTATCAATGACATTTGCAAGTGAACCTGTCGACCTTTCTGGGTATACTTCAGGCAAAGTAGCCAGAATAACCTTACCTTAGAGTTAATATGCAACACGAATCTCCTATTATTCGTCGCAAATCAACCCGTATTTATGTGGGTGATGTGCCGATCGGTGATGGTGCACCTATTGCTGTGCAATCCATGACCAACACAAGAACAACAGACGTAGCCGCAACCGTTGCTCAGATCCGAGCTTTGGAAAATGTGGGCGCTGATATCGTTCGCGTATCTGTACCGACTATGGATGCCGCTGAAGCATTTAAGCAAATCAAGCAGCAGGTTTCTGTTCCTTTGGTCGCTGACATTCACTTTGACTACCGTATCGCGCTGAAAGTGGCTGAGTACGGTGTAGACTGTCTGCGTATCAACCCAGGTAACATCGGTAACGAGAGCCGTATTCGCTCAGTTGTTGATTGTGCTCGTGATATGAATATTCCGATTCGTATTGGTGTTAACGGTGGTTCTCTTGAAAAAGAGATCCAAGAGAAATACACAGAGCCAACAGCAGAAGCGCTTGTTGAATCAGCAATGCGTCACGTCGATATCTTAGACCGTCTCAACTTTGACCAATTTAAAGTGAGCGTTAAAGCATCTGACGTATTCCTAGCTGTAGGTTCATACCGTTTACTGGCAAAACAGATTGACCAACCGCTTCACCTTGGTATTACCGAAGCTGGTGGTGCACGTGCTGGTGCGGTTAAGTCTTCTGTTGGCTTAGGTATGCTTCTTTCTGAAGGTATTGGCGATACGCTACGTATCTCGCTAGCTGCGGATCCTGTTGAAGAGATCAAAGTTGGCTTCGATATTCTTAAATCTTTGCGCATTCGCTCGCGTGGTATCAACTTCATCGCGTGTCCAAGCTGTTCGCGCCAAGAGTTCGATGTTATTAACACCGTAAACGCGCTTGAAGAGCGTCTAGAAGACGTAATTACCCCAATGGATGTTTCTATCATCGGTTGTGTGGTGAATGGTCCTGGTGAAGCAGAAGTATCTCATCTAGGCCTAGCGGGTAGTGCGCGTAAGAGTGCCTTCTACGAAGATGGTAAGCGTCAGAAAGAGCGCTTTGACAACAACGACCTTGTTGATCAGCTTGAAGCTAAGATTCGAGCAAAAGCATCGGTGCTTGATAAAGCAAATCGCATCGATGTAGAAAACCTAGAAGATTAATAAAACGCGATGAGGTGCGGTTGTCTATTCGCATCAACACCTGGTCGTGAGAAATTACGGAATAAATATTGTGGCTAAAAATATCCAAGCAATCCGAGGCATGAACGACTGCCTACCGACTCAATCACCACTGTGGCAGAAAGTAGAAAACGCAGTTAAAAACGTGGTGAGTGCACACGGTTACAACGAAGTGCGTATGCCTATCGTTGAAGAAACAAACCTATTTAGCCGCGCAGTGGGTGAAGAGACAGACGTTGTTTCAAAAGAGATGTACACCTTTGATGACCGTAACGGCGATAGTCTAACGCTACGTCCAGAAGGCACAGCGGGTTGTGTACGTTCATGCATCCAAAACAGCCTTATTAACCGTGATGAGCAACGCTTATGGTACATGGGCCCAATGTTCCGTCACGAGCGCCCTCAGAAAGGTCGCTACCGTCAATTCCACCAATGTGGCGTGGAAGTGTTTGGCCTAGACGGTCCAGACGTTGACGCAGAACTTATCATGATGACTGCGCGTCTATGGCGTGAGCTAGGTATCGACAAGCACGTTCGTCTAGAGCTGAACTCGATCGGTTCTACTGAAGATCGCGCGAACTACCGTACAGCACTTGTTGCTTTCCTAGAACAGCACATTGATGTGCTAGACGAAGATTGCAAACGTCGCATGCACACCAACCCACTTCGTGTACTAGATACTAAGAACCCAGACGTTCAAGCTATCTTAGGTGACGCACCTCGACTTTCTGAGTACTTGGGTGAAGAGTCGAAGCAACATTTTGCTGGTTTGTGTGAACTTCTTGATGCCGTTGGTATCGAATACCAAGTTAACGAGCGTCTAGTACGTGGTTTGGACTACTACAACCGCACAGTATTTGAGTGGATCACTGAAAGCCTAGGTGCTCAAGGTACCGTATGTGGCGGTGGTCGTTACGACGGTCTTGTTGAGCAACTTGGCGGTAAAGCAACACCTGCTGTTGGTTTCGCAATGGGCCTAGAGCGTCTAGTCCTAATGATGGAAACGCTAGAGCTTACAGAAGTTCGTCGCAGTGTTGATGTTTACATGGTTGCGGCTGGCGAAGGCACTATGATCGCGGGCATGCAATTAGCGAATCAATTACGTGATACCGTTGAAGGTGTGCGTGTAATGAGCCACTTCGGTGGTGGTAGCTTCAAGAAGCAATTCAAACGTGCAGACAAAGTAGGTGCTGTAGTTGCTCTGGTACTGGGTGAAAACGAAGTAGCAGACAACACTGTGGTATTGAAAGATCTGGTTGGTGGTGAACAAGAAGTTGTTGCCCAAGCAGACGTTGCTGCAAAAGTAGCTGCGCTAATCTAATTAGCCTTAGAGCAAACGCTCATAACGAATACTAACGTCAGCACTATGCTGGCGTTTAAAGAATTAAAGAGGACAGGAAGTGGAACTTTACGATAGCGAAGAGCAGCAGGTTGAAGCCATTAAAGATTGGTGGAAAGAGAACGGTAAAGCCGTAATCTTCGGTGCGGTTATTGGTTTAGGCGGTCTATTCGGTTGGCGCTACTACCAAGATTCAGTAGTTGAGGCGCGTGAAGCTGCTTCAGAAAGCTACATGACAGTAATCTCTGCTTTAGATGCAAAAGGCGTTGATGCTCAATCTGATATTCAAGCTTTTATCGACGCAAACAAAGATGCTGAATACTCAGTACTTGCGGCGATGCAGCTAGCAAAAGCACAAGTACAAGCGGGTGATTTATCTGCAGCACTTGAACAGCTAGAGTGGGCAAAAGCGGCAACTAAGGATGCGGCACTTTCGCCACTACTGACTTACCGTGTTGCTCGTATCAAAGCTGAGCAAGGTGAATTTGATGCTGCTTTGTCTGATCTTGCAGCAGTAACGGACGAATCTTGGAAAGGCCGCGTGGCTGAACTACGTGGTGATATCTCACTTCGTAAAGGCGACACAGACGCAGCATACAGTGCTTACACAGAAGCACAGCAAGCTGTTGATGCGAGCCAAACGCTTCAAATCAAACTTGACGACCTAGCTAAATAAGGCGCTTTGAATGAAGAAGATGTTTCCAAAAGCGGCGTTGTGTGCGATTGCTCTTGGCCTATTAGCTGGCTGTGCGGGTGAAGAAGACACCGTAATCATGGCGCCAGTACCAACGGTAAACAGTGAGTTCACTCCTAAACAGGAATGGTCTACCTCAGTTGGTGATGGTGTTGGTCACTACTTTTCAAAACTGACGCCTGAGCTGGCTTACGACAAAGTGTTTGTTGCAAGCCGTGAAGGTCTGGTTAAAGCGCTGGATCCTGAAACGGGTAAAGAGCTGTGGAAAACAGACCTTGAGAAAGATGTACTGGCTCGTTTGTCTGGTGGCTTAACTGCAGCTTACGGCAAAGTGTTTGTTGGTTCTGAAAACGGTGAAGTAATCGCACTGGATGAATCGACTGGCGAAGAGCTGTGGCGTGTATCGGTAAACGGTGAGGTGCTAGCATCTCCTGCTACTGACAACAACATGGTCTTGGTTCACACTAGCCGCGGTATGATGCTCGCGCTAGACCAAGAGACCGGTGAACAGAAGTGGACAATCAGTACTGAAGTTCCAAGCCTGACGCTACGTGGCGACAGTGCTCCTGTTGCGGTTTCTGGTGGTGTGTTCTGGGGGACGGCAAATGGTCGTCTAGCAGCTGCTATTGTTGAGCGTGGTCAGCTGATTTGGCAACAACCAGTTGGTACACCAAAGGGCGCGACGGAAATTGATCGCTTGGTTGATGTGGATGCATCGCCAGTAGTACTGGGTGGTACTTTGTACACGGTTGGTATCAATGGTCAGTTGATTGCCATTGATCTACGCTCTGGTAAGCCAGTTTGGAAACGTAACTACTCATCAGCGATTGATTTAGCAAGTGACGGTAGCCGTTTATTCCTTGTAACAGATAAGGATCATGTGGTTGCGGTTGATGCTCGTAGCGGTACTGAACTGTGGAGCACTCCATTGTTAGAAAACCGTCTACTTACAGCACCTGCTATCATTAACGGATACGTTGTTGTGGGTGACACAGAAGGTTATCTACACTGGTTAGATCGTTCAACAGGTGAGTTCGTTGCTCAGCAGTTGGTTGATGACAGCGGCTTTGCTGTAGCGCCAATTGAACTGCCTGAAGGCTACTTAGTGACGACTCGCAACGGCGATGTAAAGAAACTGACGATTAGCCAATAAAAGCGTGATATAATTCACAGTCGGCTCCTGGTTGGTAACAGCCAGGAGCCGTTTTGTTGTTAAAAATTAATAAACCATGTGGTTATAGGTAAGAGTTTAAACTTGCGAACAAGTGCTTACCTATAACTACATTAAGAGAAGAAATTGTAGAGGTTGTTATGGTACCTGTTGTTGCTCTAGTAGGGCGTCCGAACGTAGGTAAATCTACGTTGTTTAACCGATTGACTCGAACTCGTGATGCATTGGTTGCGGATTTCCCTGGCTTAACGCGTGACCGTAAATATGGCCATGCTCAACTTGGTGAGCATGAGTTTATTGTTATCGACACTGGTGGTATCGACGGTACTGAAGAAGGTGTTGAAACTAAAATGGCAGAGCAGTCATTAGCAGCGATCGACGAAGCTGATGTTGTACTGTTCATGGTAGATGGCCGTGCTGGTCTAACACCATCTGACGTTGCTATCGCGAAGCACCTTCGCCAACTAGAAAAGCCTTCAATGCTTGTAGTAAACAAGGTTGATGGTATTGACCCTGATGCAGCAAGTGCTGACTTCTGGCAGCTAGGTGTAGAAGACATGTACCAAATCGCTGCAGCGCACGGTCGTGGTGTTACAGCACTGATTGATCTTGCTCTAAACCCATTTGCTGAAGCACTTAAAGCTGAGCAGGGGGAAATTAGCGATCTAACTGAATTTGAAGACGAAGAAGCAGAGCAGGTTGATTTCACTGAAGAAGAAGCGGAACAAGAGTTCAAGCGTCTTCAAGATCAGCCAATCAAGCTTGCTATTATTGGTCGTCCAAACGTAGGTAAATCAACGCTAACTAACCGTATCCTAGGTGAAGAGCGCGTGGTTGTTTACGATATGCCAGGTACTACTCGTGATTCAATCTACATCCCAATGAGCCGTGACGAGCGTGAGTACGTTCTTATTGATACCGCGGGTGTACGTCGTCGTAAAAACATCAACGAGACTGTAGAGAAATTCTCGGTTGTTAAAACGTTGAAAGCGGTTGAAGACGCGAACGTTGTTCTACTTGTGATTGATGCTCGTGAGAACATCTCAGATCAAGACTTGAGCTTACTCGGCTTTGCATTGAACGCTGGTCGTTCAATCGTGATCGCAGTAAACAAGTGGGATGGCCTAGACAACGACGTGAAAGAACGCGTTAAGAAAGAGCTAGACCGTCGTTTAGGTTTCGTTGATTTCGCACGTATTCACTTCATCTCTGCACTTCACGGTACAGGTGTTGGTCACTTGTTTGAATCGGTTCAAGAGGCTTACAAGTCAGCGACAACCCGTGTTGGTACGTCTGTCCTAACTCGTATCATGAAGATGGCGACTGATGATCACCAACCACCTATGGTTCGTGGCCGTCGTGTGAAACTGAAATACGCGCACGCGGGTGGTTATAACCCACCAATTATCGTTATCCACGGTAACCAAGTTCGTGACCTGCCAGATTCATACAAGCGATTCCTGATGAACTACTACCGTCGTTCACTAGAAATCATGGGTACGCCAATTCGCATTCAATTCCAGAACAGCGAAAACCCATTTGAAGCTAAGACGAACAAGCTAACTATCTCTCAAGAGCGCAAACGTAAGCGTATGATGAGCATGGTTAAAGGACGTAAATAGTCCTTTTGAATAGATTTGATACCCGAGCCTGTCTCGGGTATTTTTTTAAGCAAAATTTACGTTATCTGATAACCGCACCTTGCGAGCAGTTATCAGTAAAGCGACACAGACTAGATTCCAAAAGAAGAACAACATGACAACGAGCGACTTGATTACACCAGCAGCAATCACACCGACCATCACCCAATTCTGCCACCAGACTTGGCAGCTTGAGGCAAAGGTTCTCCATGTTGAAAGTGATGAGAACAAAACCTACCTGATCACAGATGTGACTCCTTTTCACCCTGTTAGCCATATTTGGCCAGATCACCCAGCGGATAAAGGTACTGTTAACTTTGGTGACCTGCAATATACCGTTGATGATTGCCTAGTGGGCGCGATAGAGCAATCTACTGGAAAACTTTATGTAGCAGCAGATATCCCTGTTAAGCGAGATACAGGGGGTTGGGTATTTGTGGTGGTTCATCAGCTATCTGCATCTGCTTCTACGATAAGTATTAACGAGCAGGTGTCGTTGTCGGTTGATAAAGAGTACCAAGCAAGCCTTAGCCGTGGTCATAGCGCGGGACACGTCGCCTTCTTAGCGTTGAATAAGGTCTTAGCTGATAACTATTGGCGCAAAGATGCAGACCGCAAAGATCCATTGGGCAGCTATGACTTTAATAGCTACGCCCAAGTCACCAGCTTTGTAACGCCTGAACAATGTAAAGACACTTATCGCTTGGGTAAAACCTTGAAGAAGCGCGGCCTTAATGTGGCAGATATGCTAGCGAACCTTGAGGTCATTGAAGCCGATGTTAATGAGCTGATTTCTGTTTGGTTAGCACAACCAACGGCGGTTACGATGAGGTTAGAGGGCGAGGCGTTAACAGACTCTCGTTACTGGGAGTGGCAGCTTGACGCAGATACTCAGGTGACCATTCCTTGTGGTGGTACACACATTGGGAATACCGCAGAATTTGGTGCGCTGTCCGTTAAGTTAACCCAGTTAGATGACCAAAATATTGAAATGCTGACGCATGTAGTTCGATGATTTGAGTAATAGATCGAAATGACTTGTGCTGCTTATTCTGTTTTGGGTTGTCACTTTTAATATAATTAACTGTTTAAAATTGAAATGCAGCACATGTAACTTATGCTTTCGGTATGTGGTGATATAAATATTCTTTTTGGGGTAGATCGCTGATCAAAATAGATAAAGCGAAAGATCAACCTATGATCTTCGATTGTGTGTCGTGGTAATTAAGTGTGTTATTATTAACCAATAACAAGCTTGCATAAGAACAAGCTGTACCCGATTAAATAATTGAAAGCTTTAGTGAATGGAACAACATTTTTTATTAGAAGGCCACCGAGCAGTCAATAGGTTGCTTCGGAAGCTTGCCCTTGGGATGGATCGCAAGGACTTAAACCGCAAGATCATAGAGCTCACAGAGCAGCTTTTTGGTCAGCGTATGGCTTCAATTTTACTGCTCAACGCTGAGTCTCAGACTTTGCATCTCGAATATGCTCCAAATTTGCCTGATTTCTATAATCAACAGATTGAGGGCGTTGGTATAGGTGTTGGAGTTGGTTCGTGTGGTGAGGCAGCTGCGCTTAAAAAAGCAGTGATGGTCTCAGACATCAATACCCACCCTAACTGGGCACCTTTCTTGGCGTTAACAAACCAAGCTAACCTTCATGCGTGCTGGTCTGTGCCAATTCTTTCTTCAAACGGTCACGTGCTTGGTACTTTCGCTATATACAGCCAATATGTTTCCGAACCACATGAATTCGAGCTTGAGATCTTAGAGCTGCTCGCTTCTCTATATTCGGTGGCATTAGAAAAGTACGAGCTGGAAAACCAGCTTAACTTTTTCGCTAATCGTGATTCTCTTACCCACTGCTTGAATCGTCGTGCTTTGTTCAATGAAGCTGAAAAGGTCTTGGCCAAACGCTGTTTTGCACAGAAGGTGATGGCGTGTCTGTTTGTCGATGTCGATAAATTCAAATTAATCAATGACACCTACGGTCACAGCTTTGGTGATGATGTGCTATTGGCGGTTGCTAGAGTGCTTGATGATGCTACTACGGCGTGTGCCAAGATAGGCCGTTATGGTGGTGATGAATTTGTGGTGTTCTCTTGTTTTGATGACAAAGATAGCGTTGTTAGCTTTTATCACCGACTAGAACAAACACTACAACAAGCGCTTTATATTAACGATGTGCAGTTCTCAGTGAGTGTTGGCCTTGCTTGTGAAAAAGATCCACAGGGGTTAGATCAGTTGATCGCACAAGCTGATAAGAACATGTACCAAATCAAACAAGCGAAATCAAAGCAGTAGTAGATTGTAAAGAGAATCGTGAATTAGGAAATACTAATGAGTGAAAATATCTGCCCCAAGTGTCAGTCAGAGCTTGGTTGGGACGGACAATACCACTGTGAAAATTGTCAGGTACATTTTACTAAAGTAGGGTTCTGCCCAGACTGCAGCAGCCAGTTAGAGAAACTTCAAGCTTGTGGTGCCGCGAGCTATTTTTGTAATGGTGACTGTAACGAGCTTAAATCTAAGTCGCGAGTGAAGCTCGAGTTCCAAGCTGTGGAATAATCTTTTACTGAGTTTCTTATTAGATACAAAAAAGCCCTGTCGATTATTGATAGGGTTTTCTCGTTTTTAACGTTCGAATTAGTTCTAAACTAGCCCTTAGTTACTCTTGCCGTCACTTGCGACTCAATCACGCCATCTTCAACCTGAGTGGTGATCACTTCACCGGCTTCGACATCGTTAATTGATGACACAGTCTTGCTCGATGCTGAATGAGTAATGCTGTAACCACGCTTTAGGGTTGCCAGTGGACTAACGGTCTCTAATTTCTCGGCAGCCATCGCAAGCTGGTGGCGAGTGGTTAGCAGTGTTTTATCCATCGCATCTAATAGTTTTTGCTCTGAACGTTGCAGATGCAGTTTTTGTTCACCCAAACGTTTAACAGGTGAGTTCAATTGAAGTTGATGTTGCTTACGTTCGACACGCTGTGCATGCTGCTTTAGGTATTGAGCCATACCGCGACGCAGGCGCATGTCTAGATCATCTAGCTGCTGGCTCTGTTTTTGCAGTTGGTAGCTAGGGTGCTGTCTTTCTAAGCGGTGTTTCAGTGCTTGAGTCGACTGTGCTTGCTTGATTAATACGTGGCGAATCGCACTCACTAAGCGAGCACGTTTAGAAGCGAAAGCTTGCTCTTTATGACTGTTGTCGCGGCTAATCAATTCAGCCGCAGCTGATGGCGTAGGGGCGCGCATATCGGCAACGAAATCGGCAATAGTGACATCCACTTCGTGGCCGACGGCGCTGATGATTGGAATCTGGCTTGCAGCAATAGTGCGAGCAACGATCTCGTTGTTGAAGCACCATAGGTCTTCTAACGAACCGCCACCACGGCCCACGATTAACACATCACACTCATTGCGTTCATTAGCACGGCCAATCGCCTGAGCAATCTGAATTGCAGCCTCTTCGCCTTGAACCATGGTTGGGTACACCACAACCGGTAGCGAAGGATCGCGCCTTTTTAAGACATCCAGAATATCAAACAGTGCAGCACCAGTTTTAGAGGTGACAACACCAACGCACTTTGGGTGCTCAGGAAGAGGTTGTTTACTCGATTGAGCGAACAGCCCTTCTGCGGCGAGGTTCATCTTTAGCTTTTCAAACTCTTGCTGAAGTTTACCGTCACCTTCTGGCTGCATGCTTTCGATGATAAGTTGGTAGTCACCGCGAGGCTCATAGAGAGACAGGCGAGCTTTAACTAATACTTGATTGCCGTTTTGAGGCCTAAAGGTGACTCGGCGGTTATTGCCACGAAACATGGCACACTTAACTTGAGCGCGAGAATCTTTAAGAGTGAGGTACCAGTGACCAGAGACAGGTGCAGAGAAGTTTGAGATTTCACCAACGAGCCACACTATTCCCATTTCGTTTTCTAATAGGAGACGAACCTCTGAGTTGAGGCGAGAAACAGTAAAGATGTTTGGATTAGTCATAGAAGCACTATCTTTCCTTGAAGGAAGGTCTTTCTTGGAATCTCACAGGGCGTGAGTATGGAAGATAGCGGCAATATAATACATATCAAGGGGGTAAATGCAAATTAAAAATACAAAAATGTGTAGCCAAGCGATTTCCCCGTGCGTATAATCCCTCCGCAATATCTAATCCAAAGCACTTCATTATGCGAAACGATGAAGTCGGATTTTTCTTTCTACTCCTCAATTGTGAGATATTGCAAATGCTAAGAATTGCCAAAGAAGCGCTGACATTCGATGACGTACTACTCGTGCCAGCTCACTCCACTGTTCTCCCAAACACAGCTGATCTTCGCACTCAGTTGACTAAAAACATTTCACTGAACATCCCTATGATTTCTGCGTCGATGGATACCGTGACGGAAGCTCGTCTGGCTATCGCACTCGCGCAAGAAGGTGGCATTGGCTTTATCCACAAGAACATGTCTATCGAGCAACAAGCTGAAATGGTTCGCCAGGTTAAAATTTACGAAGCAGGTGTGGTTTCTCACCCTGTAACAGTAAGCCCTGACGCAACGATTGCTGACGTTGTTGCCCTGACAGAGAAGCACGGTTTTGCTGGCTTCCCTGTAGTGACTGAAACAAACGAACTGGTTGGTATCATTACTGGCCGTGACGTTCGCTTTGTAACAGACCTTTCTAAGAAAGTTGACGTAGTAATGACGCCTAAATCGCGTCTAGCTTCTGTTAAAGAAGGTGCAACTCGCGAAGAAGTTCAAGAGAAAATGCACGAAGCACGTGTTGAAAAAGTACTTGTTGTAAATGATGACTTCCAACTAACAGGAATGATCACTGCAAAAGACTTCCACAAAGCAGAACGTAAACCAAACGCTTGTAAAGATGAGCGCGGCAGCCTACGTGTAGGTGCAGCTGTTGGTGCTGGTGCTGGTAACGAAGAGCGCGTTGCTGCTCTTGTTGAAGCTGGTGTAGACGTTCTACTTATCGACTCTTCACACGGTCACTCTGAAGGCGTACTTAACCGTATCCGCGAAACTCGCGCTGCATACCCAGATCTACAAATCATCGGTGGTAACGTAGCAACTGGCGCTGGCGCTCGTGCTCTTATCGAAGCGGGTGTAAGTGCAGTTAAAGTTGGTATCGGCCCTGGTTCTATCTGTACTACTCGTATCGTTACTGGTGTTGGTGTTCCTCAAGTAACAGCAATTGCAGACGCAGCGGAAGTTGCAAACGAATACGGTATTCCAGTAATCGCAGATGGCGGTATCCGCTTCTCTGGTGACATCTGTAAAGCTATCGTTGCTGGCGCATCTTGTGTGATGGTTGGTTCAATGTTCGCGGGTACTGAAGAAGCACCAGGTGAGGTTATCCTTTACAACGGTCGTTCTTACAAGTCTTACCGTGGTATGGGTTCTCTTGGCGCTATGTCTCAAGGTTCTTCTGACCGTTACTTCCAATCCGACAACGCTGCAGACAAGCTTGTTCCAGAAGGTATTGAAGGTCGTATCGCATACAAAGGTCGTCTAAAAGAGATCGTTCACCAACAAATGGGTGGTCTACGCTCAAGCATGGGCCTAACAGGTTCTGCGACGATCGAAGACATGCGTACTAAAGCTGAGTTTGTTCGTATCTCTGGTGCGGGCATGAAAGAATCTCACGTACACGATGTTCAAATCACTAAAGAAGCACCTAACTACCGTTTAGGTTAATAATACGTCCAAACGTTTGAATAATGTGCTGATTAAGTCGGCACATTATTTTATCTACCGTCTGTTTTGCTGAAAGCCTGATTTTCTCAAAACACGAGGTTAAAGATATCTAACGAAAACGTTTGCTTTATTTCTTGAAGAGTTAATCAGAGGTGAGTAAACTCGCCTCCGTTTGATCACATAGCCAATAAGACTGCTTAAAATGACTAAAAATATTCATGACCAACGTATTCTAATTCTAGACTTCGGTTCTCAATACACACAGCTAGTTGCTCGTCGTATTCGTGAGATCGGTGTTTACTGTGAACTTTGGAGCTGGGACGTAGACGAAGCGGATATTCGTGAATTCAATCCAGACGGTATCATCCTATCTGGTGGCCCTGAAAGTGTAACCGAAGAGAACTCTCCACGTGCACCTCAGTACGTGTTTGATTCAGGTGTTCCTGTATTTGGTATCTGCTACGGCATGCAAACTATGGCCGAGCAACTTGGCGGTAAAGTAGCAACGTCTACTGAGCGTGAGTTCGGCTACGCAGCGGTACAAGTGACTGGTGAATCAGCACTGTTCGCTGACCTTGAGTCTACTCAAGATGTTTGGATGAGCCACGGTGATAAAGTGGTTGAGATCCCATCTGATTTCACAAAGATTGCTGAAACAGACACTTGCCCATACGCAGCAATGGCAAACGAAGAGAAGAAATACTTCGGTGTTCAATTCCACCCAGAAGTAACACACACTAAGAATGGCCTGAAAATGCTTGAGAACTTCGTTCTTAACGTTTGTGGTTGTGAAGGTCTGTGGACTTCAGCTTCAATCATTGAAGATGCAGTTGCACGTATTAAAGAGCAAGTAGGTGACGACGAAGTTATCCTTGGTCTTTCTGGTGGTGTTGATTCATCAGTAGTTGCAATGCTTGCTCACCGAGCTATCGGCGACAAACTGACGTGTGTATTCGTAGATAACGGCCTACTTCGTCTGAACGAAGCTGAGCAAGTAATGGATATGTTCGGCAACAAGTTTGGTCTAAACATCATCAAAGTAGACGCTGAAGATCGTTTCCTAGAAGCGCTTAAAGGCGAAGCTGAACCAGAAGCTAAGCGTAAGATCATCGGTCACGTATTCGTAGATATCTTCGATGAAGAGTCTAAGAAACTGACAAATGCTAAGTGGCTTGCTCAAGGTACTATCTACCCAGACGTAATCGAGTCTGCAGCATCTAAGACTGGTAAAGCGCACGTAATCAAATCTCACCACAACGTTGGTGGTCTTCCTGATGATATGGAAATGGGCCTTGTTGAGCCTCTACGTGAGCTGTTTAAAGATGAAGTACGTAAGATCGGTCTAGAACTTGGTCTTCCATACAACATGCTTTACCGCCACCCATTCCCGGGTCCAGGTCTAGGTGTTCGTGTTCTTGGCGAAATCAAGAAAGAGTACTGTGATCTACTGCGTCGCGCTGATGCTATCTTCATTGAAGAGCTTCACGCTGCTGACCTTTACCACAAAGTATCTCAAGCATTCACGGTATTCCTACCAGTACGTTCAGTTGGCGTAATGGGCGATGGCCGTAAGTATGATTGGGTTGTATCTCTACGTGCTGTAGAAACGATCGACTTCATGACTGCTCACTGGGCACACCTACCATACGACTTCCTAGGTAAGGTTTCTAACCGCATTATCAACGAAGTTGATGGCATTTCACGTGTTGTTTACGACATCTCTGGTAAGCCACCAGCAACTATCGAGTGGGAATAATCTCTTAGAGATTTAACTGCTATTTGATTTAGTTATTAAAAGCCCCGAACTCAGTTCGGGGCTTTTTTGTTTTCCACTCCGCATAGTCAATGGTTGTGGTTTGAAGACGGCTTATTGAGTGTAAGAAACCAAATCAGTTGGAAACTAGATATCAGCTCAAGAAACCATGAGACGCATTGTTACCTCTAACTATACATAAAACTATCACTCGCACTTTTTATAAAATCATAACGCAACAGCTAGGCTATTTCCCACGTGCCACATACTCTTTGATGGACTTATTAAGGACAGATAAGAGAATCCATCATGTTAAAAATCAAATATTTGGCGACAGTATTGGGCTGTACTTTAGCAGCACAAAGTCATGCGTCTTTGAACATTCAACCTGATCCGCAAAACCCGAATGGTTACCTTATTGAGAAGTCGGCTTTACAGGCTGCTGAACAAGCGAAAACCTCGGACCCTATGTATGCGATCTGGTCACAGGCACTACAAACTCGTTCGAACACCATCGTTGAAGCGATTGAACCCGGTTCACCTTCCAACCCTGAGAACGTAAAGCGGGTTGAGCGCGTATTCCCTCAATCAGAATGGGATTTCCTTACTCAGATGGCTGCGCCTGAATACACTTACACTCGTTTCCTACGCGCGATTGGTAAATTCCCCGCGTTTTGTGGAGAGTACACTGATGGTCGTGACTCTGACGCCATCTGTAAGAAATCCATCATCACGGCTTTTGCTCACTTCTCTCAAGAGACGGGCGGTCACATCGCGATAGATAATACTTCTGATAATCCGTTGGCTTTAGAAGAGTGGCAACAAGCGCTGGTACATGTTCGTGAGATGGGGTGGTCTGAAGGGCAAGAAGGTTACACAACTGGCTGTGGTCAGAACGATTGGCAAAATGCACGCTGGCCATGTGCGGCAGGGCAGGGTTATTTCGGTCGTGGTGCAAAACAGCTTTCTTACCACTTTAACTATGGTGCTTTCTCTGAAGTAATGTTCGATGGTGATGCAACGGTTCTGCTGAATAATCCGGGCCTAGTTGCTGATTCTTGGTTGAACTTGGCTTCGGCTATTTGGTTCTTCTTAACGCCACAAGCGCCGAAGCCAGCGATGCTGCATGTTATTGACCGTACTTGGACACCATCTCAACGTGAACTGGATGCGGGCATTGGTTATGGCTTTGGTACTACCATCAACGTAATCAACGGTGGTATTGAGTGTGGTGAACAGAATAAAGACAAAGGCCAACCGGTTAACCGTATTCGTTACTGGGAAGGGCTAGCTGCGCACTACCAGATCCCTGTTGAAGCAGACGAAAAGAATACCTGTTGGCAGCAAACACCATACGGAAGCTTGAACCTTAATGGCGCAACAGATGTGCTGTACACCAACTGGGATGGCAACTGGAAATACTACGCAGATCGCCCAGAAGGCTACTCATTTGAGTGTGAGCTAGTCGGTTTCCAAACCGCATACTCTGCACTAGTACCGGGTGATTACGAGAAGTGTGTGACCAACTTCTATGGTTCTCATGCAAGTTGGCCTGAAGTGAAGGTGGTCGATAAGCTTGATCCGGTAGACCCTGGAACCGATCCAGGTGGTAACGGTTGGAGCGCGACTAAGGTTTATAACGCTGGTGACCAAGTGACTCACAATGGCGCAACCTACGAAGCGAAATGGTGGACACAAGGGGATGACCCTGCCAATGGTGGCCCTTGGAAACTAGTAGCAGGTGAGCCAACACCACCGGTAGTGACAGATCCAACGCCTGTTGATCCTGCTCCTGTCGATCCAGAACCAGTAGACCCAACACCCGTTGAACCGCCTGTGACAGAGCCACCAGTGGTTGTCGATCCATCTGAATTTATTACGTGGCAAGCCGGTGTTAGCCAAGTGAGTAATGGCGATAAAGTGACGCATAACGGTAAGTGCTTCGTGGCTAAAAACGGCCCTGGCGTCTGGGAAAGCCCAGTTCAATCGAATTGGTTCTGGGATGAAATCAGCTGTAATTAATTGTTCAGCCAATTGAGTACCTTAACTGATTAATCAAAGCCGAAAGTGATTGCTTTCGGCTTTTGCGTTTCTGCTCTGCGTTCCTCGATCATCTAACGTAAAATTCCCTAGCTGAATGCTAATTTTCCATTTAGAGAATAAAGTCCTGTACAAATGCCATCTGTGAATTTATATTCATTTTTAAATTATACTTATTCTTTATTTTAGGGTTAAGGTTTACCTATGGAACAGACAGATATCACGTCACTCATCCCCATTGTGATTACTTTGGTGTTGTCGTTGGCGACAAGGAATGTAGTGATTGGCCTTTTTGCTGGCGTACTCAGTGGCGTTGCTATGCTCACCGGAATGTTTAGTGAACTAAACCCTCTTGATACCTTTGGAACCATGGTCAAAGGCTACTTAGTGCCACAGCTTACTGATAGCTACAATGCTGGCGTCATTATGCTGTTGGTATTCATCGGTGGCTTTGTTGCTTTGATGGAGAAGTCGGGTGGTGGTGTTGCGTTTGCCAAGCGTGTGACAGAGTGGGTCAGCAACAAGTGCCAAGCTCAACTGTCTGCGTGGTTTGGAGGAATCGTGATATTTTTCTCTGACTTAGGTACCCCGTTAATTGTTGGCCCTGTCTTTCGTCCCCTTTTCGATAAACTGAAACTTTCTAGACAGAAGCTGGCATTCATCATCGACTCAACATCATCACCTGTCGCGATCCTTATCCCTTTTATCGGGTGGGGCGTTTACATCATGAGCCTGATTCAAAAAGAGTTTACCGCTTTGAATGTCAACATGTCTGATTGGGATGCTTTTATCGGTGCGATTCCTTTCCAGTTCTACGCATTCTTAGCGATTTTCATTGTTCCTTTGGTTTCAGTTAAAGGTTTAGACTTCGGACCAATGGCAAAAGCGGAACGTGATTGCCAAGCGGGAATCAACTCTGGCGTGAACAGCGAATCACTTAATCCTTTCTCGCATAAAAATGCAAAGGCATCTTTTGTTTGGGCACCATTATTAGTGATGCTGGTGGTATTGTGTGCCATGTTAGTTCCACAAGGTTTCCCATTTCAAAAGGTCGCTGGCTCATCATTCAGAGCAGCACTGTCTTCGGCTTATTTCTTTGCCGCGATTACCTTGATCTCGCTAATGGCTTACTACGGCGTGAGAAAACTGTCGGATGGCGTTTCTGTGTATCTAAAAGGCATGGGTAACATGATGCCGGTCGCGATTATTTTGGTACTGGCGTGGGCATTAAGCACGATAGGTAAAGAGTTAGGTGCGGCGGCTTATATTGCAGAACAAGCGCAAAGCGGTTTCCCATACTGGTTAGTGCCTGCTGTAGCCTTTTTACTGTCGGCTATTATCTCATTTGCTACGGGTTCTTCATGGGGAACTTTTGCCATCATGATGCCGTTGGTTATCCCAACCGCGATTGCGATTGATGCACCGCTGTTGGTTGCTATTGGTGCGGTGCTTTCTGGCGGTCTGTTTGGTGATCACTGCTCACCGATCTCTGAAACCACCATCCTCTCTTCAACAGGTGCCGGATGTGATCAATTTGAGCACTTTAAGACGCAGCTACCTTACGCATTAATGAACGGTTGTATTGCTTTAGTGAGCTTTGTTATCGCAGGCTTAACGGGCAGCTCGTTGGTTGTGTTAGGTGCACTTGTCGCTCAATTGATTGTGGTGACATTGCTAGCCAAGCGCGACGCGAGTAAAAATGCATCTTCAGAAGTTCAATCTCAAGTGTCTGAATCTAAACCACAACAAGCGTAATTTAAGATTTCAACTGAGAGACTAGATATGGGATGCGAGTAAACGAGTATCGAAGAGCTCGCTCTCGATAGTTGTTTATTTGATACCTCGCACCTCCCTTTTTCTATCCGTCATTCCCTATAGCGAGGCACGAGCGTAGTAGGGAATCTCTTGTGTTTATTGTTGGTGTGGATACCTAGAGGAGATTCTAGACATCTCGTCCCTCGATTCTGGAATGACGATGGGATGGGTAGATACGGGATGCGAGTAATCGACCAACGAAGAGTTCGCTCTCTATTGTCTAAGTTTGACGCTAAGGGCTCTCGCTTACTCAAATCTGGAGAGTCTTTTCTCATCCCGCATCTAAGCTACACTCGTTTCTTCCTAAGCATCTCAATATACACTTCATCCGTCATTCCCTATAGCGAGGTACGAGCGTAGTAGGGAATCTCTTGTGTATCTCGTTACTCGCATCTTTTTTATAGCGTGATAGGGAATCGACAACGTATATGTTTCATGAATGGAAGCTGCAAAAACCAAATCAAAATCCCAATAGGATCATTTCAACAACCTTAGTTTTCGATAACTGGATTATCCCAAAAGCGATTTATCGATTAAAATTTTCTTACAATTTTTATTGGTTTTTTTTAACCCCCTATTTGATAAAGGTAAATTCGCAATGTCGACCAAACTAGCTAACCCAGCGCCGTTAGGCTTAATGGGTTTCGGTATGACCACTATTCTTCTTAATATCCACAACGCAGGTTTCTTCCCACTAGATTCAATGATCCTTGCAATGGGTATTTTTTACGGTGGTTTAAGCCAAGTTATCGTTGGCACAATGTGTTTCAAACGTGGTGACACGTTCGGTACAACTGCATTTACCTCTTACGGCCTATTCTGGTTGTCTCTAGTTGGTCTAATCGTAATGCCTTACATGGGCCTACCAGCAAGCCCTGCAGCATTCATGGGTTGGTACCTACTTCTATGGGGTATCTTCACAGGCTTCATGTTCATCGGTTCTCTATGCTACCCAGTAGCGAAGCAAGTAGTATTCGGCTCACTAACTATCTTGTTCTTCCTGCTTGCAGCTCGTGATTTCACAGGTAGCCAACTGATCGGCACTATCGCTGGTTTCGAAGGTATCTTCTGTGGCGCTTCTGCTATCTACTTCGCAATGGCACAAGTAATCAACAACGAATACGGCCGCACAGTACTGCCAATCGGTGAGAAGAAAGCACCTGAAATGGCAACACAAGAAATCGCTGCATAATCTCGCGTTTCTTAGAAATATAAAAAAAGGGTTAGCCATGGCTAACCCTTTTTTGCATTTGCTCTAAAGAAAAACAGAATCTAGAGCAACTTATCACTTAAAAGCTGCAATTGAAGGCCTTACGCTGAAGGCTGTTCTACTGGCTTGCTGTCTGCCACTTCAGCTTCTGGCGACTTACCCGTCTTACGCTTGTACTTCTCTTCCCAGTAAGTTGCACCTTTGATGCCTAGTTTTACAGGGTTGAATGTGTACTCGGTTACGCCTTTACTCTGTTGCTCTTCGTAGTCAGCCAAAGCTTTTAGCGCAGGCTTAGACATGAAGAAGATAATCAGAATACCAACGATGTTTAACCATGCCATCAAGCCAACACCAACGTCACCCATTGCCCATGCAAGGTTCGCTGTTTTAACTGTGCCATAGAACACCGCAGTGATAAGAACAAGCTTAAGTACGAACATCATGCCAGGGATCTTGATGGTACGACGTAGGTAAGCAATGTTCGTTTCTGCAATGTAGTAGTAAGCAAGAATCGTTGTAAATGCGAAGAAGAACAGAGCAAATGCGATGAATGGCTTACCAACACCTGGTAATGCGCTTTCAATCGCTAGCTGTGTAAATACAGGGCCGTTTGCACCAACGTTTGCTGCTAGGTTTTGTACAAGGAATACGCCTTCTGCGCCGCCGTGGACGTTGTAAGCACCAGTGATGATGATCATGAACGCTGTAGCAGAACAAACTAGCAATGTATCGATGTAGATAGAGAATGATTGAACCAAACCTTGCTGAGCTGGGTGATCAACACTTGCTGCCGCAGCTGCGTGAGGACCAGTACCTTGACCTGCTTCGTTTGAGTAAACACCACGTTTAACACCCCAACCAATCGCAGCACCGAAGCCAGCCATAGGTGTGAATGCATCACCAACAATCATAGAGAACACAACAGGAACTTGGCTGATGTTTAGTAGGATGATAACGAACGCGATGATGATGTAAGCCAATGCCATGAATGGAACAACGATTTGCGTGAAGTTCGCAATACGTTTAACACCACCGAAGATGATGAAACCAAGGATGATAGCGACAACAGTACCAGTGAAAATTTTAGCGAAACTGAATGTACCGACAGCTGTTTCGATCATTGCACCTGAACCAAATGCAGCTTCTACAGCGTTACCGATGCTGTTTGACTGAACACCTGGAAGTAAAATACCACAAGCAAAAATAGTCGCGATTGCAAAGATCCATGCGTACCACTTCTGACCCATCGCTTTCTCGATGTAGTAAGCCGGACCACCACGGAACTGGCCTTCGTCTTCTTCTTTGTAGATTTGCGCTAGCGTAGATTCTGCAAATGCAGTCGCTGCACCAAAGAAGGCAACAACCCACATCCAGAATACTGCACCAGGGCCACCGAAACCGATAGCAGCAGCAACACCTGCAATGTTACCTGTACCTACACGGCCAGATAGCGAAACAGCAAGAGCTTGGAAAGATGAGATACCTTTATTCGAACTTTTACCAGATAGTAACAAACGCCACATTTCAAAGAAGTGACGGATTTGTACAAATCGAGTCATGACCGAGTAGAACAAACCAGCACCTAAACATAGATAGATAAGTACTGGACTCCAGATTATTCCATTCAAAAAATCAACGAATGACTGCATGAGTATTTTCCCTGTTAGTTTTACTTGTGATTGTTTTTCGAACAACACAATACTTCACTTGTAACCTGAGTGTTAAATTATTTAACTGTGCATTCGAATTACTGTGACATAAAGCATGTTGTGGGAGCTAATTGTTAACGATTAGTGCTATTTCGATAATTATTCTATTTAAAATTAAATGCAACTGGTTGCTCTTGTGTGGTTTTTCAGAAATGCATAAATAGTGATTAATACAAAAGTGTGAGTTACTTGAAGGATTGAGAATGGGGTGAGACAGAAAACCGCACTTTTAGCCGATTGGAAGTAACGGCTGTAACCGGCGGAATGTTATCGATAAGTTGGAATATATCACCTCCATTTAGAGCTCTGGCAGCTTTAAGAAGAGGTGTTCTTTTGAAGGAGGGAGATGGCAAGAGGGCCCGCTACATATGCAGCAGTGCCCAGTTAAAAGCCTGTTTTAAACAACGTTGAATCCCTGTTTTATCAGCTCTTGAGTGAATTCAGACTGGGTATCTGGTTCGCCATGAATCAAATGCACTTCTTTGGGAGGCACAGGAATGCTAACAATAAAGCGCTTGAGATCTTCTTGGTCGGCATGAGCAGAGTAGCCAGACATGCCATGAATTTGAGCATTCACCTCTACTTGCTTGTTGTCGATTGATACCTGTATTTCACCTTGTTGAAGCTCTCTCCCTAGCGTGCCGTGCGCTTGGTAGCCCGCCAGAATCACATCGGTTCGTTTATCGGGCAGCAAGGCGGATAAGTAGTTCATGATTCTGCCTCCCTGACACATACCAGAAGCCGAGACCACAATCGCAGGCTCTCCGGTTGAACGCAGTCTATTGACGATTTTCTTATGCACTCTATGCCCATTGACAGTAATGCACTGCTCAAATGCCAGTGGATGACGTTTGAGTTCAAGCCGTTGTTTTGCCTCTTGGCCCCAGAGTTCTTTAAAGCGTCGGTAGGAGCGGGTGACTCTCAGAGCCATTGGTGAATCAAGAATGATAGGAATGTCGGCACTGAGTTGATGCTCAAAGATCAGTTGCTCAATATCAAACAGGAGTTCTTGTGTGCGGCCAATACTGAATGCTGGGATCAAGATGACAGCACCATCTAGTAGCGAACGATCAATGATCGCTTTAAGGCGCTCGGCTCGTGTCGCAATGTCATCGTGTGTGCTCATGCCATAGGTTGATTCGATAAACAGATAGTCGGCCTGCTGAGGAGGCATAGGGTCGGGCAGTAACGGTGTATTACTTGGCCCTAAGTCTCCTGAAAACACCACCACTTGTTGATTAGGTAACTTTATCTCGATATAGGCAGAACCCAAGGTATGTCCGGCAGGTTGAAAACGAGCATACAGAGTATTTGGCCTGCCATGATCCTTTCCGTTATTTTGCTGTTTAGCGGCGACAGGAAACCACTCTCCATAAGGCTTGGGAACAATCAATAAGTGGAGTTTTTTCAGTATTAGCTTTGCTTGTTTATGGCTTAGCCCTTGCAGCTTTAAGCCATCTTCAATCATTAAAGGGGCAAGTTCAGCGGTGGCTTGAGTGCAATAAATCGGTTGGTTGAACCCGGTAGCGAGCAACCAAGGCAGTCGCCCGATATGGTCTATGTGAGTATGAGTTAACAGTAGGGCATTGAGGTGGGATATTTCGAAATCGATATCAAGAGGGCGACTGTCTCTACCTTGAACCTCTTTGCCTTGAAACAAGCCACAATCGATGAGCACGGCTTGACCGGAATCTCTTAGCTCGTGACAAGATCCTGTGACCGTATGTTTACCGCCATGGTGAATCACTTCCATCGTTTACTCCCATTGCTCTATGCCGTATCCCGCGTTTTATTTTGCGGATAACCGTCGGCAAGTAAAACAAGAACAATGAGAGTTGCGAGCGTAAGGTCTCTTTTTCGGTAATTGAGCGATAACTCAATGTTTTCGCTGCGAGTTAGCTCGTAGAAGACCGGTCGGAATCAAGCTCTGGGTTTTGTTGTGATTCCAATCTAGCAACTTCGGCATCAAGCTCTGCAATCTTCTCAGCCATTAAAGCATGGCAGTGATTCGCCAGTTCTCTTGCGTCACTCAGTTTGTATCCAGATACATCAATAGGCTCAAGCATCTCGGTAATCACAATACCGTTGTTTAGTCGGTTAAAGTCGATTTTATTGTGAGTGGTGCTCGTGCACATCGGGGTGATAGGCACACCTGCCTCAATCGCCATTCGGAAAGCGCCCGTTTTGAAAGGCAATAGCCCGCGGCCTTTACTACGTGTCCCCTCAGGGTAAACCCACACAGAAAGGTCTCGCTGATGAATCGCTTCTGCCACTTGTTTGATGGTATCGCGTGCTTTCGACTTGTCTTCACGATTGATCAGAATGTTCCCCGTGATCCAATACAGCAGGCCAAAGAAAGGCACTATCAATAAATCACGCTTTCCTAAAGAAACGGTACGCGGCCTTAACATTCCTGGGTCGGTGACAAAATCCAACACACTCTGGTGGTTAGAGATATACACGCTCTTTTCTGGTGTTGGCGCATTCTCTAGGCCACGCTGCACCAGTTTTACACCAAGGATCTTCTGTAATTGGTTGAACCAACGACAGAAAAAGTACACATGCTTAGGGTTCTTGGGGCTAAACAAGCAGTAAACAAAAGCAAATAACGTGGTGAAAATAATAAACACCATAGCCAAGATAATACGAAGAACAGCAAGCACAATTGACTCCTTACTCACTACAGGGATGCAGTGATTAAATAGTTTTAGATAATTGAAGTTTTCACTCTATTTAACCGAAATGCAACAATTAACTGTGTGTGAGGCCTATTTTTAGATCTGTATATAAAACAATGACTAACAATCACTCACAGACAGGCTTACCGAGCTTACACGTGTTCACCAGTACGGGATTATGAGGGCCAATATTGCTTATTTGGGTCTGATGTTTCTACCCATTCAGGATTTTGGCGAGCTTCTAAATAGAGCTGAAGGCCGTTATAAGACATGAAAGCCGCAGGGCCGCCAAGGTGTTCGAAATAGTCAAAATAATCATCTTCAAGCGCGCACAGCTGAGCTAAATCTTCCACCTTGTTCGCCAGTGCCCATTGAATCGCAAACACCGGGGCCGTTGAGCTAGCAACCGACACTTCTTCAATATTGGGGTTAAACATCGCATTAGCCTGTTCCAGTAGAATCTCTTGCTGTTCAGATTCTTGCAGCAGCACCTCATCGATGATAGCCAAACGCTTGGAATTCGAGACATTCTTGTTCAGCTTTGCAATTTTCAGTGCGTAGCTAAATCTTTCTGATGAAACAATATTGACTAGCTCAGACAGTAGTTCTTTGTCTACCCCGGCTGCCTTGGTGAAATAGTCGATACAAGAGTGGATTGAAGCATAACGAGTACCTTCAAATTCAAAGCCACTGGTTTCGTCGTAGGCCTCAATGGCGATGTTATCAAGCGACAAAGGCCAACCTTGATACTCGACTCGTTGCTTGGCTATTTGATACATCTTCCAAGCGCTGCGCCCAAAACCGCCAAGTGTCGAACCCGTAAACTCACTGTCTATCAGCTCTTGCTCTGTCCAGTTCTCACCAATACCTAAGTGCTTGGCATACTTATCAATGAGCGCATGCTTTATCTGGTCGCGAACCGCCCAAATCGAAGTTAGGTCTTTGGCATATTTCACACTCGCGCACTCTTTACACGCTGGCAGTGCTATCGGCGCATGACCAACCTTGGCAAAAAGCGACGCGGTTTTAGGAAACTCAACGCTGTGATTAGAAGGCTCACCACAAAACCAACAGGTGTGGCGTAGGTTGAATGGGATGTCTATGTAGGAGTATTGAGTCATTGAACGTCTATCGCTGAGTATTGAGGTTGGGAGCATCACGGTAAACAATTATCTCTGTTCGGTTGTCGTCTTGCACCTGGTTTGTTTCACTTTTCCACCGAGTTTGATTTTAGGCGCTTGTTATCTGAATGGGTTGGTGGAGATATGTTTATATAAAACAGCGACTAATGGTCAATGTTGATGGGAGTGGCTGAACCGATATGTGCCGCTAGTAATCTTGTTAGGTCACTATTACTATGGAGCTAGACTCCTTACTCCAATGGCGCATATGTCTTCATCGATTTCTTTTTACGATAAAAATGCTCACCTACTTTGCCAGCAGTACCATTCCGTTGCTTTCGAAACTGTTCATAAAAGCTGGCAAGCTTATTGGCCTTTAGAGGGCGATAAGGTGCTAGATGTAGGGGCGGGATGTGGCCGTGATGCGTTATGGATGCAAAAAGCTGGTGCGGAAGTCATCGCGATAGAACCCAGTGCGTCATTACGTGAGCAGGGCTCAGAATATACTGGGCCAGATGTTACATGGTTGGATGATTCACTCCCATCCTTGAGTCGAACTGAAAATCTTGGAATGCGTTTTGACCTGGTACTAGTAAGTGCTGTGTGGATGCACCTTGCACCATCATATCGAGAGCGAGCATTCAGAAAGTTATCTAACTTGCTTGCCCCAAATGGCAAATTGGTGATTACGCTACGACACGGAGAGTTTCATGACGACCGAGAGGGCTATGAAGTCTCAGTTGAAGAGCTTGAGCGTTTATCGAAGAACAGTGCTTTGTTGGTGCGTCATGTCGATAATAGCCAAGACACCTTGAAGCGCAGTGAGGTTTGGTGGCAAACCGTAGTGATGACCTTGCCAGATGACGGCTCGGGTGACTTAAACAAGGTGCGCCACATTATTGTAAATGACAATAAGTCGGCCACATACAAATTGGCTCTGTTAAGAACCTTACTGCGAATCGCAGATGCCCATTCAGGTGCTGTGATTGATCGAACCGATGGCAAAATATCTCTACCAGTGGGTTTGGTTGCTCTGTATTGGGTTAGGCAATTTAAGCGTCTCATTGATATCGATATAGAAGGCGTTGGGATTCAGCAAAATAGCAACACGAGTAAAGGCCTAGGATTTGTAAAAGACGATGGCTGGAACAAACTCAAGCACCTCAGTGCTGATGATTTAGCTATTGGTGCCATGTTTTTAGGTGAGGAAGCCAAGGCTCTACAAAAGCTATTTTCACAGACGATCAGCACCATTAAATCGGGCCCAGTGACCTTTATTTATCAAGGTTCCAAAGAGAATAAGTTGTTTGAGATACTTCCACCTCAACAGCGACGAAAGAGTCGAGAATCACTGGTTATCGACAGCGAGTTCTTAGCAAGCTTTGGTTACTTCACACTGGATGAAAGCTTATGGGAATGTTTCAGAATCTACCACTCTTGGATTGAGCCGCTAGTAGTGAATCAATGGGTGATGGAGATGCAGCGTTTTGAGTTAAATCGACAGCGAAACATTTCACTTCAGACCTATCATGACTGCTTAGTCTGGATTGACCGAAACCACGATACTCGTGACGTACGCAAAAGAGTTGAGCAACTTAGAGCCGAACATGCAGACATTGTCAGTGTTTGGAGTGGAAAATCGTTAAAAAATGAGTATCACGTTGATCATTGTCTGCCTTTTGCTTACTGGCCGAATAACGACAAGTGGAACCTCTTTCCAACCACAAGCAAAGAGAATCTAAGTAAAAGTGACAAAGTGCCTACCGCTGAAAAACTTCGCGCGTCTAAACCTCGTATTCTCGAATGGTGGCAATTGGCGTGGAGTGATTCGGATCATTTTGAACAGCAATTCTTTTCTGAAGTAGCCCTTTCTTTACCCAATATTCCACCACAGTGTCGAGACTTTGAAGAGGTGTTTGACGCAATGGGTCTGCAGGTGCGTGGTGTGAAAAGTCGACTGCTAATCAATGAGTGGCATTGAGCGCCACGTTTACCCGCAAATTTAATCCTTTAAACAACGGTAGAGTAAACAATGAAATACATCGGAATTGATGGCTGTAAGGCGGGCTGGATCGCTTGGATTGTCTCTGATGATCAGGCGCCAGTGTTCAAAGTAGTAAAGGCACTTGATGAGCTAGCGAGTGATCTTATCGGTTCAACGGCGCTTATCGATATGCCGATTGGTTTTAGTGACGCACAAACTCCAGATCGCTTGTGCGACAAAGCAGCGAGGCGCTATCTAACCAGCAAACGTGGTTCTTCGGTGTTTCCGGTTCCGTGTCGAGAGGCGGTTTACCAAGCCGATTACATCGCGGCGTGCAGTGCCAATGTGCTGCAGCTTGGTAAGAAGTTCTCTAAGCAAACTTGGGGTATTGTTCCTAAAGTCCGAGAGTTAGATAAGCTCATCGATGATCGCCCACATTTATCGATCAGAGAGTCTCACCCGGAGGTAGTGTTTGCTGCCTTGAAAGGTGAACCGCTTACCTTTTCTAAGCGAACTCAAGAGGGCAAAGAAGAAAGGCTTTCGATTATTCAGCAACTCGCTCCGCAATGGTGTGAGGGTTTGGCGTTAGCAATCTCGGATACCAAGCGTAGAGATGTCGCGATAGATGATATTTATGACGCATTTATATTGATGCTGATTGCTTATCACGCTCCAACATTGTCGTGCTTGCCTGAGCTTTCTGAGATTGGTGGAAAGGCGGATAAGGATCAGAATGGTCGAGTTCGCGAAATCGTTTATTGGAACAAAGCGCACTAGCAAAGTATGCGCTCTGTTAGGTTGAGTGTGTTATTTTCCACTTCCTATCTTTTTACTCTTACTGTTTTTGAGCCTTGATATGAAACGTTTAATTGTTGGTTTGCTGGCAATCTTGATCAGTGCGGCGAGTTACGGCCAAGTCGCGCCTGTCTCTCAATGGCAGTGTGACATGATGAAAAAGAACAAGGTATTGAACAGTGGGGCTCCTGTTGGTTGTGAGCGTCTATCCAAAGTGGACTTTGATTTCGTTAACTTTAAGGGCGAAACGCAGCAGGGGAATATGATTGTGCTTGATGTTATCGCCCCTTCTGTTGAACAAATCTTTTTAGAACTCAAACAACGTAATTTCCCACTGCATTCTGCTCGCCTAATGCGTGAGTTCAACGGTGACGACAATGCCTCGATGGAAGCCAATAACAGCAGTGCGTTTAATGCTAGGCCTATCACTGGCGGAGGAGGTTGGTCGAAGCATGCATACGGTGTGGCAATCGACATCAACCCAGTTCAAAACCCTTTCTTAGCGTTTGATAGCAACGGAACCATTACGGTAAAGCCATCGCAATCGGCAACCAGCTACGTGAATAGAACACGCTTTCGTGCGCGCAATGACATTGAACGTCGCGGCATGGCGGAAGATGTGGTCGAGCTGTTTGCACATCATGGTTTCATGATCTGGGGAGGGGACTGGAATTCTCCAATCGATACTCAGCATTTCGAGGTCGGATCAAGAAAGTTCGTCAATCAGCTGCTCTCTAAACCCAAACCAGAAGCCAAAGTGTTATTTGAGCGATACGTCGAATCTTACCGCCAATGTTTTAATAAGAATAAAGGCGAGGGCGCAGAAAAAGCTCGTGCTATCTGTGCAAAGAAAACAGTCGGGACTTTTTAGTGCTATGTTTATCTAGAACCGTTTGTGTTTTAGCAAGTTAAGCTCGCTTCAAGGGTATTTTGAATCGCTAAGGTCAACGCGCG
The DNA here is from genome assembly GCA_041879415.1 of Vibrio chagasii. Taxonomy (NCBI): domain Bacteria; kingdom Pseudomonadati; phylum Pseudomonadota; class Gammaproteobacteria; order Vibrionales; family Vibrionaceae; genus Vibrio; species Vibrio chagasii. Next base: position 2,286,994 of record CP090851.1, on the reverse strand, counting down.
TCGTTGGCCTTTTTTGTATTCGTTTATCCAATAGAACCCTGCGTATTCAAAAGGTTATTGGGTATCGGTTAGTCAATAATTGATGAAGTAATGCGACGCAAAGTCATCGGTTTGTCATTGAAAAAGTCATAGCGTAAACGTTATGTGAGAACCATTGCTGGTGGGGGAACTTATTGCCTTTTCACCAGTATTATTAGTGAACTGATCACAACGGACCAACTAATGAAAAAGATACCTTTGGCTCTAACTCTTTTAAGCACTCTACTTTTTTCACAATATTCTTTGGCTACAGACACTTCACACACCACACAAAACCCGACTTACGAACTCGATGGTAAGGCGGTATTAGGCCGTACTGAGAATGTGTACCTCTCTAGCGTTCAAGGGCTTAAAGACGTTCCTTTCATTGGCAAAATCGACACCGGTGCCGAAACCACTTCCATGCATGCAGAAGACATCCATGTAAAAAGCACACATGCCGATTATAAGAACCTCAAAGATAAAGAGTTGATGTCGGCATTGACTGAAGATGTTCTGAACAATAGCGACGTTGATTACGACGATTGGGATGGCAGCACCTTTGCGAAATATGAAGCTGTGGTCTCTTTTAAGGTTCAAAACCCACGTACTGGTGAGATGGTATTGGTTGAGGCGCCGTTAGAGCGTGTCAGCATGATTCGCAGCCGTACCAGCAGCACGCCTTTGCTTCGCCCTACCATTAAAATGTCTCTGACTATCGCAGACCAAGAGCTAAAAACTGATGTTAACCTAACAGACAGAAGTCACTTCTCTGCGCCAGTATTGATAGGTAAGACCTTCCTAGCGGATAACGCACTGGTGTTTGCAGGTTACGACTATTTACAAGAGCAAGAGAACGCAACCGTGGTTGGCCGCAAAGAGGTGGTGTCTATCTCGGGAATGCCAATGAATGTGACTTTCTCATTAAAGAACCGCTACAGTATTTTGCATGCAAAAGACATCGATATAGACAAAGAGAACAAACAAGTGACGTTTGATATGTTCGACAACGACGGCAAGCAAAAAGAGATGACATTGCCGTTGGTTCGTATGTTAAGCGTCAGCGGTAAGAAGAGGCCTTTAGTCTATGTTCCCGTTCAACTTGATGAGGACACCACTAAAGATGTGCTTGTTTATCTGCGTGACCGTTCAGACAGCAGCTCACAGCTAAGGTTAGGTACCAACACAGCAAGTGAACTCTTCATGATTGATACCAGTGCTGAAAACATTTTATCAGAAGGTTCAGAGAGCTTTAGTGATGTGGCGGAGTCGGGTGAGCCTATGATTATCTCACCGGAAGAGGACATCACACTTGATGATTTTCCGCTTAAGGCTGTGGCTTCTTTCACGGTAAACACGCCTCTGTTGAAGGTGGACAGCTTTGAGGTTGTCGGCAAGGGTAAAGATGAATCGGTTGAGTTTTACCTAACTGACGCGAATGGCGAACAGCAGAAAGTCACAAAGCCAATCATTAAAAAGCTCAAAGTTGGGGATGATAGTCGCCCAGTAGTGAGCGGTGAGTTCTCGGCTTCTGGCAAGGTTCGCACACAAGAGTTTGCTATCGATGTGCTAAACAGCAATGAAAAAGAAGCCTACTTCATTCTCGGTAAGAAGATGGCGAAAGAGGGCGTTTACGTAAACACGCGCTCAGACTACCTATTGAAAGCCGAGCCTCTATTTAAAGTCGGGCACATTGAAGTGGTTGAAGTGAACGGCATGACATTCCCTGCCAAGCTAGATACCGGTGCTGACGTTAGCTCTATGAACGCGGTGAACATCAAGCGATTCAAGAAAGACGGCCAAGACATGGTGACCTTTACTTATCAAAACAACCAAGGCGATAAGCAAGAATTCACTAAGCCAGTGATTGATGTGATGCGAATTAAAGCGAAGAAAGGCGAAAAGGTAAACATTCGCCCTGTCGTAGAAATGAAAGTGAAGTTAGGCGACCTAGAGAAAGAGGTGAGAGTGAACCTTCAAGACCGTTCACGCTTTGAATACAGCATGATTCTAGGTAAGAACTTCCTGAAGTACGGCGCAGTAGTAAGTAGCGATGAAGATTACGTACTAGGGAAAATGGAGTAACACCTTAACTTACTAAAAGCGAAATAGAGCAGTTCTAAACGGCCACACATTCCAGTAATGGGATGTGTGGCTTTTTAATAACTAACTGTTTTGATGAGTTGTTCTCAGTTGTTTGCCATTGAACACATCTCATTTTGTGGTCTTTAGACAAACAAAAAGGGCCAACTCTTTCGAGTTGACCCTTTCCAAACGTTTGGTGGAGCTGGCGGGAGTTGAACCCGCGTCCAAAAACTATTCATCATTGGTACTACATGCTTAGTCGATCTTTAAATTCACCAGCAACCTGCGAACCGACACGCTAGTTAAAGGCTAACCTGAATTATAATTCGCGCTTTTCCTCTCAGGTGGGAGAAGCCACGCTAGCTTGTTTGGGTTTGATCTCTTGTTGGTCCCCGTCTTACGAGCGGAAGCTAGGGCAAGAGAGCTCTGAGCAGGTTATTAAGCTGCTAGTGCGTAGTTTTCGTCGTTTGCGACTATTTTTTTGCGGCTTTTTACGTGGCCAACCGCCCCACGGCATGCACCTCAGACTTCAAAATTCCTGTCGAATCCTAAATCAGCCCCAAGTGTTCTTGCATAGTACCAGAAAAGCTTACCCTGTCTAGCACTGTGCGTTTAAGTGCTTAAAATTAGCGCAAATTACTCTTCATAATTCGTGCTTTATCTCTCGCCCAATCTTTTTCTTTCATATCAGTACGTTTATCGTGCAGCTTTTTACCCTTCGCTACGCCGATCTTAATCTTCGCCCAAGAGCGAGACCAGTAAAGTGCGGTTGCGACAAGTGTCATGCCTTCACGGTTAATACGACCGAATAGGTTATCGAGTTCTTTTCTCGACATTAGGAGTTTACGGACACGTGTTGGGTTCGCCACGATATGAGTACTCGCTTGAGTAAGCGGAGTGATCGTCATACCACTAATGAATGCTTCGCCATCACGGATGTATACGTAGCTTTCTGCGATATTCGTTTTGCCTTCACGTAGGGATTTTACTTCCCAGCCTTGTAGCTCAAGCCCCGCTTCTATCTCATCATCGATGAAATATTCGTGGCGAGCTTTCTTGTTAAGCGCAATGGTATTGCTACCGGCTTTTGATTTTGATTTATTCTTTGCCATAATGGCCTCATTATACGGATTGCGCCCTAGTTGGGGAATCCTTTTTATTTGCGCTCTGGCCCAATACAATTAAAATTGCAGTTTGTGTTAATGTAACGCCGTCTTTAACAGGAGTCTATATGCCAAAGGTTACTCGTTCAGCATTAGTTTCATTTAGTGCCGACCAGATGTTTAGCTTGGTCAATGATGTTGCTCGTTATCCTGAGTTTTTGCCAGGGTGTTCTGGTTCTCGTGTGATCGAATCTTCAGATTCCGCTATGGTGGCTTCGGTTGATGTCTCTAAAGCCGGTATCAGCAAAACATTTACAACGTCTAACCGCTTAGCGGATGGCGCTGAGATCTTGATGGAGCTGGTGGACGGCCCGTTCAAGAAACTGCAGGGCGGTTGGTATTTTACTCCGTTGGATGAGCAGGCCTGTAAGGTCGAGCTTAAGTTAGAGTTTGAATTCTCTAGCCGAATGATTGAAATGGCATTTGGTAAGATTTTCAATGAGCTAACGACCAACATGGTGAGCGCATTTACTCAACGAGCGAAACAGGTTTACTAAACCATGACTATTGAATCAGATATGATCCACGTAGAAGTTGTGTTTGCACTTCCGCATGAGCAGCGTGTGTTTACTTTGGTTGTGAACAAGAACGCGACCGTTGAAGAGATTATTGCGCAGTCTGGTGTTTTGGAACTGTATCCAGAGATCGACTTAGCGAAAAACAAGGTTGGCGTGTTCAGCCGTAACGTGAAGTTAGATGCAACGGTTCGTGATAAAGACCGTATTGAAATTTATCGTGCACTGCTGGCTGATCCAAAAGAGATTCGCCGTAAACGTGCCGAACAAGCAAAAGCCGCTGCTGCTAAATAGCATCGAAAAACGGATTAAATTCATAGAGAGCTCGCCAAATCGGCGAGCTTTTTTGTGTCTGTGAGTTAGATTCGGTGGGTTAATTTGTAAGCAAATATTAAAAAGCCTGCTCATAGAGCAGGCTTTTAAGATTCTTGATTGAGAGCTTGTTTACTGAAAGCTAGCGAAGGCTTTCGAAGAACTCATCACTGGCTTCAAAATCACCATTGATCGTAACTAGGGTGCCAGTAGCATCAAAGTTCACGACGAGGTTTTTCTGAATCGGGTCTTCATGACCTTTTTGGTGGTGGTAAATGTAGTACCACGTATCTGGGTAGCCATTTTCGATAAGCATAGGTGAGCCCATAACGTAACGAACTTGTGTTTTTGTCATGCCAAACTTGAGCTGGTCGACAGCTTCTTGTTCAACATAGTTACCCTGATTGATGTCAATTCGATAAACCAACTTCTCTAGTAGAGAGCAACCGGTCAACATTGTTAGTGCAAGTGGAACTGCAACTAACCACTTTTTAATTCGCATAGTTTGAGATCTTTCTTCGCTAAAATACTGCCTGATAATAAACAAGCTCCAGCAAGAAGTAAAAAGCTCCTTGCGCTTTGAGCTTGTTATGACTGGCAATTTTGAATTTAGTTGCAAAATTGCCAATATTTTTCGGTAAATTATCAGAAAGTTGCTGAAGATTTAATCTAAGCGGCGACTAATAACTCTTTTGCGTTGGCAAGGGTCGACTCGGTGATTTGGCTGCCACCAAGCAGTCGAGCCAGCTCTGAAACGCGTTGTTGCTCATCAAGTGTGTGCATTTGAGTTTCAGTTTTACCTGATTTCGTGTTCTTTGCCACAAACAGCTGTTGGTGACCGCAACCGGCAACTTGAGGCAAGTGAGTCACACACATGACCTGAGTAGATTCGCCCAGTTTACGCAGCATCTTGCCGACTACAGCAGCGGTTGGACCACTGATACCCACATCCACTTCATCGAAAATCAGACTTGGAGTATCGACTTTTTGCGCGGTTATAACCTGAATCGCTAATGAAATACGTGACAGCTCACCACCCGAAGCCACTTTAGCAATAGGCTGCATTGGTTGACCTGGGTTTGTAGACACAATAAAGGTCACGTTATCCATACCCAATGGTGACGGGTGAGTGTTGGTATTGTTTACTTCAATCGAAAACTGCGCTTTTTCCATGCTGAGTTCGTGCATGCTTTGAGTGATCAGCTTGTTTAGCTCTTTCGCGTAACGAACGCGAGATTTATGCAGCTTTTCAGATTTTGCTACGAATGATTGGTATTGGTTTTCAACGTCATTTGCTAGCTCTTCAAGCTTTTCATCAGAGCAATCCAGCGCTTCTACTTGTTGTAGTAACTCTTGGTGGTGTTTATACAGCTCTTCAGGCAATACGTGGTGTTTACGCGCCATCGACATCACTTTAGAGAAACGCTCTTCAACGTAAGCCATGCGACCTGGGTCGACATCAATGCTATCAAGATAAGTTCTTAGCTCGCTGTTGGTCTCTTCAATCTGAATAATGGCTTCAGACAGCATATTTGGCAGCTCAGCAAGTCGTTCGTCTAATTCTGCCAATTGAATTAGGGAGTGATTGGCTGATTGCAGAATACCAAGCGCATTAACTTCTTCACCTTCGTAAATAAGCTCGATAGCTTGCTGGCAGGTTGAGGCCAATTCTCCGCTATTGGCGAGGCGCTTATGCTCTTGTTCGAGCTCTTCATATTCTTCCTCCCCAATAGATAACTCGTTTAACTCTTTGATTTGATATTCAAGAAGCTGTTTTTGAGCTTGGTTTTGTTGGCTGTTTTCACGTAACTCTTTCAGGTGGTTGTCTGCTTGACGCCAAGTTTGATAAGCGTTACGTGTCGATTTCAATAGGTTTAAATGGCCTGCGTATTGGTCAAGCATTGCCATTTGGTAGTCGCTTTTCATCAACTGATGATGTGCGTGCTGGCCATGAATGTTGATCAGCAGTTGTCCCAGTGATTTCAATTGTGAAAGAGGAACCGGACTACCGTTAATAAATGCACGAGAGCGACCTTCTTTAGAGATGGTTCTGCGTAGGATGCATTCGGTGCCGTCTAGAAGTTCGTTATCTTCTAACCAGCGAGTTGCATGCAGATTGTTCTCAAGTAAAAAAGCAGCACTGACTTCGGTTTTTTCTTCACCTTGTCTAACCATTCCTGCATCGGATCTCCCTCCAAGACACAAACCCAAAGCATCGATAGCAATAGATTTACCCGCACCAGTTTCCCCGGTGATTGTTGTCATGCCTTTAGAAAGTTCTAGCTGTAAAGACTTAACAATAGCGAAATTATTAACACTTAAATGAGCCAGCATTTTTATTTACCTGTATAACTGAACAATACTGTATATAAGCTCAGTATATACTGTTTCTTTATACAGTAAAGTCGGCAGGTGAAAATTTTTTGTGATAGCTCTCAGAATTGTACTTGCCTGTAGATCACTGAAACCACTATAGATTCCCAACTCAGTCGTTCCTCCTTCTTGGGAATGACGATCTCTGGGATTGACGTGAAGGCAGAGCTGGCGGGCGTTATACAGGTAGTAAAAAAGGCTAACGAATATCGTCAGCCTTTGAAGTTTTTGGTTGTTGCTAGTGCCGTTGAGCTAGAACAGCTTACTCGACCAGCCCAGTTTGTTTCGTAGGACATGGTAGTAGTTGTAGTCTTTCGGATGGATCAGCTTGAGTACATTTGGGCTTTGGTAAATGTGGATCTCGTCGCCTGGCGATACAGGTAGCGAGATTTGACCATCGCAGCTGACTTCTTGAGTGCCGCGGTTATCAGGCGATACGATCAGTTTAATGTGACGTTTCCCATCGACAACAAGTGGTCGGCTTGAAAGTGTGTGCGGGAACATAGGTACCAAAGAGATGGCATTCAAGCTTGATGACAAAATTGGGCCGCCGCCAGAAAGCGAGTAGGCGGTAGAACCGGTTGGTGTCGACACGATCAAACCATCAGAACGCTGCGAGAAAGCGAAGCTGTCGTCGATGTACACTTCAAACTCGATCATGTGCGCGACTTGACCGGGGTGAAGTACCGCTTCGTTCAGTGCCGCGTTATGGCTTTTTATTTGGCCATGGCGGTGGATCTCTGTTTCAAGTAGGAAGCGTTCTTCTTCCATGAACTCGCCTTTGAGAACATCAGTTAGTGCGCTCTGGAAGTTTTCTGGGTTGAGATCGGTCAGGAAGCCAAGGTTTCCTCGGTTCACACCGATTACTGAAATATCGAAACGAGACAAGATTCGAGCGGCGCCGAGCATGTTTCCGTCACCACCGACTACAATGGCGAGATCGGCGCGTTTACCTAAGTCGACCAGGCTAGAAAAATGTTCTTTTGGGATATCGTCTAAAATACTGGCGAGTCTGTCATCCACAAACACTTGATAACCCTCAGCGCTCAGCCACTGATAGAGTTCTCTATGAGTCTGAATTGCTTGCTGATCTCGAGGTTTACCAATAATGGCGATCACTTCAAATGGCTTTTTCATAAGGTTTCCAAACGAATTAGGCTTGAATCAAAATTCTTCATCCCCATAATAAAGGCAAGTTGAACGTCTATGCGAGTGTTTTATATCAATTTGAGGCGCAAACCCGCCTGTCACTTGCATTGGAAACGAATTCTGGAGATATCATGAGCAACGAAGAAAACAAAGTAACCGAAGAAGAACTAGATCAGATCATTGCTGAAGCAGAAAAAGTTGAAGAAGCTGAACTGAACGCAGACGCTGCTGATGAGCAGGAAGCAAAGATTGCTCAACTAGAAGCGGCATTGCTAGCTAGCGAAACTAAAGTGAAAGAGCAGCAAGACTCTGTTCTTCGCGCTAAAGCTGAAGTTGAAAACATGCGTCGCCGTAGCGAGCAAGAAATTGATAAAGCGCGTAAATTCGCTTTGAACAAGTTTGCTGAAGGTCTACTGCCTGTTATCGACAACCTTGAGCGTGCAATGCAAGCTGCAGACGCTGAAAACGAAGTGGTTAAGCCACTATACGAAGGTGTTGAGCTTACGCACAAAACATTCGTAGACACAGTTGCTAAGTTCGGTCTTAAAGAGATCAACCCTGAAGGTGAAGCGTTCAACCCTGAATTCCACCAAGCGATGTCTATCCAAGAAAGCCCAGATCACGAATCAAACACGGTTATGTTCGTGATGCAAAAAGGCTACGAGCTAAACGGTCGTGTAGTTCGTCCTGCAATGGTAATGGTTGCTAAGTAATTGAGTGGTGCTTGCTAAGTGAAAGGTTCGACCTTTTACTGATCAAGCGAGCTGCAGTTACAACATAATTCACTAGTTGATGTGAAATAAGAAGAGAGGCTTATGCCTCTCTTTTTTGTGCCTGTTACTTGAGAATCCGCGTAAATAGTCCGTCAAAGTGCATTAAGGATGTTGTTCTTTTTATTCCATACGGAACAGCGCTTTAGAGTTTTGTGTTATGAAACTGGTTGTTAATGAGAAAATGTTTTGATGTCACACTTGTGATATTTTTGTAAACAAATGCTTTTAATTGTTATCCTTGTATGTAAAATCCACTGCCATATGGCGATATTACTCGCATATACAACTATAAAAGTACAAATTTTAAACACAACAGACTGGAGAAGAACGATGGATAAATCGCTCTCAAGTAAGATTTTTGTAGGCCTGTTTGTCGGCCTGATTATTGGTACTGCTATTCAGTACCTATTCAGCGGAATCGCTATTTTTGACACTTACCTACTTGGTGCTGCAGAAGGCGCTGGTGGTATGTTCGTATCACTTATCAAGTTGCTAGTAGTGCCTCTTGTATATGTATCTATTGTTTGCGGTATCGTTGAACTAAAAGATATCCGTTCATTTGGTCGTCTTGGTGGTAAAACCTTTGGTCTTTACATTATTAACACCATCATCGCGATCTCTGCTGCTCTAACGATTGGTCTTATCTTCCAACCTGGTGCGGGTGCAAACCTAGCAGGTACGGTTTCTGAGACGATTGCACTTACAACAACAGAAACACCAGACATCTTCTCTCTTGTTGTAAACATCGTTCCTAGCAACCCAGTACAAGCGTTCGCAAGTGGCGACATGCTACAAATCATCTTCATGGCGATTCTGACTGGTCTTGCAATTCAAGCGCTTGATTCTCGTGGTGGCCCAGCTATCAAGACGTTCAAGATGGCTAACGAAATCATGATGAAGCTTATCGGCCTAGTAATGAGCCTTGCGCCATACGGTGTATTCGCTCTGATGATTCAACTAGGTGCAACACTGGATGCAAACACGCTAATGTCAGTAGCTGGCTACGTAGCGCTTGTTGTTGCAATGCTTGTGTTCTGGATCTTCTTCTTCTACCCAATGATGGTGGGTTCATTCACTGGTATTTCTCCAAAGCAGTTCCTACGTGCAACTCGTGAGCAGGTTCTATTCTCACTATCTACTGCAAGTTCGAACGCGACAATCCCAGTAACAATGCGCACTCTTACTGACAAGCTAAACGTATCTAAGTCAGTAGCGGGCTTCGGTGTACCACTAGGTGCAACAATGAACATGTCTGGTGTATCTATCTACATCGCACTAGCAACTATGTTCGTAGCAAACGCATTTGGTCAGCCAATCAACACCGCTGATATCTTCACTCTAGGTCTAACTATCCTGCTACTGTCTATCGGTGCTGGTGGTGTTCCAGGTGGCGGTGTAGTAATGGTAGGTGTTCTATTGCACCAACTAGGTCTACCACCAGAAGGTCTAGCTATCGTTGCTGCTGTTGACCGTATCTGTGACATGTTCTGTACTTCTTCAAACGTAGTTGGTGACACAGCGGTAAACACTATCGTTGCAAAATCTGAAAACGAAATCGGCGTTGAAGCAGACGAAGAAGTTGAACTGAAGAAAGCAGAAGCTTAATTAAAAGTTCTTCCTTCTATAGACAATGTCTATGTAGAAAGCCTTGATTGAAAACGGAGCCCAAGTGGCTCCGTTTTTTATTAGCGTTGATCGTTAGCCATAAGGCTTGTACAGCAACACCAGCTGTCGCCCACATAAGGCAAAACGGGGCTTTTGAATCGAATTACGGGTTTATTAGTGTGTTAATGATATGCATTCTTACCTAATCATTCTTTTTATTAAAATAAATGTAAAAAAATCCGTTTTTACCCTTGAAAAGGTATCGTGAGCCCTTATCTATGGTGCATACGAAAGCAAATTGTATTTGCACTTTAATTTTGTGTATTAGGGTTGAATCTCTAATTACCACCCCCACATCAGTGGGTATAGCAAAAACTTAATAGAATATATTTCGGAGATAGCCTGATGGGTAAAATCATTGGTATTGATTTAGGTACTACTAACTCTTGTGTTGCTGTTCTTGACGGCGACAAACCACGCGTAATCGAAAATGCTGAAGGCGAACGTACAACAGCATCAGTAATCGCATACACAGAAGGCGAGACGCTAGTTGGTCAACCTGCAAAACGTCAAGCTGTTACTAACCCTCAAAACACACTGTTCGCTATCAAGCGTCTAATCGGTCGTCGTTTTGAAGATGAAGAAGTTCAACGCGATATCGAAATCATGCCTTTCAACATTGTTAAGGCTGACAACGGTGATGCATGGGTAGAAGCGCAAGGCCAAAAAATGGCTGCTCCTCAAGTATCTGCTGAAGTTCTTAAGAAAATGAAGAAAACAGCTGAAGACTTCCTAGGCGAAGAAGTAACTGGCGCAGTTGTAACTGTTCCTGCTTACTTTAACGATGCTCAACGTCAAGCAACTAAAGATGCTGGCCGTATCGCTGGTCTAGATGTTAAACGTATCATCAACGAACCAACTGCTGCTGCTCTAGCTTACGGTCTAGACAAGCAAGGCGGTGATCGCACTATCGCTGTATACGACCTTGGTGGTGGTACATTCGATATCTCTATCATCGAAATCGATGAAGTAGAAGGCGAGAAGACTTTCGAAGTTCTTTCAACTAACGGTGACACTCACCTTGGTGGTGAAGATTTCGATAACCGCATGATCAACTACCTAGTAGATGAGTTCAAGAAAGAGCAAGGTATTGACCTTAAAGCTGATCCACTAGCAATGCAGCGTGTTAAAGAAGCAGCAGAAAAAGCGAAAATCGAGCTTTCTTCTACTACTCAAACTGACGTAAACCTACCTTACGTTACTGCTGATGCGACTGGTCCTAAGCACATGAACATCAAAGTGACTCGTGCGAAGCTTGAGTCTCTAGTTGAAGACCTTGTACAACGTTCTCTTGAGCCTCTAAAAGTTGCTCTAGCGGATGCTGACCTATCTGTAGGCGAAATCACTGACGTTATCCTAGTTGGTGGTCAAACTCGTATGCCTATGGTTCAAGCTAAAGTTGCTGAGTTCTTCGGTAAAGAAGCTCGTAAAGACGTAAACCCTGACGAAGCAGTAGCAATGGGTGCTGCAGTTCAAGGTGGTGTACTAGCTGGTGACGTCAAAGACGTACTACTTCTAGACGTTACTCCTCTATCTTTCGGTATCGAAACGATGGGCGGCGTAATGACTAAGCTAATCGAGAAAAACACAACTATCCCTACAAAAGCGGATCAAGTGTTCTCTACAGCTGAAGACAACCAAAGCGCGGTAACTATCCACGTACTACAAGGTGAGCGTAAGCAAGCGACTTACAACAAGTCTCTTGGTCAGTTCAACCTAGAAGGTATCCAACCAGCACCACGTGGCATGCCACAAATCGAAGTAACTTTCGACCTAGATGCTGACGGTATCCTAAACGTATCTGCGAAAGATAAAGCGACAGGTAAAGAGCAGAAGATCACTATCCAAGCATCAGGCGGTCTGTCTGAGGAAGAGATCGAAGCAATGGTACAAGAAGCAGAAGCTAACAAAGAAGCGGACAAGAAGTTCGAAGAGCTAGTAACTGCACGTAACCAAGCTGACCAAATGATTCACGGTACTAAGAAGCAAGTAGAAGAAGCTGGTGAAGCTCTACCTGCAGACGAGAAAGAGAAGATCGAAGCAGCTATCGCGGCACTAGAAGAAGTTAAGTCTAGTAACGACAAAGAAGCTATCGACGCTAAAGTTCAAGAACTTATGCAAGCAGCTCAGAAGCTAATGGAAATCGCTCAACAACAAGCACAGCAAGCTGGCGCTGAAGCGGGTGAGCAACCTAAGCAAGACGACGACGTTGTAGACGCTGAGTTCGAAGAAGTTAAAGACGACAAGAAATAATTTCGTCGCAGAGTAGCCTGATTTCGTTGTCGGAAGTGCTCACCTACTAGCGTAGGCTGCGCGCTTCCTCCTAGAACTCAAGCTACCTGCTTAGAAATTTGTCTCGAAGACTTATTAATACGGGCGTCAGAGGTAACTCTCACGCCCGTAAATTTGTATTTAGACTTGTCGATCTAGATAATAGCTTTATTCGGTGATTCAGCCGGCAGAACTTTTATCTAGATTGATACACAGACTACTGAAGTTACTTTTCGGTAGTAGCAATTATTTTGGTGACCTAGAACATGTCAAAACGTGATTTTTACGAAGTATTAGGCGTAAGCCGCGATGCATCAGAGCGCGATATTAAAAAAGCGTACAAGCGCTTAGCAATGAAATTCCACCCGGACCGTAACCAGGGTGATGAGAGCGCAGCGGACAAATTTAAAGAAGTAAAAGTAGCGTACGAGATCCTAACCGATCCTCAAAAGAAAGCAGCTTACGACCAATACGGCCACGCAGCTTTTGAACAAGGCGGCATGGGTGGCGGCGGCGGTTTCGGCGGCGGTCAAGGTGACTTCGGCGATATCTTCGGTGACGTATTTGGCGACATCTTCGGCGGCGGTCGTCGTGGTGGCGGTCAACAACGTGCACAACGTGGTTCAGACCTACGTTACAACATGGAACTGACGCTTGAAGAAGCGGTTCGTGGTGTATCTAAAGAGATTGAAGTACCAACACTGGTTGAATGTGACACTTGTGATGGTAGCGGTGCGAAGAAAGGTTCTTCTGCGCAAACTTGTGGCACTTGTCATGGCCACGGCCAAGTACAAATGCGTCAAGGTTTCTTCGCGGTTCAGCAGACTTGTCCTACTTGTAACGGTAAAGGCAAGATCATCAAAGACCCATGTAACTCTTGTCACGGTCAAGGCCGTAAGCAGAAGACGAAAACACTTAACGTTAAGATCCCTGCTGGTGTTGATACTGGCGACCGTATTCGTCTATCTGGCGAAGGTGAAGCGGGAGAGCAAGGCGCTCCAGCTGGCGACCTATACGTACAAGTTCACGTAAAAGAGCACAACATCTTCGAACGTGATGGCAACAACCTTTACTGCGAAGTACCAGTAAGCTTCTCTATGGCAGCTCTAGGTGGTGAAGTTGAAGTTCCAACACTGGATGGTCGTGTAAACCTAAAAGTGCCAGAAGAGACACAAACGGGCCGTATGTTCCGTATGCGTGGCAAAGGCGTGAAAGGTGTTCGTGGCGGCGGTGTGGGTGACCTAATCGTTAAGCTAGTGGTTGAGACGCCAGTTAAGCTAAGCTCTCGTCAGAAAGAACTTCTACGTGAGTTTGAAGAGACATGTGGCGGCGAAGCGGCAAGCAAGCACAAGCCTAAGTCTGAAGGTTTCTTCAGCGGCGTAAAAAACTTCTTCGATGACCTAACTAAGTAATTAGATTATTGAAATATTAAGTTATTGATACTTTAACTTAATGACGAAAATAGAAAGCCTGCTCTTGTAGCAGGCTTTTTTGTGTCTGTAGAAAATAGAAAAGTGGTCACACATGGTGCTGATTGGCTTACCTCGTTATTTCCAACACGCTTCTGGCTCCGAGATACCAGAGTGGTGTAATTCCAAAATATCAGTCGTTGAGTCTAAGCAGTCATCGTTAGTTTGTGGGGCGTGCGGCTCAGCTTGAATAGTATAGGTGGTGCTGCTTGCTGAGATAGCGAGCGTGTATCGGCTTGTATCAGTATCGCAAAAACTGCATGTCCCGGCGGAAATAATCCCCTGCGCTGCGGATGCATAGTCACCCGTATATAGGGTTTCCATCTCTAATTGTATCTTGGTCATGTCGGCCAACGCGGTGACACGATGTGCTTTCATGACATGGTTGGTATAACTCGGGTAGGCGATTGCCCCAAGTATTCCCACGATGACCACAGCCAGCAATAACTCGATCAATGTCATCCCTCTCATGCTTATGTTGTTGCTGTTGCATATATTTTTTCGAATCATCGCGAGTAGTTTCCTCTCATAATTCAGTACATTCTTCTCCGGTGGTAGCATCGCTGCAAGATTAAATACGGTTACGCACTGAATTACATAGGAATTTGGGAAATGACTCGCGGGTTTACTTTATTAGAGCTGTTAATAACGGTATCGGTACTGTCGATACTGATAGCGACGGCTGCCCCGAGTTTTAGTTCGGTGACTCAATCCGTCAAGATGCAGCGGTTAGCTGGTGAGCTCAATGGTTTCTTAATTCAGGCTAAGTCTGAATCGGTGAAAAGGAATCAGGATCTCTGGGTGCATTTCTCTACCGCAAAAAATGAAGTGCAATCGACTGGTGATTGGACGGTATGGTTGAAGCCGACTGAAGATCTCACTGGAGAAACTTTGCTGCAGTTGTCGGGTGGAGCATTTCGCGATGTCTCGTTTTCTCACAATTACACAGGAGAAAGAATCAGCTTTGAGAGTGTCAGGGGTAGGCCAGCTAGAGGCACGATCTATCTTTCTCCCAGTGCATCTTCAACCGACCGTTTATTGATTAAATTATCTAGCCCTCCTGGGCGCATAAAAGTGTGTGGTGAGTCGAGTGCGCAGTATGGCTATGATGCGTGTTAAACCTGTCGCGGTAGGACTCAGCAAGCAACAAGGTACTTCATTGGTTGAGTTAATGGTGGCCTCTGTGATTGGTGTCTTCGCTATCTCGATTATCGGAAGTGTCTTTATTACAGGGCAGAGAATAGCCAAGGACAAAGGCATTGAGTTACTGCTGCTACAAAACCTAACCAGCACCATACAAGTGATGAAAGAAGACATCCAACGAGCGGGTTACGACGGCTCAAACGGTTACTCAATCAAGTTATCTGGTGCAAGCAATACGATTCAAGTGAGTGGTGGCGCTGCGGTTGGTTTTGTTTATTTCAGAGAGGGTTCGAGCGGCAATAAAAACCACCGCAATATTGTTTACCAAAAAAACGGCACCAAACTGCAAATATGCGAGAAGGGCACCACGGTATCAGAGGCGTTCCCCACGTTTGAAGAGGTTACTGGCTGCTATTCACTGTTTGATGACACGATTATGGATGTCGATGAGTTCCACATTACATCTCGGGTGCTAGAGCAGAACTCAATTAAAAGCACGCTTACGGATATTAGTATTACCGCATCGATTCCAACTGCAGCGGTGACCAAGTCGGTGTCTGTTTCTATTAAGCAGAGGAATTGGCAATGAGGAATTATGCAAAGCAGCATGGCGTAGTGACTTTGTTGATTACATCTGTGCTTTTGCTTGGAGCCTTAGTTGTCACGCTAGGCTCCTATCGAAGTATCTTCCATCAGATGAAAGTGGCTCAAAATGAAGTTCAAGGCAGGCAAGCACATTGGCGTTCGGAAGGTGGACTGGAGTGTACTTACGCTTATCTACTTGAATTAGATAAAAGTGTTTCCGACATTCAAGATGCCAGTACTCGCCCAGCAGATTTTGCTGACTGGTGTTCCCCTTATCAAGACCAGCCCCAGATCGATCTGTCGAGCACGGCTAGCTCTAGTACGTATTTGGTGACGTCTTCTTCGAATACAAACTCCCTTTATAAGACGATAACAGAGCGCTCCCAACTAGGCACGGGAGCAATTCAGTCGACAGGACCAATAGAGATAGTTGGTACGTTAAGTCTCAAGCCAACAGCAAAAGAAGAGCCAATCAGTGGTAATGAATATGAGTGTGTCAGTGTCTCATTCGCTGATCTGTTTACTTATCAATATGATGCTACTCACGGTGATTCAGGGCAGGCGTTGGGTTTAGAAGTCCTTAATCCTACTGCTGATGGACCCTTTTCTGGTTTCGATGGCGCTTGTCATAGCGATTATAAAACGGAGATCCCGAAAGGCACTTCCGGTAGTTCCTATTCGATCTATGCCCCTGATTATTATCAAGGAACCAACCCACCGCCGTTCAAGAAAGACTTTAATCCAGATCCTAATATGAATCCGTTTTACACCTTCTTTGGCATGGCTAGAACGGAACAAAACATTCTCGACCTGTCGCAAGATACGGACTTGTTTAAACATGTTCAGCTATTGAATGCGACGGAGTGTGGTCCTGAGATCATGGACCATTTTACGATTGGCCAAACCAAAGGGTTGTGGATTGAAGGTAACTGTCACATCAATGCGGCGGTATCAGCTGCAAATAACCCCTCTCAACTTCTCGTAATTCAAGATGGTGTGCTCGCATTGAATGGCGCCATGGCCTATAACGGGGTGATTTATCACTTGGTTGATTACCAGAAGAGCCATGTGAAAACGCGAGTCGATAACTTCTGGAACTCGCTTGCGGCTAACAACGTGTTTGCGCCTTTTATCAAAGACATCGATGAGGCTAGCGTTGTTAAAAAGAGTGTCGGGATTCAATTTGCTTCTGGTTTGCCTTCTGGTGGTCTTATCTTTGATTCTCCCTCGGGAGTGACGACCATAGTGGGTGATATGGACATGGATTTTCGCGCGGATTCGAACCCAAGTGACCCGCCTTCTACGTACCAATGGCAGCGAGGCTCGTGGAATGATTTCTAAGAATTCTGGCTTCAGTTTGCTAGAGGTACTTATCTCTTTTCTGCTGATTGGTGTCGCGTCGTTAGGGTTGGTTAAATTACAGGTGTATGCGGAACAAAAGTCGGATCATGCGCTCCAGAGTGTCGAAGCTTTGCATTTTGCAGAAAGGCAGATGGAGTATTATCGAACTCGCGCTTTCAATGTTAGTGGGGCGGTAGGGCTTATTCCTTTTGAGGAACTAAATCAGTCGAGTTACTGTCTCAACATCGCGAGTTCAGATCCCTTGTCTGGTTTATCAGGCTCTGCGTATTCGATGACATGTGAAGTTACTAATGCGAGCGGAGCGTTATCTGGCGCCCTCAAAAACATTATTGTCACAATTGCATGGCAAGATCGTATGAACCGTACGCAAAGTATTTACCTCGAAACTATGCTCTCCAAATACAGTGAGTTTGACTGATCCCTAAGCAAACGTTTACTGCATGCCAAGGCTTACGCCACTCCTTTTACTGACAATTTTCACTCCTCGGACATTGTTTAATTACTGGTTAAATCCATGTATATGGAATGGTGTTTTTTGTGTTTTTATATTGTTGTAGTTGTATGGTATTTTTGCAAAATATGTCTCCATTTATGGAATTTAAGGTGGAATCTTGTGCTTTTTATGGGGGCTTTTAATAGAATGTGTGTTGTACCAATAGGCCGTGGTAAAAACTTATATTAGGCCTAAACAAACAACATCACATATGGAGTTACAATGAGTAACCAAGCCGTAAAAAAAGCACCATCGACTGACAAGATCAGTGGAATGGATCGCTTTCTAAACTTCATTGAACGCGCCGGCAACAAAATTCCAGATCCAGCAATCCTGTTCTTCTGGGCTCTAGTTATCGTATGGGTAGCATCTGCACTTTTGTCGAATCTTTCATTCGATCTAATCAACCCTCAAACGGGTGCTGCTCTAGAAGTAAATAACCTACTGACTGGTGAAGCGCTTGCTAGCTTCCTAGCGAATATGGTTACTACGTTCACTGGCTTCGCACCACTAGGCATCGTACTTGTTGCTATGCTAGGTGTTGGCGTTGCAGACTCTTCAGGCTTCATTACGACAGGCCTTAAGAAGATGCTGAACTTCACGCCAGCTAAGCTACTTACGCCAATGCTAATCTTGGTTGCTATCGTGTCTCACACAGCAGCTGATGCAGGTTACGTTCTAGTAATCCCTCTTGGCGGTATCATCTTCCACGCTGCGGGTCGTCATCCTCTAGCGGGTATTGCTGCAGCATTTGCTGGTGTATCTGGTGGTTTCTCTGCGAACTTCATCCCTTCAGGTATCGACCCGCTACTAGCTGGTTTCACGCAAACAGCGGCAAACGTTCTTGACCCTGAATACGTGATTAACCCTCTAGCGAACATCTTCTTTACTGGCCTATCTTCAGTTCTTATTGTTGCTATCGGTTGGTATGTAACTGAGAAGATCATCGAACCTCGTCTAGCAAACACGCCAGTTGATGAAGATGCTGAAGAAGCACCGGATCTAGGTACGTTCACTGCAATCGAATCAAAAGCATTCAAATACGCAGGTTGGGCAATGGTTGCTGGTATTGGTCTGCTTGTTGCGGCTCTAATCCCTGAGAACTCTGCACTGCGTTCTCCTGAAGGTGAGCTAACAGCATTCTCTGCACCAGTTATGAAGTCTATCGTTCCTCTGATCTTCATCCTGTTCATCATCCCAGGTATCGTTTACGGCCGCGTTGCGGGTACATTCAAGAACAGCAATGACGTAATCAAGGCGATGTCCGAGACAATGGCTACGATGGGCGCGTACATTGTAATGTCGTTCTTCTGTGCACAGTTCCTATCGGCATTCGGTCAATCAAACATTGGTACTATGCTGGCACTTTACGGTGCTGAAGGCCTGAAAGCGATGGACCTTCCTGGTGAAGCGACAATCGTTGGTATGATTCTACTAACGGCTTCAGTTAACCTCCTTGTTGGTTCAGCTTCGGCTAAGTGGGCACTTATCGGTCCAATCCTAGTTCCAATGCTAATGGTTGTGGGTATCTCTCCTGAGCTATCTCAAGCGGCTTACCGTGTTGGTGACTCAGTGTCTAACATCATCTCTCCACTAATGGTGTTCTTCCCACTGGTTGTTGTTTACTGCCAACGCTACGTTAAGTCTACAGGTATCGGTACTCTAGCTTCTCTAATGATGCCATTCTCGATTGCAATGCTAATCGGTTGGTCTATCTTCCTGCTAGCTTACTGGGCTCTTGGTATCCCACTAGGTATCCAAGCACCTTACACTTACACAATGTAAGATTGAACTAAGCAAAATTAAGCTTTATTCATTACTAAGCCCGCACCGAAATGTGCGGGCTTTTTTTTGCTATTTTTTCGCTCTCTTTATCTATTATTTTTATATCAAAAAGCAGCCTACTCAGCTTATACTCCGGATTACGGCTAATTGTTGGCCGGTAAAATTAGGAAATCCAAAACATCATGAAAATTCTGCTTCTGGTAGGGTTAATTGTTTTAAATGGTCTGTTTGCCATGTCTGAGATTGCATTGGTAGCAGCAAAAAATAGTCGGCTGAAACGCTTGGCCGAAAAGCACCGTTCTGCTCAGATCGCACTTGAGCTTAAAGAAAATCCAACTCGCTTCCTCTCAACCATCCAAATCGGTATTACGGTCATAGGCCTGCTCAGCGGTATCGTGGGCGAGGCAACGCTATCTGCACCACTAGCTGTTCAACTTGAACAGTGGGGCATGGATGCAACGCAAGCGAATGTCCTGTCTACCGCGGTCGTCGTTGTAGGTATTACTTACTTTGCCATTGTTGTTGGTGAACTCGTACCAAAACGATTTGCTCAATCTCAAGCGGAAACTATCGCTGTGTTGGTCGCTATGCCAATCTATTGGTTATCTAAAATCGCGACGCCGTTTGTTTTTGCTTTGTCTGCTTCAACGGAAGGTATTCTTAAGTTGATGGGCCGAGGTGGCGAAGAAGACAGTGTGACGGAAGACGATATTCATGCACTTGTTAAAGAGGGCTCAGACTCTGGTGTGATTGAGCGTGGCGAGCAAGAGATGATTCGTAATATCTTGCAGCTTGATGATCGCTTGGTGAGCTCGTTGATGACGCCGCGTCGAGACATCGACTTTCTGGATGTCGATCAACCTGTTGAGAATATCTTAAAGCAGCTTCGCTCATCGAAGCACAGTGTATTCCCTCTGTGCCAAGATCATCTAAATAAGGTGGTGGGCACTGTGTCGGCCAAGGCTTTATTGAATCAGGCGGGCAATCTGAGTATTCAAGTGATCATGGGTCTGTCTAAATCGCCGATCTATGTACCGGAATCGATGAAGGCACTGCGTCTGCTTGGCTACTTTAAAGAGTCGGGTACAGAGATGGCGTTCATTGTCGATGAGTATGGCGATGTTCAAGGCCTTGTGACTCATTACGACATTCTAGAGGCGATTGCGGGTGAGTTATCAAACAACCCGAACGACCTTTGGACTGAGTCTTTGCCAGATGGTTTGCTGGTGGATGGATTAATCCCGATCAGCGAACTGAAAAACCGCTTGGAGCTTTCAGAGTTAGAAGGTGAAAGCGAGGGCTTCCAAACTCTAAACGGACTCATCACATGGCTTCTAGGTCGCTTGCCTGATACGGGAGAGATCGTTGAGTGTCAGCAGTGGCAGTTTGAGATTATCTCGGTTGAGAACAATCGTATTGTGAGTGTGAAAGCGACACAAGTCGTCAATGATTTGGTTGAAGCCGAAAGCTAGACTGGCAGTTAATCATCCAGTCCATGGTTATTGATGGGCATCTCTTTGTTGTCCATCATCACTAAGATTAGGTATGCTTCACCGCATACCTTTTTTATTTCTATTGTTTGCTTTTTGGAGTCCCCTTTGTCAGACCATCAATTCACCCCTCAAGATGAAATCTTCATGCGACGTGCCATCGAAGTGGCCAAAAAAGCGGAGAGTGAGGGAGAGGTACCTGTTGGTGCCGTGCTGGTAAAAGATGGTGAGATTATCTCTGAAGGGTGGAACCGTTCGATTGGTAGCCATGACGCAACAGCGCATGCTGAAGTGGAAACTTTGCGCAAAGCGGGGCAGGTTCTGGAAAATTATCGACTGCTTGATACCACTTTGTATGTCACGCTTGAGCCATGCCCTATGTGTGCGGGTGCCTTGTTACACAGCCGAGTGAAGCGTATTGTTTTTGGCGCGCCAGATCTAAAAGCAGGTGCGGCAGGGACGGTGTTGAATTTGTTTGAAAGCCAAGCTTCTTACCATTATGCCGATGTTGAGCACGGGTTATTAGAAGATGAGTGTCGCGAGCAACTACAGGCGTTTTTTAAGCGTCGTCGAAAAGAGATAAAAGAGAAGCGAAAGCAAGAGCGTCTGTTGGAAGAGCAGCAGCTGGAAGCTGACAAGGCGCTTAAGAAGAAATAGCAGCAAGTTTAAGGCACTCTCATCGTTAGAGTGCCAGACAAACTTCCTGGCCGTAGTGTTTACTCGGCAAGCATCTGCATGAAAGCACGGTTGCGCCAAATGATCTTCTTCTTGTTATTTGAAAGCATACGCTTACGACGGTTTGCAGCAACTGTCTTACCAAGGCGTTTCGATTTCAGTTTCTTCATCATTTCAATGATTTCCTATTGGTCGTCTGACTGTGTCGTTTGGACTAACGATTTAATTATAGTGTGATTCGTCGGTTTGTTCTGTCGCGCAGAGGCTGATTTAGAAGAGCAACTCTATTCTTAAGCCTCTAACTTCGTCCAATGGCCTAGCGCAACAGAACGCTAATCTTGATTGTGGTGTGTCGTTATAAGGGGCGATTGTTACTGTAATATGACACTGCCTTTATCACCGCTTTTTATCCGCACCTCTCCTTTGTGTAAGCGATAGAAAGCGCAATAAAAAAGAGCAATGCTGGAAGGCATTGCTCTTTTGGTTTCTATTTCGAAGACTCAGAACCGCTTACTGTCGATTCTGCAGCGCTGATGCTGGGCTCAGCCCCAGAAGTCTCTAAAGGTGGAATAACGATCAACCCTTCAAGACTCTCTTCTTGTTCTTTATTACGCTTATTTACATGGCCGATGATGCTTTGGTAATAACGGCGAATGTTCTCTACGTAGTTTCTAGCTTCATCACCACGGGCATAACCATAGCGAGTTTGGCTGTAGTATTTCTTCTGTCTGAGTAGAGGTAGCCTGTCTTTTACATCACCCCAAGCATCAGGATCTCCGCCTTGCGCTTTGGTTAAGCGGCGTGCGTCCATCATGTGTCCGTAACCGACGTTGTATGAAGCGAGTGCAAACCAGATCTTTTCGTGTTGTGTGATTGAATCTGGTACTCGGTTCACGATACGACGCAGGTATTCAACACCACCTTGTACCGACTGTTTAGGGTCGAGACGGTTGGTCACACCAACGCTCTTCGCTGTCGGTAGTGTCAGCATCATCATGCCACGAACACCGGTTGGTGAGCGTGCGACTGGGTTCCAGTGCGACTCTTGATACGCCAGTGCAGCAATCAAGCGCCAGTCAAACTCTTGCGAATACTTCTGAAACAGTGGCGACCATTTTGGTAGCTTGCTGTCTAGCGCACGGATAAAGGCACGAGTATCAACGTAATCAAAAGTGCCAATATGACCGATGTACTTTTCTTCTAGCGAAGCAAGTTCACCGGACTGTTTTAGGTTGCCGAAGAACTCAATCAGCAATGCGTAAAGGCTTTCATCTTCAGACTTCTCTAGGTACCAAGAGATAGGTTGGTCTTCCGTCAGCTCAAACGCCAATGCTACGTCTGGGTATAAACGTTGTGCCAGCGACAGTTCGATAGAGTCTGCAACCGTAAATAAGCGTTCGCCTGTTGATACTTCTTTTAGCAGATCGTTGATATCAGCATTGCCAACTGCGTCGTAGATGAAGTCCTGGTGCGTGTTCTGTAATTGCTTAAGTGTTGGTTCGAAGTGCGAGTCTTTGACCACAACCAAAGAGGGAGTCAGAGTCTCGTTAGGTGACGCGTCTTCTGATTCAGCTTGTGCTTTGATGAATTCAGCCTGGCGGTCGTTTTCAAACTTGATCAGTTGATCTAGATTTCTTGGGCGCCACTGGCCTTTTTTGTACACCACCTGTTGGCTTACATAGTAATAAGCAGGCGCTGCACGATAAGCACGTGTCAGTTTGTTGTTTTGCGTTAATCCTGTCGCGATAAGGTCGATCTCGCCTTTCTTTAGAGCAGGGAATAGGCCAGATAGACGGTAAGCCGGTTTAACCTCAAGCTTAACCCCTAGCTCTTGTGCAAACTCACGAGCCAATTCGTAATCGAGACCAGCAGGGCCATCAGGACCAATGTAGTAAGAGAGTTGGTTATTCAGAGTACCGACACGAAGCACGCCACGCTCTCGTATCTGCTCGAGGACACTTTTAGGTTCAGACTCAATCTGGCATGCGGTTAGCCCAAACAGAGTGATAACCAGCAGAAAGGACTTAGACAAAAAGATGAGAGAAAATTTAGGCATCAAAATGAAATCTCGAAAAGTGGAAGCCCCTTTATACCAAACCCCGCCAGACTGGCAAAGCAGGTTTCATTAAACAGATGTAAAAGTGGTGATAAATGCAGCAAAAACACCATTTGCTCAGAAACATGAAAAAAATCACGCAAACGGTTGCTTTTGGTGTTACGTCACAAAAAAAAATGCTTTATAATGCGCTCGCATTGAAGAGGTGGAATCGGCATAGGTTTTTAAACCTTCGGGAATAGCTTCGAAGAAAACAGTTAGGTTTTTCCTTTAACCCACTGAATTTATTCCAATATCACCTTAATCAACTGCATAAGAGACCTAAGCACATGAGAATTTTGCGTGGCTCCCCAGCTCTATCTGAGTTTCGTGTTAACAAGCTTTTAGAGCTTTGTCGTGAATTAAGCTTACCTGTAACAGGTATTTACGCTGAGTTTGCCCACTTTGCTGATTTAACAGCAGACCTAGACGCGTCTGAAGTTGAGAAGCTAGAAAAGCTACTGACTTACGGTCCAACGATTGAAGAGCATGAACCTGAAGGTTTACTGCTGCTTGCTACTCCTCGTCCAGGTACTATTTCTCCTTGGTCTTCAAAATCTACTGATATCGCACATAACTGTGGTCTAGCGAAAGTATCTCGCCTAGAGCGCGGTACAGCTTTCTACATTGAAACGTCTTCTGAACTTTCTGATCTTCAACTTGTTGAACTGAAAGCGATTCTTCACGACCGTATGATGGAAGTGGTTTTCACTGACTTTGAATCAGCAGCTGCACTATTCACCGTTGCAGAACCAACACCTTATACGGAAGTTGATCTTCTTACTGGCGGCCGTAAAGCGCTTGAAGAAGCAAACGTTACCCTAGGTCTTGCTCTTGCAGAAGATGAGATTGATTACCTACTTGAAAGCTTTGTCACTAAGCTTGAACGTAACCCGACTGACATCGAGCTAATGATGTTCGCACAAGCGAACTCAGAGCACTGTCGTCACAAGATCTTCAACGCAGATTGGACTATCGATGGCGTTAAGCAAGAAAAATCATTGTTCAAGATGATTAAGAATACGTTTGAAGTGACGCCTGATAACGTACTTTCTGCATACAAAGATAACGCAGCTGTTATGACGGGCTCTGAAGTAGGTCGCTTCTTCCCAGATCCTGAAACTCGCCAGTACAACTACCACCAAGAGAAAACACACATCTTGATGAAAGTTGAAACGCACAACCACCCAACGGCTATCTCTCCATGGCCGGGCGCATCAACAGGTTCAGGCGGTGAAATCCGTGATGAAGGCGCAACAGGTATCGGTGGTAAGCCAAAAGCTGGTCTTGTAGCGTTCTCTGTATCTAACCTTAAGATCCCGAACTTCGTTCAACCTTGGGAAACTGACTTTGGTAAACCAAGCCGTATCGTTACTGCATTGGATATCATGCTTGAAGGTCCTCTTGGCGGCGCGGCATTCAACAACGAATTTGGTCGTCCAAACCTACTAGGCTACTTCCGTACTTACGAAGAGAAAGTAAACTCTCACGCAGGTGAAGAAGTACGTGGTTACCACAAGCCAATCATGCTGGCTGGTGGCCTTGGTAACATCCGTGACGAGCACGTTCAGAAGAAAGAGATCCCTGTAGGTGCAAGCTTAATCGTTCTAGGTGGCCCTGCAATGAACATCGGCCTTGGTGGCGGTGCGGCATCTTCAATGGATTCTGGTTCTTCTTCTGAAGATCTTGATTTCGCTTCGGTACAACGTGAAAACCCAGAGATGGAACGTCGTTGTCAGGAAGTGATCGACCGTTGTTGGCAGCTAGGTGATGCGAACCCAATCGCATTCATCCACGATGTGGGCGCTGGCGGTATCTCAAATGCACTTCCTGAGCTAGTAGACGATGGCGAGCGTGGCGGTATCTTCAACCTACGTGACGTGCCAAACGATGAGCCGGGCATGAGCCCACTTGAGATTTGGTGTAACGAATCTCAAGAGCGTTACGTAATGGCGGTTGCAGACAAAGACATGGCAACGTTCGACGCTATTTGTAAGCGTGAACGCGCACCATACGCTGTGGTTGGTAAAGCAACGGAAGAGCGTGAACTTAAACTTGAAGATTCACACTTCGACAACACGCCAATCGACATGCCAATGGATATCCTATTAGGTAAAACACCTAAGATGCACCGTGACGCGAAAACGTTAAAAGCGAACAACCCAGCGATTGACCGTTCTGGTATCGAAATGAACGAAGCGGTTGACCGTGTTCTTCGCCTACCAACTGTCGCAGAGAAAACATTCCTAATCACTATCGGTGACCGCTCGGTAACTGGCCTTGTTGCTCGTGACCAAATGGTTGGCCCATGGCAGGTTCCTGTTGCTAACTGTGCAGTAACCGCAGCAAGTTACGACTCTTACCACGGTGAAGCGATGTCTCTCGGTGAGCGCACGCCTGTGGCACTACTAGACTTCGGCGCATCGGCTCGCCTAGCAGTTGGTGAGGCAATCACAAACATCGCAGCGACTAACATCGGCGATATCAAACACATTAAACTGTCGGCAAACTGGATGTCTCCAGCGGGTCACCCAGGTGAAGATGCAGGTCTTTACGAAGCGGTGAAAGCTGTCGGTGAAGAGCTATGTCCAGCTCTGGGTCTAACTATCCCTGTGGGTAAAGACTCAATGTCGATGAAGACTAAGTGGGAAGAGAACGGCGAGCAGAAAGAAGTAACGTCTCCGCTATCTCTTGTTATCACTGCATTTGCTCGTGTTGAAGATGTTCGTAAGACAATTACGCCTCAACTTCGTACTGACAAAGGTGCTTCAAGCCTAGTTCTTATCGACCTAGGTAATGGCAAAAACCGTCTAGGTGCAACGGCACTAGCGCAAGTTTACAAGCAGCTTGGTGATAAGCCAGCAGACGTAGACAACGCAGCGCAACTAAAAGGCTTCTACGAAGGCGTTCAAGCACTGGTTGCTAACGACCAAGTTGTGGCTTACCACGATAAAGGCGATGGCGGTCTATTCGTTACTCTTGCTGAAATGGCGTTCGCAGGTCACTGTGGTGTGAATGCAAACATTGAAGCGCTAGGCGAAGACACACTAGCAGCGCTATTCAACGAAGAGCTAGGTGCGGTAATCCAAGTTCGTAACGATGACCTAGACGCAGTTCTTTCTACGCTTGCAGCAAACGGCCTAGAAGCGTGTTCACACGTTATTGGTTCAGTTGAAGCCTCTGATGAGTTAGTGATTAAGTCTGGTGAGTCTGTCGTGATTGAACGTAACCGTACTGAACTACGTACTATCTGGGCGGAGACAACGCACAAGATGCAAGGTCTACGTGATAATCCAGCATGTGCTGACCAAGAGCACCAAGCGAAGAAAGACAACTCAGATCCAGGTCTAAACGTGAAACTGAGCTTCGATGTTAACGAAGATATCGCTGCACCTTTCATCAACACTGGCGCTAAGCCTAAGATGGCGATTCTACGTGAGCAGGGTGTTAACTCTCACGTTGAAATGGCAGCAGCATTCGACCGTGCAGGTTTCGAAGCAACTGATATTCACATGAGCGACATCCTTACTGGTCAAGCTGTACTTGATGAGTACAACGGTCTTGTAGCATGTGGTGGCTTCTCTTACGGTGACGTACTGGGCGCTGGTGAAGGTTGGGCTAAGTCAGTTCTGTTTAACGATTCGACTCGTGAGCAATTTGAAAACTTCTTCAAGCGTGAAGATACCTTCTCTTTAGGTGTGTGTAACGGTTGTCAGATGTTGTCTAACCTGCGTGAGCTTATCCCAGGTGCTGAGTACTGGCCACGTTTCGTTCGCAACGAATCTGAGCGCTTTGAAGCTCGTTTCAGCCTAGTTGAAGTTCAGAAGTCTGATTCTGTATTCTTCAACGGCATGGAAGGTTCTCGTATGCCTATCGCTGTTTCTCACGGTGAAGGCCGCGTAGAAGTACGTGACAACGACCACCTAAACGCGATTGAAAACTCAGGTACGGTTGCTCTACGTTACGTTGATAACTACGGTAACCCAACGCAGCAATACCCGAACAACCCGAACGGTTCGCCAAACGCTATTACAGGTTTAACAACGACGGATGGCCGCGTGACCATCATGATGCCTCACCCAGAGCGTGTATTCCGTACAGTTGCTAACTCTTGGTCTCCAGAAGGTTGGGGCGAGAATGGTGCTTGGATGCGTATGTTCCAAAACGCACGTAAGAACGTGGGTTAACCATGCCGCGTTAATCTAAATTAGATTAAGCAAAAATCAAAAGCGCAGATCGAAAGGTCTGCGCTTTTTTTGTGAATTTTTTTGGAACCAGAGTGATAAATTGAGGTTTGCAGTTTGCTGTTCTAAAAATCTCCACTACGCTAAATGTTATGGAATCAATTTGTTAGGCGAATAATGTCTGTTTTTATGCAGAGGGATATTCGTTCGTCTGTGCAAAAACTGAATCAATCATCGTGGCATAAGAGGGAACTATGAAAACAACAATCACAAAAGCCGTTGCAGTGGCAGCGATTGTCATGTCGTTAGCTGGGTGTGTAGGTAGTAACGCTGTGACTGGGAAATTAATGAAGTTTAACGTCGAGGTAGTGGATAACCGTTACGCTCGTGCGGGCGTCAACTTCTTGCTTGCTCCGGTTTACGCACTGACTACTGCAGCCGATTATATTGTATTTAACTCGATTGAATTCTGGGCGGGTAAAAACCCACTTACTGGTGCGCCTCACATCTTCGATAGCAAAGTCGATACCATGATCGATGTGAATGACAGCCTAGACGATTCACTAAAAGAAGCACCACTTGGCTTCAACAATCGCCAGATTGAATGGGGTGAAATGCAGCAAATCGATGAAAACACGATTCGCATGGACATCACTTACAACGATGGTCAGAAAGCAGTATTGCTGGGTGTTCGCGATGGCGATAAGGTCAGCTACTACATGGATGGCACACTAGTATCTGAAACCTCTATCCAGGCTCTAGAGCAGTTAGCCGCAGAGAAAGTGTAACGTCTTTCATTATCTATAGATAAAAGAAAAGCCGCTGGATTTAACCCCAGCGGCTTCGAATTTTCTAGCATCTAGATTAGTTGTTGCTGTGTAGCTCGCTGTTTAGTTCAACAGCAGACTTGTTCGCTAGACACTCAATTTGACCAGTGATTGAGTTGCGACGGAACAGCAGATCAGAAACACCAGCTAGGTCGCGAGCTTTAATGATTTCTACTTCGTTGCCTTCTTTATCTAGCATGCGAACTTTCGTACCAGCCGTTACATATAGACCAGACTCAACAGTACAACGGTCGCCCATTGGGAAACCAAGACCCGCGTTTGCGCCTAGCAGGCAGTTTTCGCCGATAGAGATAACCATAGTACCGCCACCAGACAGAGTACCCATAATAGAAGCGCCGCCGCCGATGTCTGAACCGTTACCTACAACAACACCTGCAGAGATACGACCTTCAACCATGCTTACGCCTGTTGTGCCCGCGTTGAAGTTGATGAAACCTTCGTGCATAACTGTTGTACCTTCACCCACATGTGCGCCAAGACGAACACGAGAAGTGTCAGCAATACGAATACCTGTTGGCACCACGTAATCAACCATTTTAGGGAATTTGTCTACGCAATCTACAGACAGATTACGGCCTGCAAGGCGAGCTTCGATTTGACGCTCAGCCAGTTCAGGAAGGTCGATTGGACCTTCGTTTGTCCATGCGATGTTGTGCAGTAGACCGAAGATGCCGTCTAGTACTGTACCGTGTGGTTGAACTAGGCGGTTAGAGATTAGTTGCAGTTTTAGGAAGCCTTCAGCAACAGATGCTGGCTTCTCGTCAGTCGCAAGAACAACAAGAACAAGTGGCTGTTCAGATGCTGCTGCTTTTTCTGCGAAAGATGCGTTTGCTGCATCGTCGTTTGCTGCGAATGCTTTCGCTAGTTCTGCGCTTTTTGCAGCAGAGATTTCGATAGCTTGGTTGCCTTCAGTGTAACCTGCTACTTCACCAACAGCCGCTACTAGAGCGTCGCTTGGGTTTAGAAGTGGGCTAGGGAAGAACGCTTCAATGATTTTATTGTCGCGGTTTTTGGTTGCCGTACCGAAGGCTAGTGAAAAGAAAGCCATGTTGAATCTCCATGTGTTGAGTCTTGATTTTGCTATTTCATAACAGCGGTTCGAATAACCAGCGCTGTTGTTAGCAAAGTTAATTTAATTGCGTTCATCATAAAGAGAGCGCCCTCGTTATGAAAGAGCGCATCGGGATAAAGTCTGTAAAATGATATTGCTTGTCTTTTGAGAGATATTTTTCTGCAATGAGAAAACGTTGCAGATCAATACATATTGGCGGATATATGAGTCAATATTCCCCTTGAGTGAGCATTTAAACAAACAGTGCTTTATGAGCTTGCTCGATCCCTTCAATCAACATCTGCATACCGATAACTGCCAGTATCAAACCCATCATTCGAGTAATCACGTTCAGTGCGCTTGGCCCTACCGCTTTCACGAAGCGCTCACCAAACACAAACAACACGTAAGTTAAGGTACACAACAGACCAAACGCGATGATGGTGATGACGGTTTCATAGATGCCCTCGGTGCTGGCAAAGTTCATCGCGGTGGCAATTGTCCCCGGACCTGCCAGTATCGGCATGGCCAGTGGTGATACTGCGATACTTAGCGCCGCGTCTTGTTGGGCATCTGAGTTAACCTTCTCTTTCGCCTTCGAGTGTGTCGATTCACCTTGTAGCATGTGAAAGCCAATCAAGAAGACCAAAATACCGCCTGTGATGCGCAGGGCATAAAGCGTGATACCAAAAAGGTCGAAGATCAGCTTGCCTGAAATGGCAAACGTACTGACGATGATGAATGCGATAAACA
Source organism: Vibrio chagasii (assembly GCA_041879415.1). Lineage (NCBI taxonomy): Bacteria > Pseudomonadati > Pseudomonadota > Gammaproteobacteria > Vibrionales > Vibrionaceae > Vibrio > Vibrio chagasii. The sequence continues at coordinate 2,256,737 of CP090851.1, read as the reverse complement.
CTGAGCGAAACGCGATTGACTTAACTGTCTCCCTGTCGTTGTCGCCTGTTAAACCAAGAAAGATTGGCGTGTTAGCGATAGGGTTCATGATGGCGAAAAAGCCCATGAACACTGTGATGGTATGAATGATGAGCTCTTTCATATTATTCCTTTAAAAAGATGCAGTTAAATACACATATTGAATAAGAATAGATACTAGAGCAAGTGTGAATAAAAAACAGCCAGCATAGGGCTGGCTGTATAGTTTTAGTGATGGGAGTAGAGTTTTAATTGTGTGTTGGTGTCGATTTTTCAACTAACGCCTCGGCTTGAGTCGCTAAATGCTGACAGTCACTTCTCTCATTATGCGTTTTGAGATTCGCTTACCGCGACAGCCAGTGCAACCGTAGCACCGACCATTGGGTTGTTACCCATGCCGATGAAGCCCATCATAGCAACGTGAGCAGGAACTGAAGAGCTGCCTGCAAACTGAGCGTCTGCGTGCATTCTGCCCATGGTGTCTGTCATGCCGTAAGACGCAGGGCCTGCCGCTACATTGTCTGGGTGTAGAGTTCGACCTGTACCACCGCCTGAAGCCACAGAGAAGTAAGGTAGACCTTGGCGAGTTCGCTCTGCTTTGTAGATACCTGCAACAGGGTGTTGGAAGCGCGTTGGGTTGGTAGAATTACCCGTAATGCTCACATCTACCTCTTCTCTGTGCATGATTGCCACACCTTCACGAACATCATCGGCGCCGTAGCATAGGATCTCGCCACGAGGGCCCTGTGAGAAGCGGCGACGTTCTGTTTCAACGAGTTCACCGGTTTGGTAGTCGTATTGAGTGCGCACGTAAGTGAAGCCATTGATGCGTGAGATTAAGTACGCCGCATCTTTACCTAAACCATTTAGGATAACTTTTAATGGATTTTTACGTGATTTATTGACGTTTAGTGCGATTTTAATTGCGCCCTCAGCGGCAGCAAAAGACTCGTGACCAGCAAGAAAAGCAAAGCAGTGACTCTCTTCATTCAGAAGACGAGCAGCAAGCGCACCATGACCAATCCCTACTTGACGTTGCTCGGCAACACTACCGGGTTTTGTGAATGCTTGAAGGCCTTCACCGATGATGTTGGCTGCTTGTTCAGCGTTGCTTGCTTTGCGAAATAGTGCCATGGCTGTACCTAAAGTATATGCATCGGCTGCGCTTTCAAAAGCAATTGGTTGAGTGTCCATCACCAATGTTTTTGGGTCTACATTGTGTGCTTTACAGTATTGCTCAGCTTGCGCCAAAGAGTCGAAGTTCATTTCTGCCAAAGCGCGAGTTACTGATTCACTAAGTTGAGTGTTCATAATATCTTTCCTCTAAATTGGCAAAAATTACTGTTGGCGTGGGTTAATTGTGGTCACAGCTTCATCGAAGCGACCATAAGTCCCTGTAGCAAGGTCGGCCGCTTCATTGGCTGGCACACCTTGATTAATCGCCTTCATCATTTTTCCGAGGTTAAGATACTCGTAACCAATCACTTCGCTGTGGTCATCAAGTGCAAGCTTGGTTACGTAACCTTCTGCGAGTTCTAGGTAACGGACGCCCTTTGCTGCGGTTGAGTAGCTGGTACCAACTTGGCTGCGCTGGGTTTGACCTAAGTCTTCCAATGCAGCGCCGATTTCTAGGCCATCTTCAGAGAAAGCTGATTGAGTTCGACCGTAAACAAACTGCAGGAAGATTTCGCGCATCGCGACGTTAATCGCGTCACACACTAAGTCAGTATTGAGCGCTTCTAGAATAGTTTTTCCGGTAAGGATTTCAGCGGCCATCGCGGCAGATTGCGTCATGCCTGAGCAGCCGATAGTCTCGATGAGTGCTTCTTCGATGATGCCGTTTTTCACGTTAAGAGTCAGTTTTGCCGCACCTTGTTGTGGTGCACAAGTGCCAACACCGTGGCTTAAACCTGAGATAGCGATAACATCTTTTGGACTAACCATGGCGCCTTCAACTGGGATTGGAGCCGAGTTGTGAAGATCACCCCTTTGAATAGGGCACATGGATTGTATTTCTGAAGAGTAATGCATAATGTTTTCTCACTAATAAAGTCGTATTGACCTAGGGCGTTGAGAAAACAGGACGTGTTGGAAGAGGTGCGGCTAATTCACTACAGATCTTGAGTATCGATAATCCAAAGGAGCAATGGAACTTGGTCTTGATAGACTCAGCCCATTTCAAAATGGAGGAGTAGCGATACATCCAACAGTATTACCTGTTTTCGATTCTGTAGGAGTCATTAGCACGGTTCAAAAGAACGGGCGGTTGAAGCAAAAGCTTAGGTGGAACCCCATCACCTGATGGCTATAGATTAGATCTTTATCACACTTTTTTGCAAGCGAATGTTTAGAGCGATTTCGACTATAAACAAGCATCATTATATTTCGATAAGTATAAAAAAACGCCAATGACTGACTCTGATTAGAGGTGTCATTGGCGTTTTTTAGAAAGCTTCAGCTAATTAAGCTGCATCTTCTTCTGCGTCTTTAACCGCTTCAAGCTTCTTCGCTTTTTTCGGAGCTGGTTTACGCTTCGCACCTAATGCGTAAAGAACTTCTTCTTTGTTCTTAGCCAGGTACATTGCAAGTTCTTCTTGCTTGCCTTCATCTTCAACTAAATCGCTTTTGCCTAACAGTTCAAAAAGCTCATCAGCCATATCCAGCATTTTGTCGTATGCGTCAGCTTCGGCTTTAGAGGTAAAAGTCATTTTCTCTTCTCCGTTGCGTTCCACCACGTACTTGACGATAACAGCCATGGTTAATCCTCTAAGTTTGATAAATTTTACTGGCTTTTTATACAGTTTCTGAGGCTGAAAGTCCAGTTGGAGCCCGCACTATGCGGCCTCAATCTTGATGTGTCGCCCAGTCTTCACAATAACTCATGAAAGATTTCAGTAACGGGCTTTGGTATTTGTCTTTGTGGACCAGCATCCAGAATCGACGTTTCATATCGAGTGGCACATTAAGCGCTTTTACTCTACCTGAATCGATCGCCCTTTGAGCAGCTAAACGAGACAAACAGGCAAAGCCAAGACCGGCAGAAACAGAGTTGATGATCGCTTCTGTGGTGTTGAGCTCAAAAGACTCATACCAATGCTCGATGCGTGGTGCGACAGCGCGCAGGAAAAACTCACGGGTACCAGAACCTGACTCACGCAATATCCAATGGCTGTTTTCTAGATCTTGTAGTGCAATTTGCTCTTTTACTACCAGAGGGTGTTGATTACTAACGATAATACACATCTCATCGCTACTAAACTGGCTTGAGATTAACTCCGGGTGGAGTGTTTTTCCTTCAATTAACGCGATATCCAGTTCATAATCCACCAACTTTTGACAGATCAGGGCACTGTTTGAAATGAACAAGCTTTGGTCTTGGTGCTGAGTTTTTTCTCGAAAGCCAGACAAAATAAAAGGCGCAACCTGATTACCAATCGTGTCACTCGCACCAACCTTAAGATTGCCACTTAATGGCTGGTCGTCGCGGAACAGAACATCGATGCCGGCGGCCCGATGAAGAATCTCATCAGCTAAAGGAAGCAGCTTGTGCCCTTCTTGATTGAGAATTAATCGGTTGTTAACCCGGTCAAATAGAGAATGGCCTAGCTGCTTTTCCATTTCACCGAGTGCCATGCTAACCGCGGCTTTAGAGAGAAACAGAGCTTCCGATGCGGCGGTAAGTGTCGAATGCTGGGTAATGGTGACAAACACTTTTAGTTGTTTGATTGAGATATTAGCCATCAGGTTCCTAGTTTTACGCTGCTGGTGGAATTGGTTGTTCAGTATTGGTGAACGCTTGTTATATATAATTGGATATTACTTAACGAAGTGCAAGCGTATTATGGCTTCAACAAGCTGATGAGTTCACAAGTTTAGTGAATCAAGTTCAAGAGAGGCTCACATGATTCAACGTATTAAATATAGATTAACAGGAGCTCCAACACCCATGGCAGGGTTAGCACTAGCAATTGCAAGTTTAGGCTGGTGTTGGGATGGCGTTTTAGTCGCACAAGGTATTTTGCATACCCCAGGTTTAGTGCAATGGATCAGTGCTGGCATCGCGGCGGTATTACTTCTTGTTTTAGCTGTGAAGTTTCTGATTCATGGGCATCTATTGCGTGAAGATCTTGCTCACCCTGTAGTGGGTAGTGTGGTTCCAACATTTGCGATGGGCTGCATGGTGGTATCAGCATCTTTAGCGCCGATTTCTCAATTCTTACAAGAGGCGATGTGGCTAGCGGCGGTTGCTTTACATGTTGTGTTCTTAGTGAGCTTTTTGTACCACAGAGCAAAACAGTTTGAGATTCACCACATGGTGCCAAGCTGGTTCGTACCGCCAATCGGTATCATTGTGGCAGACGTTTCTTTCTCTGGTAATCCAGTTTTGGAGCCTGTAGCGAACGCGACTTTGGTATTCGGTTTATTGGTTTACGCAGTAATGCTACCAATGATGGTTTACCGTTTGATCTTCTCTCACGAAGTGCCAGATGCTGCAAAACCAACGATCGCGATTATGGCGGCACCTGCAAGCCTATCTTTAGCGGGTTATCTAACCGTGACAGCGAGCCCTTCGCCAGTGATCATTGGTCTACTATTTGGTATTGCGGTGTTGATGACGTTTATTATCTATGCAGCGTTCTTCAAACTACTTCGTTTACCATTTAGCCCTGGCTATGCAGCGTTTACTTTCCCAATCGTGATTGGTGCAACAGCCTTGTTTAAATTGGCTGCGTGGATGCAAGCACAAGGCATCGAGGCGCATTACATTAACCAAGTGTTTAACCTAGCTTATCTAGAACTGATTGTTGCAACCTTGGTAGTAGGTTATGTGGCTGTTCGTTACTACATGAACTACAAACCTCATCGTGTTTTGGGTGCGGTAGCCGGTAGATTGTAAAGGGCAATAGTTCAAAAGATAAACGGACCTTAAGCTTTCGGTATTTCATAAGCTTATATTCCTAATCCAAACTCAGCACTTATGCTAATCTGGCAGTATATTGTGGCAAGATTAGCGTGAGTGCACTTTTCCTCAACGTAGTTTACAGATCCCTTTCGCCATATCTGCATAGCTTCAATAGGACATTTCTAAGTGCTATTTTGAAGCATTTCAATTGAACTTATAACTGTGCTAATATCCAGTGTTTTTATTTTCTATTGGAGCAGTTACTTTGTCAAAACAACGATTACTAGTTGACCTATTCTCCGGATGTGGGGGGTTATCACACGGCTTTGAGCAAGCCGGTTTTGAGTGTGTTGTCGGTGTGGATATTGATGCTCCAGCTTTGAAAACTTTTGCTCACAATCACCCCCATGCAACCCCAATGCAATTAGACCTTTCTGACTCACAGAGCATTGATGCCATTGTTCAAGAGCTTAATGGTCGTGAGGTTGAGGTTATTGTTGCAGGGCCGCCGTGTCAGGGTTTTTCTTTAACAGGAACTCGAAATGAAAATGATAAACGAAACAAACTCTTTTATTCTGTTTTTCAATTAGCAGAGCGCATTAAACCAAAATACATTGTAATTGAGAACGTGCCAGGCATTGCTAACCTATACGAAGGGCGTGCTCGAACAGCAATTTTGGCTGAGTTTGCTCGTTTAGGTTATTCAAACTCAGAAAAATTGATGTATGCGCCAGACTACGGTATTCCTCAGATTCGCAAACGAATGTTTTTTGTCGGTATCAGAAATGGCGAGCGATTTGTTTTCCCTGAAGCATCGCATAAACCAGAGAACTATGTTACCTGCGAACAAGCAATAAGCGACTTGCCAACTTTAGAGCATGAGCTTGGGAAAGAAGAGTCTGACTACATTATGACTCCCCAAAGCGAGTATCAATCGCTGATGCGTAAAAACGCTACTCGACTATTTAACCATGTAGGTACTCGTCATACTGAACTTGTTGTTTCTGTCATTCGTCAAGTACCAGAGGGTGGAAACCATAAAGATTTACCGCCAGGCGTAGGTGATTCTCGTAAGTTCAATGAAGCCTGGACTCGTTATCATAGCCAAAAGCCATCTAAGACAATTGATACTGGCCATCGCAACCACTTTCACTACAAGTGGGATCGTGTACCTAGTGCACGTGAAAATGCTCGTCTGCAGTCTTTTCCTGATGATTTTCAGTTTGTTGGGCCAAAGACACAACAATACAAGCAAATTGGTAATGCTGTTCCACCGCTACTAGGCCTAGCGATCGGTAATCAAATTCTTAAGTTGGAAAAGTAATAATGCTCAATACTATAGACCTGTTTGCTGGTTGTGGTGGCTTAACGGATGGCTTTAAACAGTCTGGAGAGTTTAAGCTATTAGCTGGAGTTGAGTGGGATAAACATGCAATTCATACTCTACGCCAACGCCTATCTATGCGTTGGAACTATAGTGAATCCGCTTCTTCAATGCTCCATTTTGATATCCAAAGAACAGATGAATTGCTTTTGGGATATAAAAATGATCCAGAATATGGCAGTTCAGTGGGGTTACATAAGCTAGTTGATAGCAATAATGTTGATGCTGTTATTGGTGGACCACCATGCCAAGCTTATTCTATTGCTGGTCGCATTCGTGATGAAAATGGTATGCATGATGATTACCGAAACTTTTTATTTGAGTCATACATGAAAGTAGTTGCTCACTTTCAGCCGAAAGCGTGTATTTTTGAAAATGTTCAAGGGATGTTAAGTGCAGCCCCCGGTGGTGTGTCAATTGTCGAACGAGTCACAAAAGCTTTTAATGATGCGGGATATTATATTTCAACTAATTTGAAGCGTGATGCCCTATTTGATACATCTGAATTTGGAGTCCCTCAAAAAAGATTGCGTGTGATTATCGTAGCTCTAAAAAAGGAAGCCTTTTCTGATTGTGAGAACAAAGTTAAAGAATTCTATAGAAATCTAAACTCATATAAAGTTGATCGCAAGGTGACGGTTAATGACGCTATAGGTGATTTACCTAAGATATTCCCAATAGAAAATGCAGTAGATCGAACATCACATAAAATAGAAAAATCTAAGCAAAATCCATTAAATCATGATCCTCGTTTTCATAATGCACGTGATATCGAGATATTTAACCTGTTAGCTGAAGATATTCAAAGTGGGCGCAATGAATATGTTCATAGCGATGCGCTTAAAAAACTGTATACAGAAAAAACAGGTAAATCTTCTTCTGTACACAAGTATCATGTGTTGCGACCAAACTTGCCGAGTAATACGATACCAGCACATCTCTATAAAGATGGGTTAAGGCATATTCATCCGGACCCAGAACAATCTAGAAGCATTACGGTGCGAGAGGCAGCCAGACTACAAACTTTTGAAGATGATTTTGAGTTTTGTGCGGCTCAAGGAGCAAACTATAAGATGATTGGCAATGCTGTGCCACCGAAGTTCGCAAAACTAATTGCAATGACATTGTCAAAGATAATCAATGAGGATAGCTAATGTCTATATCGGTAGTCGTAATTAGGATTAATGATAATGAAAGGGGAATAAGGAATGGTGAACCTAATAAAGCAGGCCCCTTTTGTTTAATAAAAAAAGAGGCTTTAGAGGTTGATGGCTTTAATCCTGAATCCGATACGATACCGTTGTATTACAATGGTATCTACAAAAATACGGTTACTTATAAAAGACCTGAAAGTAAAACTGAAAGGAGACTTTCACTATCTAGTATTAGAGAAGAGCTTAACCATGTTCCTCATGGCTCAGTGTTTTGTTTTTACATTTATACTGATGAAACTAATGGATTAGGAATCAACATCGAACCTGTAAGTGATGAATCGGTATATGCCTCACTATTGAAGGCGCATGGGCATCAATATAATGATAAAAAAACAGGTCAAAAAGTCAGAAGTTATGTCGTTACAACAGCGTATATTGACCCAGAAGTTTCCTCAGAAGAGACTCTTCCATCACCTGCTTTAGTTTTACCTAAGCCCTTCCTGCTTCTTGCAGGTATTTCTGGTACTGGTAAGACTCGCTTTGTTCGTAAACAAGCAGAGACGACAGGCTCTTTAAATGAAACCTACTGCCTCACTTCAGTGCGTCCTGATTGGCATGAGCCAAGTGATCTACTAGGGTATGTTTCGCGTCTATCAAAAGAGGGACAGGCCGAGTATATTACAACCGATGTGCTGCAGTTTATCGCAAAAGCTTGGCGTGGAATATTTGATAGCGGTTTAGAAATCGGTGTGGAGATGAGCGCAGATCTTGGCGAGCGTTTGGTAGTTACGGGGGATGCTCAAACTCAACAACAAGTACGACCTTATTGGCTCTGTTTAGATGAAATGAACCTTGCCCCTGTCGAGCAATACTTCGCTGATTATCTATCAGTGCTAGAGACAAGAAGTTGGCATTGGGACAACGATCGCTTTACATATTCATGTGACCCATTACTGAAGCCATTAACTTTGAGACTTATTGATGAAAATGGTGAGCTGGATGAAATATACGATAGAAAGTTGCGTGCAAGTTTAGGCTTTGATGATGCTAAATATGATGAGCTGTGGCAGCTGTTCTGTCAGTATGGCCTGGGGATTCCATTTAACTTGGTTGTTGCCGGTACGGTTAATATGGATGAAACGACCCATGGCTTCTCTCGTAAGGTCATTGATCGTGCATTGAGCGTCGACTTTGGTGAGTTTTTTCCTAATGATATCGATCAATTTTTTGAGCCGAAGCAACAGCCACTTGCTTTGAGCTATCCAACCTATAGCCAAGCAAATCAGGAACAGTTTTCTCAAATTGATGCAGATCCTACCATTGACAAAACGAAAGAGTTTTTTGTGTCAGTAAATGCTGTCTTGAAAGGTACAGCATTTGAGTTAGCTTATCGTGCATTTAATGAGCTTTGTTTGTCAGTCATCAGCTTTTCTCCAAAGGATGAAGAGCAACTTGCTGCTGTTTTTGATGACTTTCTAATGTGCAAGATATTGCCTCGCATTGAAGGCGATGAAGACAAGTTGACTATGGTGGATGGCGGCGCACTTTTAGAACAATTAGTAGAAGTACTATCAAATCAAAATACCTTAAAAGCTATTTGGGATAGTGAACGTACAGATTTGTTCCGTCAGAGTATTGAAAATAAAGAGACACCAATCAAGGTAGGTTGCCGTTCGAAGATTAAGCTTGAGCATATGCAGTTGAAGTTGCATTCGGGCTTCACCTCATTCTGGCCATAGTATGGTAATAGGGAAGCGGTAAGAAATGGTGAAACCAAAACGTGTGACTATCAAAGCTATACATAAGCACTTTATTGTTTATGTTACATGCGATGATATTGATAACCCGTTAAATAAACTAAAACATACTTACAGTCAGCGAGGTGAGCAATTACCCTCTGATGATGCAGTTCAAATTCTTGTTGATGGAGTTGCGGCTGCATTCGATGATGAGTGTGCTTCGCCTATTATTACGCCTTTCTTTTTTGAAAACCGGCAATATTGGTTTGATATTGAGTTTTCAAGCTCAGTCTCTAGAGGTACGGCAGTAGTTAACCATAAACATCGTCAAATTGAAGAGGCATTTCGCTTAACTCGAAACGGTGATGGATTACAAGCTGCTGTTAACTTTGGCAACGATGTTGGTAACTGCCACTTTAATATAGAGTATCAAGTTGATGATACACTATGCAGCGCTGAAGTTTGCTTTAATATCTTTGCTACAAAAATGGTCATAGCCCAAGACCTTGTTTTGATTAATCGAACTATTGATGATATTTACCCTCTTTGGCGCTATAGCTTAAGTAGCAAAACAAGTCAGCAAGTGAGCCAATCACGCCGCAGTAATGAAACGTTTGAATTGTTCTGGCTTGCTCAATTTCAACGTTTGGTTGAAGAGTTGCAAAGTGGTGTGAAGCAGGTAATTAACTCACCTCATAATCGACTTCAACCTTTCTCCAAGAATCAAAGGTTAGATCGGGTCAATAAACGATTAAATCAAAAGCAGGCAGAAAAATCTCAACAGTTAATCCAAACTGGGGTAGCTAACTCACGGCTCTCTATTAGCTATAAAAAGCTGCATATTAATACTGCTGAAAATCGTTTTATAAAAATGGTGGTTACGAAGGTTGCGAATAACTTAAATCATTTGATTTCGACAATTACCCTCACAGACAAATCTCAATTGTCAGGCTCTTTTGTGCAGAAGATGGAAATATGGCGGTCTGCGTTTAACAAAATGTGTAAACATCAGCTTTGGCGAGAGGTAGGCAATTTTAAAGGACAAGGTGGTGAGTCTAAGGTATTACAGCAGGGTACTGGTTATGCAAAAGTTAATAAAGCGTGGCAACAATTAAAATACTATTTAAATGGTGTTCATAATCAAGTAGATATGTCAGTCAAGTCAATGGCAGAGCTCTATGAGATTTGGTGCTTTGTCGAGGTGATGGCAGTTATTGAAAGCCTTGGTTTTAAGGAGCAAAAGAGAGATCTGGCTGAATTAAAGCAAGTGCGATTTGAAAAGCAATTTAAAAAGGATGGAATGGCCGCTGCATTTGAGTTTAGGCGAGATGATGGCGTTATAATCAAATTAGCTCATGAACCGACCTTTTCACCTAAAGGTATGAAAGAACGTACTTGGATAGCGAATCAGCGACCTGACATCGTGCTACAAGTGACTCTTGAAAATGAGGAGTCCTTCTTTATTTTATTTGATGCTAAATACAGAATTGATAATCACCAAATAAAAGTGAATAGCGAAAAATTCGATGCTGTCCCTGAAGATGCGATTAATCAAATGCACCGCTATCGTGATGCAATCATACATCAACAAAAAATAGATAATGAAAATCCGATTAAGAGCCGGCCCGTTATGGGAGCCTTTGCCTTATATCCTGGCTTTTGCGACCAAGAATCTACTCAGAACCCTTACGAAGATGCGATTGAACAAATAGGTATTGGCGCATTTGCGCTACTACCAAGTTCAGAGAGTCAACCTAGCCATAATATATGGCTGACGAATTACTTACAGAAAAAGCTCGGGGTGAATATTATGAATCGCTCTAAGCTTAGTAATGACTATTATTTTGTTGATGATTCGACTCGAATTGCACCTTATGGAAGCTATAGTACTCGTTATCAAGACCTGACGATGATAGCTCCATTAAATGAAATCGGTCGTGATGATGCTTACTTGAATCTTGCTCGGAGTGGTAAGCTTAAAGGGTATCATACACAGCTATTAGCGACCAATCGCCAAAATGTGCACCGTAATATTGTTCGTGAAGTGCGCTATTTATTGATTACTGTTCGTGACAAGGTGACCGATAGTAGTCAATTTTCAAAGTATCTATATCGTGTAGCTAATGTGAAGTTGTTACCACGAAGTAAAATAAGCCAACAGTTTACAGGCAAAGATAGTCAACAAGATGCTCTATATTGGCTTTTTGAGTTTACAGGTGAGCCTATCATATTGAATACGCCAATAGAGAAGCCTTACCAAGAGCACTTTAGGTTTAAGTTAACTAAAGCTGAATTACTGCGTCAATTGCATCATTGGGATGACATAAAGGGTGATTATCAGCTTTATGCTGGCTTAGACAATGCTTGGTAATTGTTAATTGCAGCTACTTATACTGGATTTTTTTCGTTCAAATAAAATCCAACTTGGCGGCATAACGGTTAGTAGCTAACCGGATTTTAGTTTGACTACCAATAGAGTAAGTTTTTGGCATTTCATAAGCTTATATTCCTAATCTAAAGTAGGCACTTATGCTAATCTGGCAGTATATTGTGGCAAGATTAGCGTGGGTGCACTCTGTTTACTGTTTATCATTCAAATAAAGTTGATACTTTAAAAATTCTTCTCGTTCACTTGATCAAAAGTGACCCTTTAGCCAACCCTTTCGAAAAAGAGCAGATCTTGGTTCAGAGCCCAGGTATGTCTCAATGGCTTAAGATGGAACTCGCCAAAGAGTTTGGTGTAGCAGCAAATATTGATTTTCCTCTTCCAGCAACCTTCATTTGGGATATGTTCACCCAAGTGCTTCCTGACGTACCTAAACGTAGTGCTTTTAATAAAGAAGCGATGACGTGGAAGCTAATGAGTTTGCTGCCCGCGAAACTTGACCACCCTGATTTCTTACCGCTACAGCGCTATCTCGAAAATGATGAAGACGGCTCTAAGTTGTATCAATTAGCCGAGAAAATTGCCGATATCTTCGATGGCTACTTGGTATATCGCCCTGAGTGGATGGCGATGTGGGAAGCGGGAGAGCCCGTTGCAGAATTGATTGATAGTGAAGGGCAACAAGAGCACCCTTGGCAGCCAATTTTGTGGAAGGCACTCTACGAGCAAACACTGTCTCAAGGTCAATCGAAATATCACCGTGGTAATTTGTATCACGACTTCATTGAAGCGTTATCTAATCAACAAGGGCAACTACAACACTTGCCTAAACGCCTATTTGTGTTTGGTATTTCGTCATTGCCTCCTCGCTACATGGATGCCTTGAAAGCGCTTGGCGAACAGATTGATGTTCACCTGATGTTTACTAACCCTTGCCAACATTACTGGGGCGACATCCGCGACCGTAAATATTTGGCAAGAGTTGAAGCGCAGCATCGCAAGCAGTTTGCTCTGGTTGATGGTTTGCCTCAGCTAGAAGGTAAAGTATCGCCATTGAAAGATGGTATTGAAGCCAATGTAGAAGATGAGCTGCATACCAACCAAGCGGTCGGTAATAGCTTGCTTGCGTCTATGGGTAAGCTAGGCAGAGACAATTTGTTCTTGCTGTCTCAATCAGACAGCGAAGAGCATGAATTCTTTATTGATGTCGAGAGAGACAGCCTGCTGCATCAACTGCAAGCCGATATTCTTGAGTTAGAAGAGCACCAAGACGATCACATCTTAGACTCTAGCAACCACAAACAAGTGGTTGAGCTAGGCGATCGGTCGTTGACAGTACATGCTTGTCACAGTCCAATGCGTGAAGTTGAAGTTCTTCATGATCAGCTGTTAGCAATGTTTGACGCTGACCCGACATTAAAACCACGCGACATCATCGTGATGGTGGCTGATATCAATGCCTACAGCCCTGCGATTCAGGCGGTATTTGGTAATGCTCCGGGTGAGCGTTATATCCCATACTCGATCTCGGATAGAACGGCAGACCAAGAGAGCCCGATTCTGACCGCGTTCATGCAGCTGGTCGCGCTACCGAACACGCGTTGTTTAGCGTCTGAGTTGTTAGAGCTACTGGAAATCCCAGCAATGATGGCACGCTTTGGTATTGATGAATTTCAATTTGAGCAAGCTAAGCAGTGGGTTGAAGAAGCAGGTATCCGTTGGGGTGTCGATTCTTCTACCGCAACCGAGTTTGATTTGCCTGCCACCGAGCAAAATACCTGGCTGTTTGGTATCCAGCGCATGCTACTGGGCTACGCGATGTCGGATTCCGCAGGTTTGTTTGAAACTGAACACTCTCCAATTGCAGCTTATAACGAAGTTCAAGGCATCAACGCCGAACTTGCTGGTAAGTTAGCGCACTTTATTGATCGTATTGCCCATTACCGTAAACGTCTTGCTAAGACGCAATCCATCGATATGTGGCGTGAAACCTTGCTGCAAATGATTGATGATTTCTTCGCCGTTGAGCTAGAAGGCGAGGTGGTGCTTAAGTCGATTCGTGATGCACTTTCTCAACTGAATGAACAGCTTGATGATGCTTTGTACGAACAAGAGCTATCGCCAAGCATCATCTATCAGTACTTGAATAATAAACTCTCAGGCGCGCGTATCAGTCAGCGTTTCTTAGCGGGGCAAGTGAACTTCTGTACCCTGATGCCGATGCGTTCTATCCCGTTCAAAACCGTTTGTCTTTTGGGCATGAATGATGGTGTTTACCCTCCCTCTAACCCTGTCGAGAGCTTTAATTTGTTAGAAGGCAGGGCTCGTCCCGGAGATCGATCTAGGAGAGAGGATAGCCGCTATTTATTCTTAGAGGCGATGTTGTCGGCGCAAGAGTGTTTGTACATCAGTTATGTCGGCCGCTCGATTCAAGATAATACTGAGCGAGTACCGTCGGTATTGGTTTCAGAGTTGATTGAGTACTGCCAGCAGAACTACTGCCTAAGTGAAGATCAAGCGCTACCAAGTGATGATTCTGGTATCAAGCTGACTCAAGCAATCAGCTTTGAGCACACCATGACCCCGTTCAGCCCGGCAGCTTTTACACAAGGTGATGAAAGTCATGTATTGAGCTACGCCAAAGAATGGCTTCCTGCGGCAAACCGTTCTGGTGAGCGCAGTGGTGAATTCAATCGCGCGTTGGATGACTACTTGCTTGGTGCTACTTATCCGTTAGAACTCGATTTGGTTGAGCTTCAGCGTTTCTGGCGCTTGCCAGTGCAATACTTCTTTAATCGTCGCTTAAAGGTAGTGTTCGAGCCACCACTTCCGGTAATGGAAGACGATGAGCCGTTCGTACTTAATGGATTGGAGAGCTTCCAGCTTAAGGATGCTTTGCTGCAAGTTCTGTTGGATAACCCTGAAGGGGCAGATGAAGCGGTTCGCTTGTTTGTTTCTGAACAAAAGGCACAAGGTCGCTTACCGGTTGGTGCTTTTGGTGATATCGAGTTTGAAACCAACCGTGTTCAAGCGGAAGATTTAGCCAAAGAGATTCGATTTGTAAGTGGGCAGCCACAGCAAGATCTCGAGGTAAATATTGAATTTGACGTGCTAGGCGAGGGTAAACCGGTTCGTTTGATGGGTTGGCTGACTCAAAATTATCAATCGGGTTTGGTACGCTTCCGTAGCGGTAAAATTCGTTCGCAAGACTACTTGGCTGCGTGGATTGATCACTTGTGTTGTGCGGTGATGGGGCATGGCAAAACAACTCATATAATTGGTTATGACAGAAAAGAGGGCGTGGTTCACCAAACGCTACAACCTATCGGCGATGCACTGCAGGCGAAGGGTTTATTGGCTGAGTTAGTACGACTGTTCTATCAAGGCATGACAGCACCATTGCCTTACTTCCCGAAAACCGCCCTGGCAGGCGTTGAAGCGGGCTTTAGCCGTGGTAAATGGGTCGATGATGAAGAGAAGTCGCTAAAGAAAATGGCCGATACTTTTAATGACAGCTTCGCTTTCACTGGCGAAGGGCGAGATACCTACATCTCACGTATTTGGCCTAAGTGGGATGATGTGCTGGCTGCTGAGTCACGTATGTATTCAACGCTTGTATTGCAGGCGGCAAGGTTGGCTGCTGCCGATCTGGAAGATCAGGAGTAAGTGGCTGTGATCGACAAGATCAGTAGCGTATGTGCTGACTTAATGAAAGACGAAATATAGTCGCTAGTAAGCATTTGGGATGCTTAGTTTCCAGGTGAAGAGAAGCAAGGTACAGGAAATAAAGTGGCCGCCAGTAAATCATTATTAGTGTAGGGCGTTCGCTGTACGGCCACAGGTCAGAGGGACCATTATTCTGTGGTTCTAAGTAGGCAATGAGTATAAAACTCGAATCGCGCTCCTGAACTCGTGGGCGCATAGTAGCGAGGCGATCCGAATTGATCCGTGAGAGAGATCGCACTAACTATTAACAAATCAGCGTAGGACGTAAATTGAATGACGTTTTCCACGCTAGGTCACATTTGTAACAACATATTTATCAGAAGGCAGTAAGGCATGACGACCACAAGCAGTGTTCAGGTAATTGCTCCACAGACACTCAACACCATGACGTTTCCACTTCATGGTGCGCGTTTAATTGAAGCATCGGCGGGTACAGGTAAAACATTTACCATCGCTGGCTTGTACTTACGCCTACTGCTCGGACACGGCACGGCAGCACCACAAGGTGAGCTTACAGAAGCTACCCGACATCACGAGCCGCTCACTGTAGATCAAATCCTGGTCGTGACTTTTACCGAAGCAGCAACCGCAGAGCTACGTGACCGTATCCGTGCTCGAATCCATGATGCGCGCATTGCGTTTTCTCGCGGGCAAAGTGACGATCCAGTGATTGCTCCTTTGCTGCAAGAAATCGAAGATCACGCTAGCGCTGCGAAAACACTGCTCAATGCCGAAAGGCAAATGGATGAAGCTGCGGTTTACACCATTCATGGCTTCTGTCAGCGAATGTTGACTCAAAATGCCTTCGAGTCTGGCAGCCGATTTGATAATGAATTTGTGACTGATGAAAGCCATCTCAAAGCGCAAGTGGTTGCCGACTATTGGCGTAAGCAGTTTTACCCGTTGCCTATTCAGCTAGCTGGTGAGGTTCGTAATATCTGGGGTTCACCGGCTGCATTATTAGCAGACGTAAATCGTTATCTGACAGGATCTCCTCTGAAATTGACAGTTGATGCGATGTCGGGTGATTTGCAAATTCTGCATAACCAGAACCTAGACAAAGTGAAGCAGCTTAAAGCGCTGTGGTGTGAGTCTGAAGCGGACTTATTGGCTTTGATCTCTGGTTCGGATGTGAACAAGCGTAGTTACACCAAGAAGTCTCTGCCGACATGGCTAGAGGCGGTGACAGCATGGGCGCAAAGTGACACCCATGATTATCAATATCCAGACAAGTTAGAAAAGTTCTCTCAAGCCACATTAATTGAAAAAACACCGAAAGGCACCGCGCCTCAGCACGCTGTTTTCGAAGCGATTGAGGATTTCTTAAATAACCCTGCCGACTTGAAAGCCCCGTTATTGGCGCATGCGATTACTCACTGTCGAACTATGTTAGCCAAGGCAAAACAGCAGAAGCAGTGGTTGTCGTTTGATGACTTGTTGACTCAGTTATCCGCGTCGATTGATGTCGATGAACAATCTTTGCTGGTGGAAAGAATTCGCACACTCTACCCGGTTGCGATGATCGATGAATTCCAAGATACCGATCCACTGCAATACAGTATTTTTAGCCGAATCTATCTCGATAATCCGCAGTGCGGTTTGTTTATGATCGGTGACCCGAAGCAGGCTATTTATGGCTTCCGTGGCGCAGATATCTTTACTTATATTAAGGCGAGAAACCAAGTTAGTGCACACTACACCTTAGGCACTAACTGGCGTTCAAGTGCTGATATGGTCAGCGCAGTAAACCAAGTGTTTATGAATTCGGACAGCCCGTTTATCTATGACCAAGACATTCCATTTTTGCCTGTTGCTGCCAGTCCATCGGCTGATAAGCGCCAATGGGTGATGAACGGAGAAACTCAGCACGCACTCACCTTTTGGTTACAAGAGGCTGAAGACAAGCCGTTGCCAAAAGGCGAATATCACAAGGCAATGGCTGAGGCGACGGCGAGTCAAATTCAAACCATTCTGACCGCTTCTCAAAACCAGCAAGCCTATTTTGATAACGGCAAAAAACAACATGCCGTGAATGCGGGTGATATTGCTGTCTTGGTTCGAACCGGCAGTGAAGGTCGTCTGATCAAAAATGCGCTGTCTGAACAAGGCATTGCGAGTGTGTATTTGTCGAACCGAGACAGTGTGTTTACCAGCTTGGTTGCGCAAGATATTCAACGCTTGTTGCAAGCGGTGCTGACGCCCGAAAACGACCGTGCATTGCGCGCGAGTCTAGCCTCCGAGTTGTTTGCTCTGGATGCGGCTTCATTGGATGAGCTCAATAACGATGAGGTTGTGTGGGAAAACGTCGTTAACGAGTTTCGTGAGTATCGTAAGTTGTGGCTACAACGTGGTGTGCTACCAATGCTGCGCAGTGTGATCAGCAAACGACATCTCGCGGAACGCTTACTGGAAGAAGAAAATGGTGAGCGCTCACTTACTGATTTGATGCACATAGGCGAATTACTACAGCAGGCAAGACAAGAGCTCGACAGCGACTACGGCTTGTTGCGTTGGTTGGCAGAAGCGATTTCCGATGCTCAAAATGGTTTAGGCGGTAGTGAAGATGACATTCAGCGTCTTGAATCGGAGAGAAACTTGGTTCAAATCGTTACCATTCATAAGTCGAAAGGTTTGGAATATGACTTAGTATTCCTGCCATTTGTGGCGAGTTACCGAGAAGCGAGCGAAGGCAAATTCTACGACCATGATTCAGATACTACAGTGCTGGATATTACAGGTAGTGACAGTGCCTTAGCCCAAGCGGATAAAGAGCGACTCGCGGAAGACTTGCGTTTGATTTATGTAGCGCTGACTCGTGCCGTTTATGGCTGTTTCATGGGTATGGCGCCACTGCGTAAAGGGCGTTCAACTAAAGAGCCGACCGGTGTTCATTTAAGTGCGATGGGTTATTTGGTTCAAAACGGACAAGAGCAGGGTATTGCCGAATTGCATCAGGCTCTTGCAACCATTGAGGGCAAGAACTCCAGTGTGTTGTTAGCCGAAACACCAACCGCGCATGAGCAAGTGTTTGTGCAAACAGAGCAAGTGAGTGAAGACTTACATGCTAACGAGCTAAAGGCTTCAATCGACAGGGCTTGGCGTATCACTAGTTACTCGGGGCTTGTAAAGCAAGGCAGTCACGGTGCGAGTCATGACGCGACCATTGAGGTGTCTGGCTTTGATATTGACTCGGCTGATGAGCAAGATGAATCTGAGTTGATTGAACCTGAACGCTCTATCTTTACGTTCCCTCGTGGTGCTCGCCCAGGCACTTTCTTGCACACATTGTTTGAGGAGGTTGAGTTTACCGAGCCAGCAACTAGCGAACACAACACGCAAGTAATCACTCACTTATTAGAGTCAGAGCAATACGAATTAGAGTGGCTACCTGTGCTTCAGCAACTGGTCGATACGGTGCTGAACACCGCGTTGGATGGTAAAAGCCTAAAGCTAAGCGAGAAAGATTCGACACAACGTTTAGTTGAGATGGAGTTCTTACTGCCAATCGAAGTGTTGGCTGCATCTGAATTGAATCAAACCATTCAATATCATGATCCGTTATCGGCGAAAGCGGGCGACCTAGGTTTCCAAACCGTGCAAGGCATGCTGAAAGGTTTCATCGATTTGGTGTTCGAGCATCAAGGTAAATACTATGTACTCGACTGGAAATCGAATCACTTAGGAGATGATGTTGCCGTCTACCATGGTGAAGCATTGAAATCGGCGATGGCCGACCACCGCTATGATTTGCAATACCAAATCTATGCATTGGCGTTGCACCGTTTCTTACGTAGTCGTGTTGCCAATTACATCTACGAGCAACATTTTGGCGGCGTGTACTACTTGTTCCTACGTGGAATGGATGGCCAATCTCAACAAGGTATTTTCTCAGCGAAACCAACACTGGCTTTACTTGATGAAATGGATCAATTGATTGACGGTAAAGTGATAGACAGACGTTCAGCACAATTGAATGACGATGAAACTGGACAGATGGGGCTTTTATAATGACAACAACGACCACTAATACCAGCATAGATACTGCGAACACAGCAAAGCCATTTTCACTTATTCCTGAGCAACTCATAGATGTACTCAAGTTTCTTGCGGATAAGGGTTCTATTCGTCAGTTGGATTATCAATTTGCTCGTTTTATTGCTCAGCAAGCTACGAGTTACTCTCAAGAGATCGGCTTTCTTGCAGGGGTAGTGAGCCATGAATTAGGCAAAGGACACATTTGTACTCAGCTGATACATCAGCATACGACAGGCCACGAACAAACGGCAGATCTAGCCCAGTTACTTGGGTTGTACGGTGAAACGGCTCTGCAATTGAATCAAAAGCTGTTAGGTATTGATTGGGTGACTGTTCTGCAATCATCTAACCTCGTTGGCGCAACCAATGACTGTGTTAAGCCTCTGATGTTTGATGGACTGCGTGTCTACTTACAGCGTTACTGGAACTATGAGGTTGTGTTGGCTGACACGTTAAACCGTTTAAGTAAGCCGGTAGAATTCAATATTGAACAGAAAAAGGCGCTGACGGAAACACTTAATCAGCTCTTTGCACGTAGTTATCATTTTCTGTTTAACGCCTTAGCCAAGGCTGAAGCAAATCAGCAGACGTCTCAGGTACAGCGCCAACAGCTAGTGTGTGATCATCTTGATATTGTCGATGAGCAATCTCTGAATTGGGGGGCAATAGACCAAGCGATCGTTCAAGCTAAGCAGGTAACGGACTTAGATGTTCTAGACGGTTTGGTACCGCTATCGGCATGTTTGAACTGGCAAAAAGTGGCGGCAGCGGTGGCGCTGAGCCGTCGCTTTGCGGTGATCTCTGGTGGGCCGGGTACCGGTAAGACGACAACGGTAACCAAATTACTGTCGGCGATGGTCGAGCAATCATTAAGCCAAGGTAAAACACCAACGATTAAGCTAGTGGCACCAACGGGTAAAGCGGCGGCACGTTTAACTGAGTCGATTGGTAAAGCGATTGAGCAACAGCCTTTAGCGCCTGCAGTAAAAGCCAACATACCAACCGAATCAAGCACTTTACATAGATTGCTCGGTGCGATTCCCAACCGTGCAGAGTTTAGACACAACCGACGTAATCCACTTCACCTGGATATCTTGGTGGTGGATGAAGCGTCGATGGTTGATCTGTCGATGATGTATAAGCTAGTGGATGCACTTCCTGCACACGCAAGGCTTATCTTATTGGGAGATAAAGACCAACTGGCTT
This sequence comes from Vibrio chagasii, assembly GCA_041879415.1. Taxonomy (NCBI): domain Bacteria; kingdom Pseudomonadati; phylum Pseudomonadota; class Gammaproteobacteria; order Vibrionales; family Vibrionaceae; genus Vibrio; species Vibrio chagasii. The sequence continues at coordinate 2,236,186 of CP090851.1, read as the reverse complement.
CCGTTGAAGCCGGCGCAGTGTTAGGTGATATCTGCTCATTCAATTCAGCAGGTTATAGCAGTGCACAAGGCAACTTGATTGCGGAGATGACCGGTTTTGATGCGATAGCCCATACACAGCAGGCAAAAGCGGGAGTCGTTAATCCTCCGGCCATTGCAGACAGCCTATGTATGCTGCAAAAGAGTTACCGTTTCGATGCCCGTTCTGGTATTGGTCAGCTGGCAAAAGCAATCAATAACGGCTCTGCGAATCAAGTAGACCAAGTGTTTGCCAAAGGTTTTGGCGATATCGAAAATCATCCTCTATCGAGCGACAGCTATAACTTGATGCTGCGTACCTTGGTTAATGAGTATGGTGCGTATCTCAATCGAATGAATGTGCCATTGGACGAGCTAGAAACCCAAGAAGCGAGAGCCAAATCGGTACTCGATTTGTTCAGCCAATGTCGACTGTTGTGCTCTATTCGTGAAGGCGATTTTGGTGTTAATGGCCTCAACCACAGAATAGAAAGAGCACTTGCCGCAAGGCGTTTAGTGAATCCACATAATGATGAATTGTGGTATCACGGGCGACCAGTGATGGTAACGCGTAACGATCATGGCTTGGGGTTATACAATGGTGATATTGGTATCTGCATGCTTGAATCGGATTCAAGCCAACCTGACTCAACCCCTCGTTTGAAGGTATATTTTGAATCACCTGATGGCAGTGTGAAAGCTGTACTACCAAGTCGAGTGCCTGAGCATGAAACGGCTTATGCGATGACAATTCATAAATCTCAAGGTAGTGAATTTGATTTGACCTTAATGATTCTGCCACCAGATTTCAGCCCAATCTTGACTCGAGAGCTTATCTACACGGGGATTACGCGTGCGAAGAAACGACTGATGATGTTCAGTGATACGAATGTATTGAAGCGTGGGATTAAGGTGAAAACAGAGCGAGTGAGTGGTTTAGGAAGTCGCTTAACCAACTAGCGATAATTGAGGCATATGTACAAAGCAACCATCCCTGGTTGCTTTGAGCGTACTAGGAATCATTGCCTAAAAACGCTCGAGTAAACGATATGTGGTTTATCTTGTATTTTGCTTGGCAATTCAAAATAAACTCTTTTAGATTTTCGCTCACAGGGAACACGCAGTGAACGTCTAGCCCTTCTAAGAATTGGTTATCAGCCATATCCCAAAAACTTTGCAGCGAGTTACAAACAATGGTTCTCATATCATGTTGCTCTTTTTGCTGTTTATACTAACGACCAGAGCATCAAGCGCCTGCTGATCGTTAACGGGTATAGCAATCCGTGCAGTAACCACTTCGATTCGCTCAAATGATTTGTGTCATAGGGCGTTTGAGGTGGTCATTCCAATAAAAACATTTGTTATTTTGTTAAAGCGACCAAATTCTAAACAATTTTGTTTGTGAGTTAAAGTGCATACCTAATAAATCTCATATAGAAAACGATTACATTTGCAATTATTTTTCCTTTGAAGTGAGATTTTAGTCCAAAATTTTATTTACACATTTAATGCTAAGATTTTTGAGTTACGTTGATAGTTGTATAGGCCCTGTTTTTCCATCGGTAGCTCATCAACTCCGATCTCGTAAAACCCTTGTTCACGGAACCAATGCAGGCTGTGTGTGGTTAAAACGAAAATTTGGTCGATATCACGAGACTTCGATTGATGACGCATATAATCCAGTAATATTTGCCCGCGGTTGCCATCACGATAATCAGGATGGATAGCCACACAAGCCATCTCTGCCATATGATCTTCCGGGTATGCGTAGAGGGCAGCGCAACCGATAATCAGCCGATCTTTTTCAATAATGGTAAATCGGTGGATCTCTTGCTCTAGCTGTTCTCTAGAGCGGCGTACTAAGATGCCTTGCTCTTCAAGTGGGCGAATAAGGTCAAAGATGCCGCCAATGTCGTCAATCTGAGCTTGTCTTACTTGCTCGGCACTCGCCATCACCACTTGGGTTCCAATACCATCGAAAGAGAACAGCTCTTGGATCAGGGCGCCATCCACTTTGTAGCTGATTAAGTGGCAACGAGGTACGCCTGCACGACAAGCGGAAATTGCTCCTTTTAGGAAGCGCATGGTCCCGGTGCTCATGTCTTCAACTGGATTCTGAACTTCAGTTAAGCGTTCAAGAATCTGTTTAGCATCTTTAGGAAACAGCTCGGCGAGTACATTGCCGTTTTGATCTGTTACCCCTTGCTCAGAGCAAAAGCCAATAAGTTTGTCGGCTTTTAAACGAATTGCTACCTGGGTTGCGACCTCTTCAGAGAGTAGGTTAAAGCTTTCGCCAGTAACGGAGCTCGCAATAGGGCCAAGTAACACGATAGAACCTTGGTCGAGGGTGCGATTAATCCCTTCGATATCGATTCGACGAATACGTCCGCTATGGCAATAGTCGGTGCCATCATCCACACCCAGTGGCTGTGCTGTAATGAAGTTGCCGCTCATCACGTTAAGTTGAGTGCCTGCCATTGGCGTGTTGTTTAAGCTCATTGAAAGGCGAGCGGTGATGGCAAGTTGAAGCTGTCCAGCAGCCTGCATAGCCACACCTAGAGCGTATTCATCGGTGACTCTAATGTTCTTATGATAGGGTGTGTGGCAATCTTGCTTTGCTAGCAATTGGTTGATCTGTGGTCTTGCACCGTGAACGAGAACAATCTTTACCCCAAGGCTGTGGAGCAGAGCGATGTCACTAATTATGTTACCAAAGTTCTTATCGGCAACGGCTTCGCCTCCCAACATTATGACCATGGTTTTGCCACGGTGTGCATTAACATAGGGGGTTGATTGTCTAAATCCTTTTACTAGCGCTGTACTTCTTAGTTTCACAGAACAAGTCCGATTTGTTTATTTATTCGATAATTTAGCATTTTAATTCAAATTTAAACAACATCTTTTTGGAATAAAGCGCAAACAATTCTCATCTAGACTTCATTATATAAAGTGTCTCAGTGTAGAATGCGCACAGCATCTTCATGAGTAGTAACCGAATGCCACAAGCTTCAGCACAAAAGAATAAAATCGATGAGATTACTAAAGGCCTCTACAGTGAGGCTGAGCAGCGCAATCAATCTCCATTGAAGCGCAAGATCATAGAGCGTTGCCTGATGGTGCTGGCTCTCGTCGGTTCGTTTGCTGTCGTATCGCTTTATGGTGATGTCATCACTCGTTTGCAGCAGGCTGCAACGCCAAATCATTTGCTGTATGGCACTTGGATTGAGCAAGATGTAGCTCATTATGCAACGGATGAGTTTGTGTTGAATGCCAATGGAGTGTCTGTCGCTGGTTCGATTATCGCGACCAGTTTTGAATTTGACGGCAACTACTTCGAGTATAAAGCGGGAGATAAGACGTACCGCTTCCGAATGAGCAATTCTGACAACACAGAAATGACGCTGGATTCAGAGAGTCATTACAATCCCGTCTTTCGTTTAAAAGGCCACACTGATAACTCCGTCCGATAGGTTATCTTCTTGTAAACTCTTACAAACGAAGATTGTGTTATCTGATCGTTTTTGTCATCCTCGATGCATAGAATTTTTAGGATGACTCTTGTGATTAAAAAATGGCTTCCCCTTGTCGCTGCCACTGTTTTATTTGGCTGTGCTCAACCCACCGATCTCGCTCAACAACACCTTGATGATGAATTTCCTCGCACCTTAAATAAGGTCGATGTAGTGGAGTCTAATAAACCAAGAGATTACACGGCATTTGCTGAACAAGCTGAGATGGTTGTGTCTCGATCACCATCGATGGCGAAAATCTACGAGCCGCTATACAAGCAACTTAATGAGTGGGCGATGCTAAGTGGTGACCCAAGTGAACTCGCAAACTTTGGTGTTCAAACGGCTCAACTTGGTGGCGGAGATAAGCAAGGTAATGTGCTTTTCACAGGCTATTTCTCTCCAGTAATGGAACTGCGCCATGAAGCGAATGAAGAGTACCGTTACCCGGTGTATGGACTGCCAGATTGCGATAAAGAGTGTCCAACCCGTGAAGAGATCTACAATGGTGCCTTAGAGGGTCAAGGACTTGAACTTGGCTACGCTGCTAACCGTATCGACCCGTTTATGATGGAAGTACAAGGCAGCGGTTTCGTGCACTTTGGTGATGACGATACCTTGCAGTATTTTGCGTACGCAGGAAAAAACAACAAAGCGTACGTGAGCATTGGTCGTGTGTTGATCGAACGAGACTTAGTTCCCCGGGAAAAGATGTCGTTGAAAGCGATCAAAGAGTGGGTGTTGGCGAATGACCCTGAAGTCGTTAAAGAGCTGTTAGAACAAAACCCATCTTTCGTTTTCTTTGAAGCAAGGGATGACCTATCGGTAATGGGCAGCGCAGGTATCCCTCTATTACCAATGGCTGCAGTCGCCGGTGATCGCTCTATCTTGCCAATGGGAACGCCGATTCTTGCAGAAGTACCGCTACTAAATGCCGATGGCACTTGGAGCGGAGCACACCAACTAAGACTGTTACTGGTTTTAGATACGGGCGGCGCGGTTAAGCAGAACCACTTGGATCTTTACCATGGTATGGGGCCACGTGCAGGTACTGAAGCCGGTCACTACAAGCATTTTGGCCGAGTGTGGAAATTGGGCTTAGATGGTAGCGCGACTGAAGCGCCTTGGGCTTTACCGCCTGAAAAGGTCGAGTAAACGACAATAAAATAGGGCATTGAAAGCGAATCGCTAATCCCCTAGACTTTTTATTCAAGAGTGCGTATAAAACGCACTCTTTTCTTTTTCTCAGAAATAAATTGGCGGCAACAATGCGTGAATTGACCACTCCAGCTTCAGAAAACTATGACCAACGATTCGGTGGCACTCGTCGTCTGTATGGTAATAGTGAAGTCGACATACTTAGAGCGGCACATGTGTGTGTGATCGGTATTGGTGGCGTTGGTTCATGGGCGGTTGAAGCGCTTGCGCGTACTGGCGTGGGTGAGCTGACATTGATCGATATGGATGATGTGTGTGTTACGAACATCAACCGTCAGATTCATGCAATGTCGGGCACGGTAGGTAAGAGCAAAATAGAAGTGATGGCCGAGCGCGTTAAGCTGATTAATCCTGAGTGTAAAGTTAACCTGATTGACGATTTCATCGGTCCTGACAACCAGGCTGAATACCTGTCGAAAGAGTTCGATTTTGTGCTGGATGCGATCGATAGCATGAAGGCTAAGGCTTCGCTATTGGCGTATTGCCGCAGTAACAAAATTAAGGTAATCACCACTGGTGGTGCAGGTGGTCAAATCGACCCAACGCAAATTAAAGTGGCGGATCTGACTAAAACGATTCAAGATCCACTGGCGAAGAAACTGAAAGATACGCTGCGTCGTCATCATAACTTCCCTAAGAATCCTGCGCGTAAGTTTGGCATCGATTGTGTGTTCTCGACCGAGCAACTTAAATACCCTCAAGCGGATGGCAGTGTATGTGCTGTGAAAGCGACAGCGGAAGGTCCTAAACGTATGGATTGCGCGACCGGTTTTGGTGCTGCAACTGTAGTAACTGCGACTTTTGGGTTTGTTGCTGTTTCGCGTATTGTAGAAAAGATCATTCAAAAGCACAGTAAGTAATACGTTACTGTACGCCTAATAAGAATTTACTGGATATAAAAATGATGTCATTCCCGAGCTCTCCATTTGGCAACGAAATTACTAGTGATGATATTGTCGCAAAAATGCAGGCTTTCAACGGTTGGGAAGACCGTTACCGTCAAGTAATTCAATGGGGTAAGAAACTGCCAGTAATGCCTGATGAGCTGAAAAGTGAGCAGGTAGTGGTATCTGGTTGTGAGAGTCAGGTGTGGTTAGTTTCGCAGAATATCGACGGTGTTTGGTACTTTTGTGCCGATTCAGACGCACGTATTGTACGCGGACTTATTGCGTTAGTAATGGCGGCATATGACGGTAAAACATCAGAGCAAGTTCAAGCGTTTGATATCGATGGCTATTTCGACGAGATTGGCTTGATTACGCATTTGAGCCCTTCAAGAGGAAACGGACTTAAAGCGATTGTTGAGCAGATCAAGAATCTCTCCGCTTAAGCGTCTATTTGTTTTAGAACGCCTTTCTGTTTGAGAGCTTGTTCGTTTAACAACTTCTTAGTACAGATAAGCAAGCGACAGTATTAAAAAGAAACGGTGCCCAATGGCACCGTTTTTCGTTTTAACGGATAACTGAATACGTCGAGAGAAGAATTAGAAGTGGAATTCAGCGCTAATTGCGTAACCGTTCTCGATAAGTTTTGCTTCGTACATTGTGTATTCAAGAGCAACACGAGCAGGACCAATCTTCACACCAGCACCCACACCGTAGTAAACATCGTTGCTGTCACCTAGGTTACTTTCAAAGTGACCGATACCAGCACGGCCATAAATATCAAAGATTGTGATTGGCAAAGAAACTTTTGCACTTGTTAACCATGCGTTTGAGTATAGGTGCTCGAAGTCTTTGTTCGTATCAACAAAATCTGCGTAACCAGCTTCGATAGAAAGCAGGTCATTAAATGCGTAACCCAAGTATAAGTTGTAACCGCTATTTTGATCGGTCATGTCCACATTTTCACTCTCTACTTGATACTCTGAGTATAAGTAGCTTGCACCAATGTATGGGTCAGCTGAAGCTTGTTGAGCGGCAGTTAGCATTACTAGAGGAAGAACGATTGTTTTATGTTTCATTGTGTTGTCTCTATCTAAAAATTAATGTGTAAAGTGCTATTCCTTCAGCTTCAGGTCACCCTTGATAAATGGTGATTCTCGCTATTCAGTCACGATCTTTAACGTGGTATCGGTGATTAAACGAGAACGGGGTGCATTGTCGTTTTTTTCAGAAATGACGCATCAATGAAGTCTTAGAAATCAATAAAAGCAGATAAGTGACATATAAAGAAAATATAAAATTACTACTTATCAATGGGTTATTTGTTTCTAATTTAATGCTAAAAAAGGAACTATTTTTGAGGAGGGGAAGTCTGGTTCGAGGCCATTGAACCAGACATTAAGATCTTTGGTGGGGTTTTAGAGCATATCGACAGCTTTTTCTATCGCTGCGATCAGTTTGTCTACATCATCCATGTTGTTGTATATACCAAATGAAACTCGCACGGTTCCTTTTACCTTGAGTGCATCCATTAATGGGTGTGCACAGTGGTGACCCGCACGGACGGCAATACCTTGTTGGTCGAGTAACGTCGCAATATCTTGATGGTGAACGCCATCCATCACAAAAGTAATAACGCTCGAATTGGGCTTATAACCGAGTATTTGGATGTCGTCCAATTGACTGAGTGCTTGATAAGTTTTGTGTTGTAGCTGGTGGATATGATCTTCCACGTCTTGTTGTTCAAACTGATGTAACCACTCGATTGCTGAACTTAAAGCGATAGCACCTGCTACGTTTGGTGTGCCTGCTTCGAACTTACCAGGCAATTCTGAAAACGTGGTGCCAGAAAAAGAGACGCGTTCGACCATTTTGCCACCGCCATGCCATGGCGGCATCGCTTCAAGCAATTCCAGTTTGCCGTAAAGTACGCCAATCCCTGCTGGGGCATAGAGTTTGTGCCCTGAGAATACGTAGAAGTCTGCGCCCAAAGTGGCAACATCCACAGGTTCATGAACGATACCTTGTGCGCCATCGACGACAACAACGGCGTTCATCTCATGTGCTTTTTCGATAACTTGCTCAATCGGCTGGCGAGAACCCGTCACATTGGTTATCTGAGCCAGAGCGACAATCTTGGTTCGTTCAGTCAACACAGCATCAAAAGCGGCAAGATCAAACTCACAGTCAGGTGTCATCGGGATTTTGATGACCTTAGCACCGGTTTGTTCTGCCACGATTTGCCAAGGGACGATGTTGGCGTGGTGCTCCATTTCGCTTACCAGAATTTCATCGCCTGGTTGAAGGGTGCTTCTAGCGTAAGTTTGAGCGATAAGGTTGAGTGCTTCGGTGGCACCGCGAGTCCAGATAATCTCTTTCGATGAGGTAGCGCCAATAAACTGAGCGACCTTGTCTCTAGCGGCTTCAAATTGGCTGGTGGCGTGCGCGGTTAAGCTGTGACTACCACGATGAACATTGGCATTCTGCTTGGAGTAATACTGGCTAATGGCATCAATAACTACCTGAGGTTTTTGTGTGGTTGCCGCGCTATCTAAGTAAATCAGTGGTTGCTGATTGATGGTTTGTGATAGCGCAGGGAACTGCTCTCGGATGTGATTGATATCAAGCATCTATTCTTACCTAAATCTTGGGAAATTGGTGCCAGCGTTATGCTGAGCGGTATCATTATTTTATCGCGACTTATTGATTGGCGCAGGCTAATCTTGTTTTTTCCAGCTACTTTCTTGTTCTTTGACTTGTGTGAAGAGTGTTTGGTTAACGGGAACGTCGATTTGATGCCTATGTGCTGTCTTTAATAGAAAGCCAGTAATGAAATCGATCTCGGTTCTTCTTTGATAGAACATGTCTTGTTTCATAGAGGAGTTATTCTTTGCCGTCGCTTGAATAACTTTGTTGACGTTAGTTTCCAATTCGTCGAACGAGCAACTAATGCCCTCTGCCTGCATAACTTGCGTCAGCTCTTCAATGATTGCGGTTAGAGTATTACCAAAGCGTGGTTCGGACAGCTCCCCATTCTTGATTTGCTCAAGGCCAGTTAGCGGGTTGATTGCACAATTGATCGCGAGTTTGGTCCACAAAGCGGTATTTATTGCTGGGTTCCAGGTGACGTTAGGTAATGCGTGATTAAGGACATCGACTAAGAAGGCGCATTTTTCCCCAGCTTGATCAAAAGCCCCTAACTGAGTTTGACCAGCACCAGTGTGAATCACATGATTGCGATCGGGTTTGAATGCAGCTTGAGTGGTGGTCGCTAATATAACTGGATGAGTATTGATTTGATCGGCTATGGCATCGACAGCGCCCATGCCGTTGTGCATGAACATTAGGATCGTATCGGAGTCGATATGTTGAAGCAGTGGTGTGATAGCATCTTCGACTTGCCAAGCTTTTACAGTGAAGAGCACCAAATCGCTTTCTGAAAGCTTGTCTTTGTCGTTATTGCTGAAGGAAATCGAAGCTTGTTCGTCAAGAGATAGATCAACAGAAGGTTCAGAAGAACGACTCCACAAAGACACATTATGACCAGCTTGAAGCAGTTTTATTGCCCATAAAGCGCCAATCGCTCCGGGACCAACAATAGTGATGTTCACAGCAATACCGAGATAAGAAAGTGATGCTGCAAGGATAGCGAGGCATTAAATGAAAGCAATAAAAAATGGCACCCGAGGGTGCCATTTAGGAAACTTTCTTAGAAGTTCGATTAGAACTTGTAAGTTACTGCAACGTAGTGACCTACGCCAGAAGATTCAGCTTGTGAAGTTGCATCCCAAGGTAGGTTTGCACCATCTTTGAAGCCGTATACATCGCTGTATAGTTTCAGGCCGTAACCAACTGCAAAGCGATCTGAGTGCCAGTAGATACCGTTAAACATCGCGCCGCCGTTGCTTACTTGAGCGTACTCATCTTTCATACCGAATTGGTAATCAATGTAACCTTGGTAAGAGATGAATGAGCCGTTCTCGAAGAAGTAGAATGGCTTGAACCAGTTAGTCGAGATTTGGAAACCATTCCAATCTTTTTGGTTTGAATCGTATGTACCGTAAAGGTTTAGACCCATTTTACCGAACCATGGAACCATCACGTCAGAACCAAGACCAACTTTTTGAGTGTTAACACCGCCGTTGTTACCATCCCACTCGAAAAGAGTTGAAAGGTATAGCTCTTCAACAGGACCGAAAGATAGATCTTTACCTGTTAGACCGTCAAGAGACATACGAGGAGCAAACTTCATGAAGATTTTGCCATCTTTGTCTGCTTTATCGCTGCTAGAGTCTGATGTTAGGTTAAATACATCAACATAGCCGTATAGGTCGAAAATTCCAGAGCGACCGCCAAATTCCATCTCTAGGTAATCGTGAGTAGATTCGTAAGGACCTTTCTCATTGATTGCGCCCATAATGTTGAACTGCATCCACTTGTAATCGTTTTTGTGGATGTCGCCGTCAGAATAATCTGCTGCCATTACTGGAGCAGAAGTCGCTGCAAGTAGGCCAAGAGTTAAAAGTGATTTACGCATAATGGAACTCTCTATGTTTGAAATAAGTAACCCGCTAATCCGTGCGTGTTTATATGTCCGAATGGCGAGCATCATAGCGATTTTGTTCTCAAATAAAAGTGAGACAGAGTGAAAATTGCAATTATTAGGGTGAGGTCGATCACACTAATGATCTAAATGATGGAACTTTAAGGTGGGGATGCATCCTGATGCACCTCTAATTCTATTGATTTTGTGAAATCTGATTATTTTGTGTATTAATTGGTGAATTGACGCTCTAAGCAAACGATTATACTAAATTGAGTGATATGCATATCAAAATCAACAGTATTCCTTTCTATGTGATTTTCTCTCTAAAAGCGGACAAATCTGCCCTCATACAAACCCACTTCCTGATCTATTTTTAATCAACTTCGTAATGGTGGTGGAATCAATTGATGAGCAACCGGTGTGACGAGCGATAACCTATGAACTTTTTTGACTTGTTTCGATCACCGAGGATTTTAAGACGGTTCCCTACACGAAACACAGAGAGAGTGTGTTTTAAGATTTTTACTGAGCGTATCTTTTGTGTGACGAACCGGTCTAACTTTTTGGAGAGAAGACCGATGAAATATTCACCACTGTTAGCTGTCGCTGTGTCAGCGCTATTTATTGTTGGGTGTGATGATGACGATGAGCCTACAACGCAGCTTCAAGCCGTTCATGCATCTCCCGATGCCCCGTTAGCTAACGTACTGATAGACAATCAACCCCTCTGGAGTAGCGTAGACTACGCGCAGGCCTCTGGATACTCGGCGGTTAATCAGGGGCAGACATCTGTTCAAGTCGATGTCCAACTTCCCGGAGACGCAGTAGCAACTGTTATTCCGCAAAGCCAATTCGATTTGAGTGGGGATCTAGACTACACCATTATGGTGGTAGGGGATGCCGATGGTTCCAACAATCCTGTCGAAGCCCTAGTTGTGACTAGACCTGCTGAGGGCACAGCAACGAGTTCAACGTTAGATGTACAAGTTGTTCATGCTGCCACGGGGGTTGGCGATGTAAACCTATATGTAACAGGGCCGAGCGATCCATTGGGTGCTCCACTTGGCACCTTAGGTTATAAAGATTTTACCGATGTTCTTAATATTCCAGCAGGGCAGTATCGAGTGAGACTGGAAACGGTCAGTGGTAATGCTATCGCGTTCGATTCAGGGGCGATCACTCTAGCCGCAGGTAGCGAATTGACGATTGCCGCTGTGCCGAGAGCTGATTCTAATAGCGCCTCACCTGTGAAGTTAATGGTTATGGACGGTAGTGGCTCCTCGTTAATCTACGACATGGCAGAGACGGCGGAAGTAAGAGTAGGGCATTTAGTCGATGGCGCTCCAGATGTAGATGTTTTTGTCAACGGAGCAGCATTTGCACCGCTAGCTGATTTGATGTTCAAAGAGATCCGTGGGTTTCTCGACTTAGCAGTTGGAAGTTATGACATTGACATCTTTGCTGATGGCACGACGACTAACGCATTGATTGACGCGGATGGTGTCGCTGTATTCGCGGGGATGGATTACAGCATTTATGCAGTAGGGACAGTGAGTCCGCTAAACTTGGAGCCTTTAGTCGTTCCTGAAAACCGTCGTCCGGTGGCAACCAGCGCGGTGCTAAACATTACGCATGCTGCTGCTAATCCAATTGCGGCATCTGTAGACATCTACTTAACAGAAAATGTAGGCATCGCTGGAAGCACGCCAGCGCTGAGTGATGTGAAGTTTAAAGATTATGCGAATGGTATCTATGTTGCAGCAGGGTCTTACTTTGTGACCATTACTGTCGCGGGCCAACCGTCGGTTGTGGCAATTGACTCTGCTCCAGCAACCTTGGCTGATGGTGTAGTTTATCAAGTTGTGGCGATAGATGATTCAGCCGGTACTGGCTTCAACCTTATCGTGAGTGACACAACAGACTAGCGCTTACGGAACCAAAGTAACAAAGTAAAAGAGGGTAGCGTGATGCTACCCTCTTTTTATTCTGTTTTCTTTTTCTGTTATTCGTGGTTATTTTTCGCTTTTTCTAGTAAATCTGCGAAAAAGTGGCGCAGCGAATAGAGCATGATTAAACTTGGAATCACCATCAGTGCAGTCAGTATAAAGAAGGTTGACCAATCATTGAGGTAATCAACCAGTTCACCACTAAAGGAAGCTAAAGTGGTACGACCGAAGTTTCCAAGTGAAGCCAGTAAGGCATACTGTGTTGCTGAAAACGCCTGACCTGTTAATAGCGTTAGGAAAGATACAAACGCGACGGTAGAAAAGGCCGTTGTGAAGTTATCAACAATAATAGTAGCCAAGAACAGCGTCTCACTTGGGCCTGTCTGAGCGATCCAAGCAAACATTAGGTTACTTGCTGCCATTGCCACGCCGCCTATCATCAGCCCGCGTACAATACCGAACTTCACATTGAAGACACTGCCGACCAAAGTGAAGAATATCGTCGCACCCCAACCAATCAATTTGGAGTAGTGGCCAATTTGCTCGTTACTGAAACCTATCTCTTTATAGAAGGTGATCGACATTCGACCTAAGAAGGCTTCACCGATCTTAAATAGGAACACAAACAGCAGTAGGGTAATCGCAACCTGAACGCCATTTCTTTTGAAGAAATCATAAAAGGGCTCAATGACCGTTACGCTGAACCAAGCGACAAGCTTTGAACCAACTACTTTATTGTGTCGCTGTTGTGCTTGTTCTTGTAGGGCTTCACGTTGTGTATTTGGCTCTCCGACAAAAAGAGTAAACAGCATTAACACGACAACGACACCAGCCATACCGTAGTAAACACCATTCCAACCGATTGAGTCTGCGTTAATAAAGGCAAGATAGCCTGGTAGAGAATAGCCCGTCCACCAACCAACTACTGCCATTGCAGAGGCTTGTGGCAGTTTTGATGCTTCAGATTTTGGGAAGGTATCAATACGAAATGCATCTATCGCGATGTCTTGAGTGGCTGAGGCAATAGCAATAGCGAGTGCCAACATCGAGGTAAACGCCAAGTTCTCTGCGGGATTGACGCCTGCGATGAATAAGGTGCCAACTAAAACAATGGACTGGCAGAAAAAGATCCAACTGCGGCGCTGGCCGAGTATTGCGTGAAGTACCGGTAATTTGACTCGGTCTACCAGAGGTGCCCACAAAAAGTTAATAGCGTACACGGCAAATACACTACCAAAGTAGCCAATAGCAGCACGGGTTAAACCTGCGTCTTTAAGCCAGCCAGACATGTTGGATCCAATAAGAACCCATGGGAAGCCGCTTGAGCAGCCGAGCATGAACACCCACAGTAAGCGCTTGTCGAGATAGCTTCGGAAAGTTTGCATCCAAGAAAGAGAGGGGGTGCCTAATGACATAGGTCGTCCTTGTATAGAAAAACGCCCTTAAGAAATAAGGGCGTTGCTTTAGATTACTTAAGAAGGGTCACTTTCGTGATGACAATTGGATCAACAGGGATATCTGCCATACGACCCATTCGCTTAGTTGGAATGGTCGCCATCTTTTGAATTACGTCAAAGCCTTCGGTTACTTTACCAAATACTGCGTAACCCGGGTTGCCGCCTTTCGCGTTTAGGAAGTCGTTGTCTGCATAGTTAATGTAGAACTGACGAGTTGCAGAGTCTGGTGCGTTAGTACGAGCCATAGCGATGGTTGCTGTGTCATTTTTCAGACCATTGCTACCTTCATTTTTTATCGGAGCATACGTTGCTTGTTGCTGCATGTCTTGATTGAAGCCGCCACCTTGCGCCATAAAACCAGGAATAACACGGTGGAAGATAGTGCCTTCGTAACTACCGTCTGCTACGTATTTAAGAAAGTTCTCAGAACTAATTGGTGCTTGATCTTGGTTTAGCTCGATTGTGAAGTTACCTAGCGTCGTCTCCACATTCACTTTAGGGCCAGCCCACACGCTTACACTCACTAACATGAGTGCGATAGAAGATAGAATACGACCCATTAGAAACGTTCCTTCATGTAAGTTTGCAGTTCTTGGTCATTAGCGATCTCTTTAAGCACTAAGTCGATAACATCGTTAAGTACCATTGCGATATCGTCGTTTGATGCGCTTAATGCACCAGTGCGAGTTGCTGTACCATTGAATGTCTTAACCAGTTTACCTTCTGGTGTTTCAGCCGTAACTTCAAGCGTTACTTTACCGTCCATTTGGTTTTCCATAATGGTGTGTTCTACGGTAACTAAAGCTTCTTGAATCTCTAAAACAACAGAGTTTTCGCTGTTTACGCTGGCACGAAAGCCTTGAGACTCAAATTGCTGTGCGATAGCGTTTTCTAGAGAAATGCGCATGTTTTGCTTAGCGTGAATTGGCTGAATGTTAGCTCGGCCGCTATCAACAAGTGCAACATACTGAGCAGCGCGGACATCTTTACTGGTTAGTGTGTAGGTTTTGCCTTGCACTAGATTGCTTGAGCTTAGTGAAGCTTCTGGCATTACATTGATCTGTTCTTGCTGAGGGGCTGAACATGCTGTCAAAGCCATGATAGAAGCAGCCAAAATCAGTTTTTTCATTCCTTTATCCTTTCTAAATTCACACCAGAAGCTCGGTATTTTAAATTCTTATAAAGCAGTCTACTGCCTATTTGTTAAAATTAGCAGGTTCTCTTGTTGCTTGTAATATCTCAAATTTTTGGTTTAGTTCAAGCGTTTCAACGTTCGCTTCACCAAATAATCTTGCTAGTTTGACATCGTATCCGAGGTGTCGGTTGCCAATAACAATTAATTTGCCTCCATTGCTAAGAACATGCTTTGCATCACAGAACATTTGCCATGCAATGTGATCAGTAATCGCTTGCTGTTGATGGAATGGAGGGTTACACAAAACTAGGTATGTGCTGTTTTTCTTAAAACCGTCCAAACAGTTGTTAGCAATGAACTGGAAGTTTCCTTCTTCCCCAAGGTTATCTTTTACGTTTTGGCGCGCTGATTCTACGGCCATAAAGCTTTCATCGACACACGTAATACGAGCCTGCGGATTCAGTTGACCAGCTTTAACACTCAGTACACCGTTACCACAACCAAGATCGATGATATGACGTAACTCCGGATCTTGAGGGATATGCTCTAGCATATAGCGAGCGCCCTGATCGAGTGCTTCCCCTGAGTAAACATTTGGTAAATTTTTCAGACGGATATCTTCACCATCAACGTCCCACTCAACGAATGGTTCAACTTTGTGAATAGGTTGACAGTTTGGAGATGAGAACACCAAACGGTGCTTTTTCTTCGCCAGTGATGTTTTGGTTTCACCCAAGTACTTTTCAAACAGATTCAGCGTTGATGTGTGAATCTCTTTTACCTTGTTGACACCGATCACTTGGCAGCCTTCAGGTAAAGCTTGGCGCAATTGGCTTAGTTGCCACACCAAATGGCGGTTTGTTTTTGGTAGCTGCATCAGTACCAGATCAATACCGTGAGGGATATCATCCATGGTGTTTAAAAAGTTGACGCGATTGCACTGATTACGCTGTAAGTTTTTCAGGCCGCCGCGATGAGAGATAAACGAGTCGCTCATCATGGTCACATCGTGATCTTTTGAGAACCAAGCGGATAGGGCACCAAAGCTGTCGTTTAAGATCAGAATGTGTTTGCCAGGTTCAAGGTTCATCTCTTCAACATGGTTAATAATGTATTCGTCGCCCGCATCCCAAGCTTGAAGCGTTTCATTTGAACGTTTAGGGAAACGATGTAAGGTCAAGGTTCTATCGTGAAGGGTAAGTTCAGTTTTCATTACTTGGGATACTTATGTGAGAAATAACAAAGATATTGTCTCAAATGCGGGCTGAACAAGATAGGGAAAACTCGATTAAACCTATGCTGTTCGTTATTAAATACTCAGACAGTAGCCTTGTTAGGGTTTATACTCACCCCACAGATAATGCCAACCCGTTATTAAGGAATCACAATGATCCAAGAAGTTATCGAAACAAAATTGCACAATGAGTTTTCACCAAGTCACTTGAACGTGATTAATGAGAGCTATATGCACAATGTTCCGGCTGGTTCTGAGAGTCATTTTAAGGTGATTGTTGTGAGCGAAGCGTTTGAAGGCTTGCGTTTGATTGCTCGTCACCGAGCGGTAAATAAAGCACTTTCAGAAGAGCTAGCGAACAATATTCACGCTTTATCTATTCACACTTATACAAAAGATGAATGGTTGAAGCAGCTAGATAACGTGCCAGACAGCCCAATGTGTATGGGTGGGGGCAAGTAATAGATTTAATACATATAAAAAGAGGTGGCTATGCCGCCTTTTTTATCGCCCAAATTATCTGTTTTTTGCCGTTATATCACTCAAACTGATGGCAAATTAAACGTCTAAAAATACCTACAATGAGTAGTGTTTTTATTAACAGTGTTTCAACATAACTCATAAAATATTAGTTTGTGACAGAGTGTTAATCTCTTGTTTAAAACACCTTTCAAAAGCCAATTTATCTGTGCGGCTCGTCAAATTTATACATATTTAAGAGTCCATATGCTTCAATTCTCACCAAATAAACGTGCTATTCAAGTTATTGGTCATGGCATCAAGATGCCAAAAAATGCTAGAATACGGCACCTGATAAATCTCACATGATTTGTGTGAGAATTTTATTAAGATAATGTTGCGATTTTGGTATCTCAAATTTACCAAAACCGGACACTGTAATGTCGTGTCTAAGGGCGATTTTAAAACGTCCTGAATTTACGCAATTAAAAGAATCTTTTTCCCGATAAAGTAGTGCAAGTGCGTATGATTACAATAAAGAAGGGTTTGGATCTTCCTATCGCAGGAACTCCATCCCAGGTGATTAATGATGGTAAGTCCATCACTAAAGTCGCCTTGCTTGGCGAAGAGTACGTTGGTATGCGTCCTACGATGCATGCTCGCGTTGGTGATGAAGTGAAGAAAGGCCAAGTTCTTTTTGCAGATAAAAAGAACCCAGGTGTTGTATTTACTTCTCCAGCAAGCGGTAAAGTTATTGAAGTGAACCGTGGTGCTAAGCGTGTTCTTCAATCTCTAGTGATTGAAGTAGCAGGCAATGAGCAAATCACGTTCAATAGCTATGAAGCTAACCAACTAGCAGGTCTTGACCGTGAAACGGTTAAAGCTCAGTTAGTTGAGTCTGGTTCATGGACCGCTTTGCGAACTCGTCCGTTCAGCAAGGTTCCAGCAATTGATTCTGAAACTCAGGCTATTTTCGTAACTGCTATGGATACTAATCCGCTAGCAGCTGAGCCAGAATTAATCATTAACGAGCAGTCTGATGCTTTCGTTGCTGGTTTAGATATTCTTTCAACCCTGACTAACGGTAAAGTGTACGTTTGTAAAAAAGGTACTAGCTTACCTCGTTCAGCTCAGTCTAACGTTGAAGAACATGTTTTTGATGGCCCACACCCTGCAGGTCTTGCAGGTACGCATATGCATTACCTATACCCGGTAAATGCAGAAAACGTAGCGTGGAGCATTAACTACCAAGATGTTATCGCATTCGGTAAGCTTTTCCTTACTGGTGAGCTTTACACTGATCGTGTTGTTTCTCTGGCTGGTCCAGTAGTAAACAACCCACGTCTAGTTCGTACTCAAATTGGTGCTAGCCTTGAAGAGTTGACAGACAGCGAGCTAATGCCAGGCGAAGTTCGTGTGATTTCTGGTTCTGTACTAACTGGTACACAAGCAACCGGTCCACATGCTTACCTTGGTCGTTACCATCAGCAAGTTTCTGTTCTACGTGAAGGTCGTGATAAAGAGCTATTCGGCTGGGCTATGCCTGGTAAGAACAAGTTCTCTGTTACTCGTTCATTCCTTGGTCACCTGTTTAAAGGTCAGTTGTTCAACATGACAACGACTACAAACGGTAGTGATCGCTCAATGGTTCCAATCGGTAACTACGAGCGCGTAATGCCTCTAGATATGGAACCTACATTGCTGCTTCGTGATCTATGTGCAGGCGACGTTGATAGTGCACAAGCACTAGGTGCGCTAGAGCTAGATGAAGAAGATTTGGCATTGTGTACCTTTGTATGTCCAGGTAAGTACGAGTACGGTCAACTACTTCGTGAATGCCTAGATACGATTGAGAAGGAAGGGTAATTTTCATGGGCCTTAAAAAGTTTCTTGAAGACATCGAGCATCATTTTGAGCCAGGTGGCAAACACGAGAAGTGGTTCGCGCTTTACGAAGCAGCGGCTACAGTGTTCTACACGCCAGGTCTTATCACAAAGAAAAGCTCGCACGTTCGTGATAGCGTTGACTTAAAACGTATCATGATCATGGTTTGGTTCGCGGTATTCCCAGCAATGTTCTGGGGTATGTACAACGCGGGTGGCCAAGCTATCGCTGCACTTAACCACATGTACGCAGGCGCTGAACTAGCATCTGTAATCGATGGTAACTGGCACTACTGGCTGACTCAAATGCTTGGCGCCTCCTTAGGAGCCGATGCAGGTGTTGGCAGTAAGATGCTACTTGGTGCGACTTACTTCCTACCTATCTACGCAACGGTATTTATCGTTGGTGGTTTCTGGGAAGTTCTGTTCTGTATGGTGCGTAAGCACGAAGTTAACGAAGGTTTCTTTGTAACTTCTATTCTTTTCGCGCTTATCGTTCCGCCAACACTTCCTCTATGGCAAGCAGCTCTAGGTATTACCTTCGGTGTTGTTGTTGCTAAAGAGATCTTTGGTGGTACAGGTCGTAACTTCCTAAACCCTGCACTTGCTGGCCGTGCGTTCCTATTCTTTGCATATCCTGCACAGATTTCAGGTGACGTAGTTTGGACTGCAGCAGATGGTTTCTCTGGTGCAACTGCGCTTAGCCAATGGGCTCAAGGCGGCGGTAGCGCACTAGTGAACACAGTATCTGGTGAAGCAATCACTTGGATGGATGCGTTCATTGGTAACATCCCAGGTTCTATCGGTGAAGTATCGACTCTAGCACTTATGATTGGTGCAGCGATGATCGTTTACATGCGTATCGCTTCATGGCGCATCATTGCTGGTGTAATGATCGGTATGATCGCTGTGTCTACGCTATTCAATGTGATCGGTTCTGATACTAACGCAATGTTCAGCATGCCTTGGCACTGGCACCTAGTTCTAGGTGGCTTCGCATTCGGTATGTTCTTCATGGCGACAGACCCTGTATCAGCTTCATTTACCAACAAAGGTAAGTGGTGGTACGGCATCCTAATCGGCGCAATGTGTGTAATGATCCGTGTAGTTAACCCTGCATACCCAGAAGGCATGATGCTTGCGATTCTATTCGCAAACCTATTTGCTCCTCTGTTTGACCACGTTGTAATCGAGAAGAACATTAAGCGGAGACTAGCTCGCTATGGCAAGTAATAACGATAGCATTAAAAAGACGCTGTTTGTTGTTATCGCATTGAGCCTAGTGTGCTCAATTATCGTTTCAACAGCTGCAGTTGTTCTTAAACCTAAGCAACAAGCTAACGCGGTTCTGGATCAGCAAACTAAGATCCTAGAAGTTGCAGGTGTTGACCTTGAAGGTGACATCCCAGCGCTGTACGCAGAGAACATCGAACCTCGTCTAGTTGATTTCGCTACTGGTGATTTCGTTGACGGTGATGCTTCTGCATACGACCAACGTAAAGCGGCAAAAGATCCAGCTCAGTCAATCAAGCTTTCAGCTGAAGATGACATCGCTAAGATCCTTCGTCGTGCTAACACAGGTACTGTATACCTAGTGAAAGACGGTGCTGAAACTACTAAAGTTATCATCCCTGTTCACGGTAACGGCCTATGGTCAATGATGTACGCATTCGTTGCGGTAGAAACTGATGGCAACACAGTTTCTGGTATCACTTACTACGAGCAAGGTGAAACTCCTGGACTTGGTGGTGAAGTTGAGAACCCAACTTGGCGTGCTCAATTCGTTGGTAAGAAATTATTCGACGAAAACCACAAGCCAGCTATCAAGGTAGTTAAAGGTGGTGCTCCTGAAGGTACTGAGCACGGTGTTGATGGCCTTTCTGGTGCAACACTGACCAGTGTTGGCGTTCAACATACATTTGACTTCTGGTTAGGTGATATGGGCTTTGGTCCGTTCCTAGCAAAAGTTCGTGACGGAGGTCTGAACTAATGTCTAGTGCAAAAGAAATTAAAAAGAGCATTCTAGCGCCAGTATTGGATAACAACCCAATCGCGCTACAGGTTCTTGGTGTGTGTTCTGCTCTTGCGGTAACCACTAAGCTAGAAACAGCATTTGTTATGACTATCGCGGTAATGTTTGTTACTGCTCTGTCTAACTTCTTCGTTTCTCTAATCCGTAACCACATTCCTAACAGTGTGCGTATCATCGTTCAGATGGCAATTATCGCATCATTAGTAATCGTGGTAGACCAAGTGCTAAAAGCATACCTATACGATATCTCTAAGCAGCTATCTGTATTCGTAGGCCTAATCATTACTAACTGTATTGTAATGGGTCGTGCTGAAGCATTCGCAATGAAGTCTGCGCCAATCCCATCTCTAATCGATGGTCTTGGTAACGGTCTTGGTTACGGTTTCGTTCTTATCACTGTTGGTTTCTTCCGTGAGCTTCTAGGCTCTGGCAAACTATTTGGTATGGAAGTACTACCTCTAGTGAGCAACGGTGGTTGGTATCAGCCAAACGGCTTGATGCTTCTAGCACCTTCTGCATTCTTCCTAATTGGTTTCTTGATTTGGGCGATTCGTACGTTCAAACCAGAGCAAGTAGAAGCGAAGGGGTAAGGTAGTCATGGAACATTATATTAGTCTGCTAGTTAAATCGATTTTTATCGAAAACATGGCGCTTTCTTTCTTCCTAGGTATGTGTACATTCCTAGCGGTATCTAAGAAAGTTAAAACTTCTTTTGGTCTTGGTGTTGCGGTAGTTGTAGTACTTACAATCGCTGTTCCTGTGAACAACCTTGTTTACACTAACATCCTAAAAGAAAACGCGCTTGTTGAAGGTGTCGATTTAAGTTTCCTTAACTTCATCGCATTCATCGGTGTTATCGCTGCACTTGTACAAATCCTAGAGATGGTTCTAGACCGTTTCTTCCCACCTTTGTACAACGCACTAGGTATCTTCCTTCCACTGATCACAGTTAACTGTGCAATCTTTGGTGGTGTATCTTTCATGGTAACTCGTGACTACAACTTTGCTGAATCTGTTGTTTACGGTTTCGGTTCTGGTGTGGGTTGGATGTTAGCTATCGTTGCTCTTGCGGGTATCCGTGAGAAGATGAAGTACTCTGACGTACCTCCAGGTCTACGTGGCCTTGGTATCACGTTCATTACTGTTGGTCTGATGGCGTTAGGCTTTATGTCTTTCTCTGGTGTTCAACTGTAGGGTAAGCACCCAGTAATAAGGAATAACAAATGCAAAGCATTATTCTTGGCGTAGCGATGTTTACCATTATTGTATTGGCTCTAGTGCTAGTGATTCTATTCGCTAAATCTAAGCTAGTACCATCAGGTGACATCACTATTTCAGTAAACGGCGACCCTGAAAAGGCGATCGTTACTCAACCTGGTAGCAAGCTACTTGGTGCCCTAGCTGGCGCTGGTATCTTCGTATCTTCTGCTTGTGGTGGCGGTGGCTCTTGTGGTCAGTGTCGTGTAAAAGTTAAGTCTGGCGGTGGCGACATCTTACCAACTGAACTTGATCACATTACAAAAGGCGAAGCTCGCGAAGGCGAACGTCTTGCATGTCAAGTTGCTATGAAAACTGATATGGAGATTGAACTAGACGAAGATATCTTTGGTGTTAAAAAGTGGGAATGTACTGTTATCTCGAATAACAACGAAGCTACTTTCATCAAAGAACTTGCACTAGCAATCCCTGAAGGTGAAGAAGTACCGTTCCGCGCGGGTGGTTACATTCAGATTGAAGCTGAACCACATCACGTGAAATACGCAGATTACGATATTCCTGAGGAATACCGTGGTGACTGGGATAAGTTCAACCTATTCCGTTACGAGTCTATCGTTAAAGAACATTCAATCCGTGCTTACTCAATGGCTTCATACCCAGAAGAGAAAGGCATCATCAAGTTGAACGTTCGTATCGCGACTCCGCCGCCAAACAACCCAGACGTAGCTCCAGGTGTGATGTCTTCATACATCTGGTCTCTTAAGCCTGGTGACAAGTGTACTATTTCTGGTCCATTTGGTGAGTTCTTCGCTAAAGACACAGACAACGAAATGGTATTCATCGGTGGTGGTGCAGGTATGGCGCCTATGCGTTCTCATATCTTCGACCAACTTAAGCGTCTTAAGTCTACTCGTAAGATGTCTTACTGGTACGGCGCACGTTCTAAGCGTGAGATGTTCTACATTGAAGATTTCGACGGCCTAGCAGCTGCAAACGAAAACTTCGTGTGGCACTGTGCACTGTCTGATCCTCAACCAGAGGACAACTGGGACGGTTACACTGGTTTCATCCACAACGTATTGTACGAAAACTACCTGAAGGATCACGAAGCTCCTGAAGATTGTGAGTACTACATGTGTGGTCCACCGATGATGAACGCTGCTGTTATCGGCATGCTGAAAGATCTTGGTGTAGAAGATGAAAACATCCTACTAGATGACTTCGGTGGTTAATCCACTTAAGTGATTGATATTATGGCTGACTCCTACGAGTCAGCCATTTGTTTTTCTAAGACAGATTTTGACAACATACTGGCTTATATAAGAAAGAGTAAGGCATTCAAAATACCTATTATCTACTCTTATTTTTCCTTATATAAATCCTCAACATTAGACAGGAGTAAGCAAGTGAGAATTTGGCTTGTTGCATTAACTTCTTTGATTTTTCTTGCTGGCTGTGAGCAGTCAAGAGAGCAAGTGCATTTGAGTGGCCCAACGATGGGCACGAGTTACAATATTAAATACATCAATGGTGATGAATTTCCTGAGTCTAATGAAGTTCATACTGAGATCGACCGTCTACTTGAAGAAGTAAACGATCAGATGTCGACATACCGTGAAGATTCAGAGTTGAGCCGTTTCAACCAATACAAAGGTGCTGACGGATTCGAAGTGTCTGAACAAACAGCAACGGTTGTGAAAGAAGCGATTCGTTTGAACGGTCTTACTGAAGGAGCACTGGATGTAACGGTTGGTCCATTAGTTAACTTATGGGGCTTTGGTCCTGAAGCTCGCCCTGAAGTTGTACCATCAGATGAAGAGCTGGCGGCTCGCAAGGCTAAGATTGGTATTCATCACCTTAGCGTTGAAGGCAATATGTTGAAGAAAGATCTACCTAACCTGTATGTCGATCTATCAACCATTGCAAAAGGCTGGGGAGTTGACGTAGTCGCAGACTACCTAGATTCTATTGGCATCCATAACTATATGGTTGAAGTTGGTGGTGAAATTCGTCTGAAGGGTTTAAACCGTGAGAATGTAGGTTGGCGCATCGCAATCGAAAAACCAAGCGTTGATGAGCGTAATATCCAAGAGATCATCGAGCCTGGTGACATGGCTATCGCAACCTCTGGTGATTACCGTAACTATTTTGAACGTGATGGTGTTCGTTACTCACACATCATCAACCCAGAAACAGGAAAGCCTCTTCACCATAAAGTGGTTTCTGTAACAGTTTTAAACTCGTCTTCAATGACTGCAGACGGTTTATCTACAGGCCTTATGGTCTTAGGTGAAGAGAAAGGAATGGAAGTCGCAAACCAACATAACATCCCAGTGTTCATGGTGGTAAAAACAGCAGATGGCTTTAAAGAAGTTGCTTCTGAAGCATTTAAGCCATACTTAGGTAAATAAGGTAAGCGAGAAAATTATGAATACATTTCTGATTACATTTGGTGTTTTTCTAGCTGTGATTACAGCAATGTCGATTGGCTACATCATTCAAAAGAAAGTAGTTAAAGGTAGCTGTGGCGGCTTGGGTGCGGTTGGTATTGATAAAGTATGTAACTGCCCAGAACCTTGTGACGCGCGTAAAAAGCGTGAAGCTCGTGAAGCTTACCGCGAAGAGAAACTGGCTGAGCGTCAGCAAAAAGAAGCAGCTTGGAATAAAGATCGTATTGCTTAATCAGCGATACTGATTGGGAGTGAATTTAGCTCTCCAAGAACAAAAGCCCAAGGCATATGCCTTGGGCTTTTTCGTTTTACGCGAATTGGATTCATTGCTTAAAAAGGTTCAGCTACTCGTTAACTAACTGAAGATTATTGCGAGCGCATACTAGCTGGTTTCGACCTTGTTCTTTTGCGGTATAAAGTAGTTCGTCGGCGGCTTTTATCTGTTCATCTAAAGAGCCCACTTGATCGGTTACCCCAATGCTCATGGTCACTTTAATGATTTGTGAATCATGCTCCACTTGGTGATTTTCAATTGCGTCTCTCATGGATTCCAACGCTTCCACAAATTGTTCAAATGGACCGCAAGATTGAATGCAAAACTCTTCTCCGCCAAAGCGAACGGGTAAGTCATCTTGAAAGTGTTGCTTGATAATTTTTCCAACTTCAATCAACACCGCATCACCACCATCGTGACCATAGGTATCGTTCACTTTCTTAAAGAAGTCGATGTCCATCATGGCAATATTGCGTTCTTCACAACCTTTACACGTCTGATTAAATAAATAACGACGGTTCCATAGGCCCGTAAGGGCATCCTCGTTAGCGTGACGAAACAGCTCACTCGTCGCTTCTTTCATATCGAGGAGTTGATGAATTCGACAGAAGAATTCTTCTTGATTAAAGGGTTTATAGAGAAAGTCATTGGCACCAGCTTTCAGGAAACGAGCCGTCATGGTGCGATCATCGCTGCCTGATAGGCCAAGGATAGCGAGTTGGTTACGGTCGTGATGTACTCGAATATCACGGGTCATCGCGATACCGTCTTTATTTGGCATATCGTGGTCAGTGACCACTACTGTGATATCAGGATCGTTTTGAAGCAGTGCGAGCGCTTGCTCTCCATCCTCTGCCTGAACCGTTTGAATATATTGGTGTTCAAGAAGTTGAACGACATAGCGACGAACCACAGCCGAATCATCAACAACCAGAGCTTTGTGGTGTCGATTATTTGAGATTCGTTTTACAAGAGGCAGTAAGTAACTAACCGATGACATGCTGTCTTTGAGGATGTAATCCAACACACCTTTAGCCAGTACTTGTTCTCGCAGGGTGTTGTTGAACATGCCGGTAAGTACGATGATCTTTTGTTGATAGCCGAGCACCAAATCAATGATCTCGCCATCTTGGCCGTCAGGTAGGCAGTAGTCGAGCACCGCACACAAGAAGTCCGTCTCTTGTTCTAAGATAGCTTTGGCTTCAGCCACCGATTCTGCGAGTGCAACTTCATAACCATCGTTTTTAAATTGCTGGTAAAGGTAGTTTCTGAATGCGCGACTGTCCTCTACTACTAGTATTTTTTCACTCAAAAGCTATCCCTACTTATAGACTAAATACTCCTAACAATACTATCAGAAGAGTAGGTGGGGGTTGAAGCTAAACCTGTTGAGCTGGACTCCAGATCATTTTAAAACCAACAATTATCCATTATACTGTTCATAGATACAGTTGTAAGTTTGAGTTACTGGTTGATGTGTAGTGCGGACCAAGAGAAAGTGAGAAAAATAATCCATGTCGATATGGACTGTTTTTACGCGGCTGTAGAAATGCGGGATAACCCGGCCTACCGTAACCGACCGTTAGCCGTAGGCGGGCATGAAAAGCAACGTGGTGTGCTCAGCACATGCAATTATGAAGCGCGTAAGTTTGGTGTTCGCTCGGCCATGCCGACAGCTAAAGCGCTACAACTTTGTCCTAACTTGTTAGTAGTGCCGGGAAGAATGTCTGTCTATGTCGAGATATCTAAAAAGATCCGTGAGATTTTCTCTCGGTATACTTCGGTGATTGAGCCGTTGTCGTTGGATGAAGCATTTCTTGATGTAACCGACTCAAAGCAGTGCCATGGCTCTGCAACACTTATCGCTGAATCGATTCGTCGTGATATCTGGAATGAACTTAATCTAACAGCGTCTGCCGGTATTGCACCTATAAAGTTTTTGGCGAAAGTGGCTTCGGATATGAATAAGCCTAACGGGCAATTCGTTATCCCTCCACAAGACGTGCAAGCGGTGATCGATGAACTACCACTTGAAAAGATCCCCGGTGTTGGCAAGGTGAGCATTGAAAAGCTTCACCAAGCGGGCTTTTTTACCTGCAAGGATATAAAAGAGTCTGACTATCGCGATTTACTACTTAAATTTGGTCGTCAGGGTGCCTCACTGTGGAAGCGCAGTCATGGTATCGATGAGCGAGAAGTCATTGTCGAGCGTGAACGAAAGTCTGTTGGGGTTGAGCGAACCTTTACTCAAAACATTTCGACTTACGCCGAGTGCTGGCAGGTGATAGAAGACAAGCTGTTTCCTGAACTTGAAACTCGATTGGAAAAAGCGAGTCCAAGCAAAGCGATCATCAAGCAGGGTATAAAGCTCAAATTCGCTGATTTCCAACAAACCACTATTGAGCATATTCATGCTTCTCTAGACCGTGAGCATTTCAAAGAGCTGTTAAGTGAAATACTCAAAAGGCAGCAAGGGCGAGAGATACGCTTACTGGGTTTAAGTGTGATGTTGCAGCCCAAAGACCAAATGCGTCAGCTGAGCTTTTTCTAAAGACAGAGATTGGCGAGTGCTTTTCATAAAAAACGACTTAGCTTTGCGGCCTAGTCGGTTTTTATCGTTTAGAGTTATCTTGGAAGCTGTTTTACGCGCGCTAAGGTGTCGGCGAAAGGTTGTTGCTCTAACTTTCCGTAGCCAGCCATTTTGCTTGCTTTAAGCTTGGTCGAAAGTGGTGTGGCGATTCCACAAAGAAAACGAGTGATGGCTTCATCGGTTATCAGTTGTTGGCTTGCAGAAATAAACTCATGAATCCATGTCATGACTGTTTCATCATCGACTGATTCAACATCAACGCTTGGCAAGGTTGCTACTTGACCGCGGCATACGGAGCAGTGACCGCAGGCTTTTGGCGCTTCGTTGTCTGCAAAGTAGCTTGCTAGGCGCGAGCTTAGGCAGGAGTCAGCCTCAAAGAAGCTCAGCATTTGATTGAGACGATTTATCTCGCTATTCTCTTTTGCTTTAAACAACTCTGTAAGTCGCTCAGACAACAGCATCATCTCTTCAGAAGTATTGTGGATCGCGTAAACATCGGTGATCTGTTTACTTTCCAACTCAATCCAGCCCTGTTCATTAAAGTAATCGATAGCGGCAATCACGCGTTGACGGTCAGCTTGGAAGTGAGTCCAAAGTGCTTCGAAGTCGACTTGACACCAAACTCTCGCTTGCGGAGAACACTGGAAGATCGCTTCAACAAAGTTACGACGTTCGCCTTGGAATTGCTCGCAGATCTGCTGTTTAGGGCGAATGAACTTAAATTTGTAGTCCGCAAAGTAGCTGTACTTCGGCTCAATCACACCTTCAATTTCGAGGTAAACCAGCAGTGTTTTAAGCGGCAGCTGGCGAATGTTAGATTCACGCGAAAGTTGGTTAAGCATGATTTCCCATTGATTGGCACCAGATGGCCCAATGTTTTGGTTTTCGTAGATCTCTCTCAATACGGCTTGGATGGATATGTTGTCCGGTGTATCGCCAAACACGAAGTTCTCAAGTGTGCTCAAGCCATGTTTGTTAGCTAGTAAAATACACTCAGAAGCTTGTCCATCACGGCCAGCTCTTCCTATCTCTTGTGAGTAGTTCTCTATCGATTTTGGTAAGTCAAAATGAATCACTCGGCGGATATTTGATTTGTCCACACCCATACCAAATGCAATCGTCGCCACAATACAGTGCACGTCATCATTCATGAATTGTTGTTGGATGGCATCTCTATTTTCTGGTTTAAGACCGGCGTGATAAGCCACAGCGTTAACCCCGGCATTACGGAGCTGTTGAGCAACCATTTCTGCCGTTTGCTGCAGAGTAACATAGACAATGGTGGGTGCTTGCGCCGCTTGGTTGACCACATTACACAAGCTTTCTAACTTGTTAGCTTGTTCGCATGGCTGAATAGATAGGTCGAGGTTTTGACGATAGAAGCCCGTGACCACAACACGATCTTTATCGATATCGAATTTCGACTTCATATCTTGAATAACAGATGTTGTGGCGGTCGCTGTGAGCAGCAGTACCTGTGGAATATTGAGCTGTTTTTGATATTGAGGCAGCTTGAGGTAGTCTGGTCTGAAGTTGTGGCCCCATTCCGAGATACAGTGCGCTTCGTCGACCACAAGTAACGAGATAGGCACTTGGGAAATAAACTGGCGAAAGCGTTCGTTTTTCAGTCGCTCGACTGAGATCATCAGGATCTTTGTGTCGCCGTTGCGTACGGATTGCATCACTTGCTGGGTGGTTTGTCTGTCTTGGCTCGATTCAATTGCAGCCGCGTTGATGCCCTTACTGTGTAGGAACGCGAGTTGGTCTTTCATCAAGGCGAGCAGTGGCGATATCACTAAGGTAAGGTGGGGCAACTCTAAAGCGGGTAGCTGATAACAGAGTGATTTGCCTGAACCTGTCGGGAATATCGCGGCTGTCGAGTGACCAGATAGAACATTATCAATGACTTGCTTCTGTCCGTTTCTCAGTGAATCGAATCCGAATACTTGTTTTAGCTTCTGCTCAATCATTTGTGTTCTACCTGAATTAATAAGTGTTGTCTTGATGCTAAAGCAAGCGTTGGTTGACGATAGCGTCTCTTGAGGTATCAAATCTCTTGCACCTGATTGTACCTAATTCTATTCTGTAGCTCCTATAGAAAAGCACCCCAATAGTATGAATAAGTCTGAGCTCCGCCAAACAATCATAGAGCAACTTGAATCCCGATTACGTATCGCGCAGTCCGCTACACAACGCGCCATTGATGCTGCGACTGATGAAGAGACGGTACCTGAACACAAGTACGATACGTTGGCGTTAGAAGCCTCGTACCTTGCTCACGGACAAGCGGTTAGGGTGCAAGAGTGCGAAGATGATATTCAGTGTTACCGAAACCTAGTTTTGCGGGATAGTGAGAAGGTAACAGTGAGTAGCTACGTTGTAGTGATTGACGAGCACGATCAATATAAGCATTTTTTCATGGGGCCAAGAGTCGGTGGGCTGTCTGTTACCTGGAACGGTAATGAGTTATCTATAGTGACGTCGAATGCGCCGTTTGGTCGCGCTCTTATGGGGAAAGAAGTCGGCGACGAGATTGAGTTTAGCGTCGCTGATAAACCGTTTTGTTATGAAGTGGTTTCTATTGATTGAGCTCTGAGTGAATTGATATAAAACCTTGCTCTGACAAAGAAGCATAAACTCGGGGTATAGTAATCTGGCAGATTGATGAGAGGATGTTATGAAAAGCAATGTATCTATGAAAAACAGTGTATTAATTGCATCGTTAACAGCGGCGATCTCTGTTGTGAGCCTGCCAACATTTGCAGCTCAATGTCGAGTTGATTTGAAGAATGAGTTGCGAATCGATGACCAAAAAGTCGAAATTCATCAGGTAAATGGTGATACAGCCGTATTTGATGATAACAACGATCTCTATATCCATGGCGAGAAAGTTGAGCTTGACGCTGACCAACAAGCGGCGATTGAAAAATATCGCGAGAGTATGAGTGAGTACATACCGCGAGCTAAGCAGATGGCAAGCGAAAGTCTCGCATTAGCCAATGATGTGATTGACGATATTGCTGTCAGCTTGGACTCTCCAGAATCGTTTGATAACGTAAAAGAGTCGATGAAAACGTTCTTCGCAGACCTAGAAGCCCGTTACTACAAAGATGGTGAGCTGGTTTTGCCAGCAGACAGCTTTGAGTCGATGGCCAATGGTTGGTCTGAAGATTTCGAAAAGGCTAAAGAGATCTTTAACCAAGAGTTTATCTCTAGTGCTTTTAATGCCATGTCAGAAAAGATGAAGCAAGAAGGCGGACTCAACCTGACGGAATTGACAGACAGCATGGCTGAACTCAAGCTGAAAGTTGAAGAGCGAATGAAGCAGCATGCTAAGCAGATGGAAGAAGAAAGCGCTGAGTTCTGTGATTCTCTTGATGAGATGGCAGAACAAGAGCAAGAGCTACATGAAATCATTCCGAACCTAAAAGATTATCAAGTATTCACGATTTAATTCGAGTCTAGTGATGAATAGCAAGAGCACCAGTTGGTGCTCTTTTTGTTTATAGCATTTGCCCAACGGATCAGTATCCGATTTGATGATGGTGTAGACTGATAATTCTTATATATCTGCTTGTGAAAAATTATCGAACTGGAATTTTGTTAATTTTGTGGTTCTAAATATCGTATTGATTGTAAAAATTAGAGAATTGTTCATTTATTGGTTGTGTCTATCATTGCTTTTTATTACTGTACTTCTCAACTAGTTCACTGATTCTTTGTGCGAGCAATATGGACCAACAATCTTCCTCTTCAAGAGAGCTGTTTAGTTCTCGTTTAGGCTTTATTTTAGCTGCGGCTGGTGCTGCTGTTGGCTTGGGTAATATTTGGGGTTTTCCGACTCAAGTAGCAAGCAATGGCGGTGGCGCCTTCCTACTTGTTTACCTAATCATGATTTTCGTGGTTGCGTTCCCTATGCTGGTGGTTGAAATGGCGATTGGTCGTCATGGTCAAGCCAACCCAGTTGATAGCATGCGTTCACTAACGAGTAACCCTCTAGGAAAGAAAGTCGGTGAATTTGTCGGTTGGATTGGGTTAAGTGTCCCAAGTGCCGTATTGGCTTTTTACAGCATTGTTGGTGGCTGGTTGATCTGCTTCCTAATTGGTGCAGTCGCTGATCTTATTGGTCTAGAGGCGGCGGCTGATTGGTTCAAAGGCTTCAGTGTTGAGCGTAATGTATTTGGTACTGTAGCGTTCTACGTACTGACCATTCTTATTGTACAGGGCGGTGTTAAGCAAGGTATCGAGAAGTGGTCGACGCGCTTAATGCCAGCACTGTTTGTTTTGTTCGGCTTATTGTTCGTGTACATCATGACTCAAGCTGGTGCAATGGAAGGCTTAAAGCATTACCTAGTGCCTGATTTTGAAAAGGTGTGGGACAGAAAACTGATTCTAGCAGCGATGGGCCAAGGCTTCTTCTCGCTAACGATTGGTGGCTGTTCAATGTTGGTTTATGGATCTTACTTAAGTAAAAAAGAAAACCTGCCCAAAATGGCAATGAACGTGACGCTGGTTGATACCGCAGTGGCTTTTATTGCTGGTTTAGTGGTAATGCCTGCAATGTTTGTTGCGATGCAAAAAGGCGTACAAATCTATGCAGAAGATGGCTCGCTGTTAAGTTCTGACACGCTAGTGTTCACGGTTCTACCTTTGATGTTTGATAGCTTAGGTGTACTTGGTCAGATCTTCGCAATTGTTTTCTTCTTGTTGCTAACCATTGCTGCGTTGACGTCTTCTATCTCAATGTTAGAAGGCCCGGTAGCGTTAGTGAGTGAGCGCTTCAATACTAAACGTACGTCAACAAGTTGGGTGATTGGTGGTGCTATTGCGCTGTTTAGTGTGGTGATTGTTTACAACTTTGCTGCGATGTTTGGCATGGTTGCGATGATTGCGACACAGTACCTGCAACCCGTTGCCGCATTGATGTTCTGCCTATTTGGTGGATGGGTGTGGGGTCGAGCGTCAAAAGTAAAAGAACTTGAGCAAGGTTGCCCTGATTTTCAACTTGGCTGGTTTGGTAAGATTTGGCCGATGTATGTGAAGTTCGTGTGCCCAATCTTAGTGGCAACGGTTATCTGGGCTTCTTTCGGCTAATTAGCCATTATTGTTTGCTTGTCTATTGTCTAGACATCTGAATTTAAAAAAGCCGCTCTCATAGAGCGGCTTTGTTGTATCTGAATGGCAACGTTACGGTTTTTTGATAAGAAAAAGGCGCATCCCCGAGAGGATGCGCCTTTGAAACTGAGGAGATAAGTAATCGCTTACTTGATTTCCATACCTTGTGCTTGCAAGTCTGCATGGTAAGAAGAACGTACAAACGGACCACATGCTGCGTGAGTGAAGCCTAGCTCAAGAGCAATCTCTTTTAGCTCGTCGAACTCTGAAGGCGGCACATAGCGTTCTACTGGTAAGTGGTGACGGCTTGGTGCTAGGTATTGACCAAGAGTCAGCATAGTTACGCCGTGCTCACGAAGGTCTTTCAGTACTTGAATGATCTCTTCTTTGGTTTCACCAAGGCCCATCATTACGCCAGACTTTGTTGGGATGTCTGGGTGCTGCTCTTTAAACTTCTTCAGTAGATCAAGAGACCACTTATAGTTCGCACCTGGACGCGCTTTACGGTATAGGCGTGGCGCTGTCTCTAGGTTGTGGTTGAAAACATCTGGTGGATTGTCTTTCAGTAGTTCAAGTGCAACGTCCATACGACCGCGGAAGTCTGGAACCAGCGTTTCGATACGAATGTTTGGGTTTAGCTCGCGGATCTCACGGTTACAGTCTGCAAAGTGTTTAGCACCACCGTCACGCAAGTCATCACGGTCAACTGAAGTGATTACTACATACTTCAGTTTCATGTCTTGAATTGTCTTCGCCAGTTTCTTCGGCTCTTCTGCTTCAGGAGCAACAGGACGACCATGGGCAACATCACAGAACGGGCAGCGACGTGTACAGATAGCGCCAAGAATCATAAACGTTGCCGTACCGTGGTTGAAACACTCGGCTAGGTTAGGGCAAGACGCTTCTTCACAAACTGAGTGCAGGTTGTTTTTGCGCATTGCTGATTTGATTTCTTGGATACGATGGCTGTCTGAAGGAAGTTTAATCTTCATCCATTCTGGCTTACGTAGCACTTCTTTCTGTTCAGCAGGCATATTCTTTACGGGAATTAATGCCATTTTGTCAGCGTCACGATATTTAACGCCTTTTTCCATTTGGATTGGTTTGCTCATGATTTTATGCTTCTGCTGTAATGTTACTGGTGGCTTGAATGTCTACTTGGTCATAGCCGAGCAGCTCTACGAGCTCTTGTATTAACTGTTGCTCAACGTTCTCTAATTCACTTGGTCCGCCAAGTTGGCTTACCTGTGCCATTTCCATACCTTGGTAACCACATGGGTTAATGCGCAAGAATGGAGACAGGTCCATATCGACGTTCAATGCTAGCCCGTGGAATGAGCAGCCACGTCGAATACGTAATCCGAGTGAACAGATTTTCTTGCCATCGACATAAACACCAGGAGCGTCAGGTCGGGCAGCTGAATCTATATTGTAAGCTTTCAGAGTGTTGATTACGAGGTTCTCGATATGAGTAACCAAATCGCGCACTCCGAATTTCTTGCGGCGGATGTTAATCAGAAAGTAAGCAACTAACTGACCTGGGCCATGGTAAGTCACCTGGCCACCGCGATCGCTTTGTATCACAGGGATATCGCCAGCATTTAACACATGCTCAGCTTTGCCTGCTTGTCCTTGAGTGAAGACGGGGTTGTGTTCAACCAACCATACTTGGTCTGCGTCTTCTTCTGTGCGTTCGTCTGTGAACTTATGCATGGCTTTCCATACAGGTTCGTAATCCTGACGGCCTAATTTTTTTACGATTAGCTTATTTTGCAAAGCGGCACTCCCTCAAGGATTAATAAAGTGAACGCATTATAAACGCGAAACATGATTCTAACTACAGATGGACTGCAAGGTTTTTCAACTTTCTTTGTGTTTATTTAAAATTAAGTTGAATGAATTTGACCACCATAAGGTGCTCTAAACAAAAACAGCGGCAATAAGCCGCTGTTTTTCATGCGTAATCGAGGATTACAGAACCATACGAACGATTTCGATCTCGCCTAGTTCTTTGTATAGCGTTTCCACCTGCTCAATTGAAGTCGCAGTGATGTTGATAGAAACAGAGTGGTAGTTACCCTTTGCACTTGGTTTTAGTGTTGGGCTGTAGTCACCAGGAGCATGACGCTGGATCACTTCTAGCACTAGTTCAGTCAGTTCTGGCTTAGCGTGGCCCATTACTTTGTAAGTGAATGAACAAGGGAACTCTAAGAGGTCTTTTAGTTTTGCATCAGAATTGATGTTCATGATTAGCTCCAAAAGGCTAGACTCTCGCAAATTGGCGGAAGTCGATAAAAAGCGTGTTCGGTCAGTAGACTCGAGTAATAAGGCGGAATATTACGTGTAATTATCATTGAACTCAAGATCCACAAAAGCCGCACATGGCGGCTTTTGTTTCGCTAAAGAGTAAATAATGAACTTACTCATTAGGTTAGCTTTCTAGCAAGTTTAGATTTTGTTTAGAACAAAACCTTGGAATTACTTAGAACAAGCCTTTGAATAGCAGTACTAGATAATCCCATAGGCGGCTAAATAGGCTGCCTTGCTCTACGTCTTCAAGTGCTAGTAATGGGTATTCCGCAACGTCTTCACCATCAACTTGGTAGAAAAGTTTACCAACAACATCACCCTTGTTGATTGGCGCTTCTAGCTCTTTCTCAAGTACAAAGCTTGCTTTAAGGTCTTTAGCTTGGCCGCGAGGCAGAGTTACGAAGGTATCTTCGTCAACACCTAGCGCTACCGTGTCTTTACTACCCATCCAGATTTTCTCTTCTACGAAAGTTTCACCAGCAGTGTGTGGTGCCACTGTTTCGAAGAAGCGGAAGCCGTAGCTAAGTAGCTTTTTGCTTTCTGTTTTACGAGCGTTTGCATTCTTAGTACCCATCACAACCGCAACTAGGCGCATTTTGCCTTCTGTTGCTGAGCTTACTAGGCTGTAACCTGCATTGCTTGTGTGGCCTGTTTTAATGCCATCAACGTTCATGCTCTTGTCCCACAACAGACCATTACGGTTGTATTGGGTGATGCCGTTGTATGTGAATTTTTTCTGTGAGTAGATGCGGTACTCATCAGGTACGTCACGAATTAGCGCCTGACCAAGCAGTGCCATATCGTAAGGCGTTGAGTATAGGTTCGGGTTGTCTAGACCGTGCACGTTAGCAAAGTGCGTGTCTTTCATGCCGATAGAGCTTGCCCATGCGTTCATTAGGTCAACGAATGCGTCTTCTGAGCCAGCAATGTGCTCAGCCATTGCTACACAAGCATCGTTACCTGATTGAATGATGATACCGCGGTTCAGTTCTTCAACTTTAACCGTTGTGCCAACTTCAACGAACATTTTAGATGAGTCTGGGAAGTTTTTAGCCCAAGCATTTTCACTGATTACAACATCGTCGTTTAGGTTGATGTTACCACGCTCAAGTTCTTGACCGATTACGTAGCTCGTCATCATCTTGGTTAAACTTGCTGGAGAAAGTTGAGTATTCATCTCTTTCTCTGCTAGTACTTTGCCTGAATGGTAATCCATCAGAACAAAACCTTTAGCGGCGATTTGTGGTGCATCAGGAACAACAATTGGAGCAGCGAATGACGATGTAGCTATTGTTGCTGAAAGCGCAACAGAAGTAGCAAAAATCGTTTTAACAAGTTTATTAGATTTAATCATTTTGAATGCAATTATTTGGTGAACTATTCATATCTTACCAGAATCACTCTGTCACACCAGAGCGCTGATTACCAGAGGTTACTGTCAGATTAATTAGCGAGTTAGTGTGTGTTTCTTGATATAAGCAGAAGGGTAACCCATCAGTTTAACCTGTTCTAATTTCTCTTGAGTCAGAGCATAGTCATGAAATGGCCCAAGCATCAGTCGGTATTGACCATCATTTGGCTGCAAGAAGCTTGCTACTACTAGCTTTTCGCTGAGATCTTTGGCTAACTTCTCCGTTCTGTCTTCATGTGGCGATGTCGCGACTTGAATAATAAATTGTGGCAAAGCCGCCTTCTTTTTAGCATCAGTTGGCATTGCCACTTTGATCACTTCAATCTCAACATTTGCGGTGCCTGTCCT
This sequence comes from Vibrio chagasii, assembly GCA_041879415.1. Classification (NCBI taxonomy): domain Bacteria; kingdom Pseudomonadati; phylum Pseudomonadota; class Gammaproteobacteria; order Vibrionales; family Vibrionaceae; genus Vibrio; species Vibrio chagasii. The sequence goes on along the minus strand of CP090851.1, from coordinate 2,200,150 downwards.
TAAGACATCAAGCTTGTAAGCCGCCGCATAACTGAGGTCAATGATTCGGCCTTTATGGAATGGGCCGCGATCATTAATACGCACAATCGTTGTTTTGTTGTTGTCGGTATTAGTGACTTTGACATAACTTGGAATAGGCAGTGTTTTGTGTGCCGCCGACATCGAATACATGTCGTAAATCTCACCATTCGATGTCAAATGACCATGAAATTTTTTGCCGTACCAAGACGCTTTGCCTTTCTCGGTGAAGCCTTCGGTTTCCTTTACGATTTTGTAGTCTTCACCGCGCAGAGTGTAGTCACTGTTACCACCTAGGCTGTAGGGTTCGTATTGAGGGTGTGCGTCCTCTAAATGTTCGACCGAGATAGGGGCATCAGGCGCAATATCTGAATCGATATCGTAGCGGCCACTTGGTTTCTGCGAGGAACAGCCATTGATTAAAATCGCTAAGCCCAGAATTGAGACTATTTTTTTGATTGGCAGCTCATCAACCAAGGATGCTTTTTTTGAAAACGTTGTAATAGACATCGATTAGGTCGCCTTTGAGAATGCTTTTCTGTGTGTGTGGATTGACATTAAAATACCAAAACCAGCCATTAGGGTAACCATAGAGGTACCGCCATAGCTGACCAAAGGAAGAGGTACACCTACAACCGGTAGAATGCCACTTACCATGCCAATATTTACAAAAATATAAACGAAGAAGCTCAGTACAATACTGCCGCCCATCATTCGACCAAAGGCCGTTTGCGCTTGGCTTGCTAGGTACAAACCACGTCCAATAATGAATAGGTAGATAGCCAGTAAGAACAAGATACCTATCATGCCCCACTCTTCAGCAATAACCGCGAAGATGAAGTCAGTATGGCGCTCAGGAATGAACTCTAGTTGAGACTGAGTCCCTTGCAGCCAGCCTTTTCCGGATATACCGCCTGAACCTATCGCAATCTTACTTTGAATGATGTGGTAACCCGCACCTAATGGATCAGATTCAGGATCAAAAAGGGTTCTTACACGCACCTTTTGGTATTCACGCATTAAGAAGAACCACAGAATTGGGATAAATGCACCTAAGGCGACAGCTGCACTAGCAATGATCTTCCAGCTAATACCTGCTAGGAATATCACGAAGATACCCGATGCCGCGATAAGGATAGAGGTGCCTAAATCGGGCTGCTTGGCGATAAGAATGGTTGGTACAAACACCATAACCAGCGAGATCGCCAAGGTTTGGAATGTCGGAGGTAATGAGCGCTTACCAATAAATCTCGCCAGCATTAAAGGCACGGCGAGCTTTAAGAGCTCTGAGGGCTGGAAGCGAACAAAGCCGAAATTAAGCCAACGCTGCGCACCTTTGGAGGCTTCGCCAAAGAAGAGTACACCCAATAGTAGAATAACACCGCCAGCGAATAATACAGGGGCTAAAGTCTCATAGGTACGTGGTGATATCTGAGCTAAGAAGATCATTACGCCCAAAGACAGTGCCATACGCATCGCCTGGCGATCCATCATCGCTAGGCTTTGCCCACTCGCGCTGTACATGATTAATAAGGCAAAGCCCATTAAAACTAGAATGCCGAGTAAGAGTGGCAGATCGATATGGAGCCTTTCAAATAAGGCTCTGTTTCGTCCTGTTGAAGGATCAAGTTTCATTATTTTATTGGCTCGCTTTGATAATCTTCTGCAAGGATAATGTGGTCTAGAATTCGTCGCACTACTGGAGCACCATTAGAAGAACCACCACCGGCATTTTCTAGAACAATGGTAACAACGGCCTCTGGAGATTCGATTGGTGCGTAGCCAGTAAACAACGCGTGGTCACGTAGGTGCTCAGCGATTTCATCGGCGTTGTACTCTTCATCTTCTTTCAGACCAAAGACTTGTGCTGTACCTGACTTACCTGCAGTAACGTAAGACATATTTTGGAATGAGCGTCTTGCTGTCCCTTTTTTACCGTGGTTAGCCAGCTTCATACCTTCTTGAGCGATATCCCAGTATTTCTTCTTGACGCCTGTTAGTGGCGGGTAAGTTTCAATATCTGACATCACTTGCTCGTCGAATGGGTGACCGTTTTCAATGGTGGCACGCAATAGGTGAGGTGCTGTTACCTCGCCCTTATTGACCAGCACAGAGGTCGCTTTTGCAATCTGCATTGGTGTAGCTGTCCAGTAGCCTTGACCGATACCTACAGGGATAGTGTCACCTTGGTACCAAGGCACACGGTGTCTGGCCATTTTCCAGTCTCGGGTTGGCATGTTGGCTTTACTTTCTTCGTAAATATCGATGCCCGTGTAATCACCAAATCCAAACATCATCATCCATTTGGATATGCGGTCTATACCTAGGTCATACGCGATCTGGTAGAAGAACGTGTCCACCGATTCTTCAATCGCTTTGACGATGTCGACTTTACCATGGCCCCAACGTAACCAATCTCGGAATGGTCGAGTTTTAGAGTTAGGGATCTTCCAATAGCCAGGGTCGTTACGCGTGGTATTTGGCGTAATGACACCTTCTTGCAAAGCTGCAACGGCCATAAATGGTTTGATTGTTGATGCTGGTGGATAGATGCCAAGTGTGGTTCGGTTTACCAGAGGACGATTTTTGTCCTGAAGCAGCGCGTTATATCCTTTAGAGGAAATGCCATGCACGAACGCATTCGGGTCATAGCTTGGGCTTGAAACCATCGCCAATACGCCGTTATCTTTTGGATCCAATACAACTGCAGAACCACGTCGGCCATCGAGTAGCTTATGAACGTAAAGCTGAAGATTGATATCTAGGTTCAGTACAATATCTTTACCTGGAACAGAAGGAACAAATTTGAGCGTGCGGATAACACGTCCACGGCTATTGACTTCAACTTCTTGATAGCCGGCTGTGCCGTGTAGCAAATCTTCGTAATAACGTTCGATACCGAGCTTACCGATATCACGAGTCGCTTGATAATTGGCGTCTTTTTCTTCCCGTACCAAGCGCTGCATATCACGGTCGTTGATACGAGAGACATAACCAATAACGTGGGTAAGCACATCACCATACGGGTAGAAGCGCTTTAAAGTACCTGTCACTTCAACACCCGGGAATTTGTGTTGATTTACCGAGAATATAGCAACTTGCTCTTCTGTCAGCTGGTTAAGAATAGGTACTGATTTAAAGCGTCGTGAATTACGGCGCTCACGGTTAAACCGTTCAATACGCTCTGGTGGGATCTCAATTAACTCTTGTAGACGGACAAGTGTGTCGTCCATGTCTTTAATTTTTTCTGGTGTGATTTCTAGATTGAAAACCGGACGATTCTCGGCAAGAAGTACACCGTTTCGATCGTAAATCAAACCGCGGTTTGGCGCGATTGGTACTACCTTAATACGGTTGTCGTTAGAGCGAGTTTTATAGTCTTGATATTGATTGACCTGAATGTTGTACAGGTTAACAACCAACAAGGACATCATGACTATGATGCCTGCAAACGCAACAAAAGCACGACTAGTAAATAGTCGTGCTTCTGCTTTGTAATCACGGATTTGGCTACGTTTACGTAACATTAACGCTTATTCTCGATGATAAGGGTGGTTAGCAGTGATGCTCCAAGCTCGATACAAGCTTTCAGCCATGATAACGCGTACTAATGGGTGAGGGAGAGTAAGCGCAGACAGAGACCAACTTTGGTCAGCGGCCGCTTTACATGCCGGTGCTAATCCTTCAGGCCCGCCAATCAGGATAGAAACATCACGTCCATCCAACTTCCAACTTTCCAATTGCTCAGCAAGTTGTGGTGTGTCCCACTTTCTTCCAGGGATATCTAGCGTGACAATTCGGTTGCCTTTTGGCACCGCAGCCAACATGGCTTCGCCTTCCTTTTGAAGAATACGAGCGATATCAGCGTTCTTACCACGCTTGCCTGCTGTGATTTCAACGAGTTCTAACGGCATGTCGTGAGGGAAGCGGCGTTTATATTCGTTAAAGCCTTCTTCAACCCACTTCGGCATTTTCGTGCCAACCGCGATTAACTGGATCTTCAACGTTTAGCCCCAAAGTTTTTCTAGTTGGTACAGTTCACGATGCTCTTCTTGCATAACGTGCAGCATGCTTGTGCCCATATCTAGTACAACCCATTCGCCTTCTTGCTGGCCGTCCATACCAAGTGGTTCAAGACCGGCTTTCTTTACTTCGTCAGCAACATGCTGAGCAATTGAAGCTACGTGGCGCTTAGAAGTACCAGTACAAACGATCATGTAGTCCGTTACACTTGATTTGCCTTCTACATCGATGGTCACAATAGATTCTGCTTTCATGTCGTCAGCTTTGTCTGCAAGAAAGTCTTTTAGTTCTTCACGTAACACTGGGTGTTCCTTAAATCTGAATTTGGTTCTACTAAGATCATAACACGCTTTTATGCGTGAGATGGTATTGAAGCTGAAGGGATACAAAACTCAACGCTTAACTGATGGATTAGTGGCCAAGGCGACTGCTCATACTGAGTTTTTGTTATCAATTCTGCTTGGGTCAGCAACGCAAACAGTGAGTGTAATTGAGAAATTGAAACTCTTGTTAGCGCGGCGTTATAAAGCGGCTTTTTCGATTGCCAGATACGATGTTTTTCGAAAACCTGACCGATCGGCATGAGTTTCATTTGTTGCTGCATTTGCAGTAGCAATGCAAGCTCTCGTTGCACGCTTCGCAGCAGAATAACTGGTTCGACACCTTCGGCTTCGAGTTGTCTGAGTATCCTCTGTGCTCGATTCCCTTTCCCTGCCAATAGGGCATCACTCCAATGGAATGGAGTAAAGTGGTTGTGGCGGCTCAGAGACTCTTCTAAGCGTACTAAGGTTAGCTTTCCATCTGGATACTGAAGTGCCAGCTTTTCAAGGCTTTGTGTGAGTGCAAACAGGTTGCCCTCATGCCACTGCGCCAACATCTGAATAGCTTCAGGATCTGGTGATAACCCGACTTGACGACAGCGTGCTTGAACAAATTGAGGTAGCCTGCTGACATCAGGCGTCAGGCAGCTTACCCAATGTCCTTTGTTAGAGAGTGCCTTGAACCATTTAGCGTTTTCTTGAGCTTTTGTCAGTTTGGTGCCAACAAGAATTAACAATATATCGCTGTGGATGTGCTCAGATATAGCCA